>CAVAPH010000025.1:0-21792 GCA_963590455.1 bacterium | reverse complement strand
TGTCCGACTGCACATCATCCGTCACCGACGAGGTGCAGCGCGCCAACCTCTCGGACATGCAGCGCATAGGCGCTGAGATCGCAGACGTAGATACACTTGCTGCGAAAATCAAATAAAGGATGATGTAATACTGCCGCAGAGCGTTGCTCTGCGGCAGTATTTTTTAGTATAGTTTTATTTCTATTCTCTTATCTTTTCCACGCCGGTGGCTTTGCTGTTTGTCGGTTTATTTTTTGCCGGTTTTCTTGCGGGTGCAGATGTAGGCGGCGGTCAGGGTGGCGCCGGAGAGGATGAAGAGGGTCAGCCAGAGAGCAGGGGTGCTGTCATCTCCGGTGCGGGGGTATCTGCAGTTATACGGCAGCTTCGGGATTATTATCTGAACGGGGCAAACAGGGTCTACACCATCCGCACTGAGATAATATTTATTGCAGCCGGAGCAGTACCAATACTCTCTGTTGCCGCAGTGAATGACCGTTGCAGCTCTGCCGGGGTAATACTGCAGGTTAGTGTGATTGAGCGGATTGATTTTTCCGTAGGGCATTCCGCAATCCGCACACTTCGCCATTTGGCAGCAGGTAGCAGTGCCACCGGAATGTTCAACCGCATCGCCCAATATCATATTGCAGGTCGTGCAGTATTTGGTATGAGTCTTCTCGTTCTTTATGTAGCCGGTTGTTGAGTGTGGGCAGACAGAGCCGCAGATTGGGCAGACACCGTCGACCCAGTTATGCGTGCAGACCAGGGTGCAGATTGTGCAGACGCCGTTTTCCCAGTTATGTGTGCAGACGAGCCCGCAGTACTTACACACGCCGTTTTCATAGCTGTGTACGCAAACGTACTCACATACGCTGCACTTACTGTTGTCCCAAGCATGATCTGCAGCCTCGCCCTGAGGTTTGCCGCAAATTGCGCATACGGCAGTGTGTGTGGTTTCAGTCGTTGTATACTTCGTGTCGCCGTCATGCTTGCATTCATAACCGCAGTTCTCGCAGACGCCGTCTTTCCAAGTATGGGTGCAGACATATTGGCAAACGGTGCACTTGCCGTCTTTCCAAGAGTGCTCTGCAGCCTCACCTTGAGTTTGCCCGCAGACGGCACATACGGCAGTGTGAGTGGTTTCAGTCGTTGTATACTTCGTGTCGCCGTCATGCTTGCATTCAAGACCGCAGTTCTCGCAGACGCCGTCTTTCCAGGTATGGGTGCAGACATATTGGCAAACAGTGCACTTACCGTCTTTCCAAGAGTGATTTGCAGTCTCACCCTGTGGAATGTTGCAAACTGCACACGTGGCAGTATGAGTGGTTTCAGTCGTTATATACTTTATGCCGCTGTCATGCTTGCATTCATAACCGCAAAGCTGACAGACGTTGTCTTTCCAAGTATGTTCTTCGAATCTCTGGTAGTTGCAAGAAGTGCATTTAGCTGTATGCTGCTTCGGATTATCAGTTGGACTGTAGGTTAATTGACTCGCGCATTCGGGGCAGACGCTCGTTGAATTGGCGAAAGCAAATATGTTATTCTCCGCGGGCAGATCTCCGTTTGGCTGGCCATTCTCTGTCGGTGGTGTTACAGACCCATTTGAACCTGATTCAGAATCAGTGCCCTCGTTTCCCGTCGATGGGATCTCATTGCCGCCCTGCTGAATTTCAGTGCCGCCCTCGCCTTCAGTCGACGGAATTGAAGCATCTACAGGTGTGTTCTCGGTATAAGTTTCCGGCGCCGGTGTCGTAGTGTCGAGCGTGACGCCCGGCTCCAAGCCATCGTCTGTTGCATATGCTGCGACCGGCAGAAGTGACAACAGCATGCAGCAGAGAAGCAAAACAGCAAGTGTTCTCTTTTTCATTTAATGATCCTCCTTATGTAGCATGATATTCCGATTGACATCACGGCATATTCAGTAGTGCCATGACATGCTGTTTATCATATATTACAATATGTGGAGGCATAAGTCAAGCGCATAGCAAATATTTAGTATTACTGCTGTACAAATCAAAAGCACGTCCGGCGGTCGGACGTGCTTTTGTGAGTTTATTAGTTTTATATTATGCTGCGATCAGAACTCCAGCTCACGCTTGTTGAAGACTGCGCTGGTGATGAAGTATGTGGCAACGATATAGATGATAATGGTGATAAATGAACGGAAGTTGAAGGTGCCGATAATCATCTTAGTTCTGAAATTACCAAGAGCGTTGGAGAGCAGGACGTTCTGCAGGTGAAGTCCGCGGATTGCCGGAAGGCTTGTGATATTCTGGAGCAGCCACTGTACAAGGTTGGTGCTGAGTATTAGGTAAAGAATCGTGGCAATACCGGTACCCTGCATGTAGAAGATTAGTATCATGGTGAGACCGGTGTAGCCGAGCACGGCGAACCAGCCAAACAGGAACTCTCCGAACATCTCCATAACGAGATCACTGCGGAGAACTATGCCGCTGATCGCGTTGAGCACAACGCAGAGCACAACGAAGATGAGCAGGTCTGCGAAGGTGAGAACGGCGGTTTCGATATATTTCGCCATAACTACTTTCCTGCGCGGAATACCAATGCCTATGGCAACCTGCATGGTCTTGGCCCTGAAATCGTCCGAGTAAACACAGATGAGCTCTATGAGGCCAAGGATCGGGGGCAGGAAGGAGCAGAAGCTCTGGACCAATGAGATAAACTGAACGGAGTTCCATGAGCTCTTGCGGGCGGCGACGATATAGAAGATCGCAAACACCGCAAAATATATGGTCAGTATGATTATGCGCGGAATACGCCTCACTATTCTTCTGAGGTCAGCTCTGATGTAGTTATTCATTAATTTTCGCCTCCCAGCACGTCGAAGAAGAACTGTTCAAGCGTTTGAGATTCCATAGCCTCGCCGAGTATTTCGACGCCGGCGGCTTCAAGAGCCTGTTTTGCCTTCTCGAGATCGTCAACTTTAATCTTAACTGCTTTTCTGTCGGATACGAGGTCCTCGCCGGTGATGGTGCGAACGACGGTGCCGTTGTTGAGAATACCGAAGCGGTGGGCCGTGTTCTGAAGCTCACTGAGGATATGAGAGGAAATGATGACCGTCATGCCGTACTCACTGTTGAGCTTCTGCACAAGTGTGCGGACATCGGCGATGCCCTGCGGGTCGAGGCCGTTAGTCGGCTCGTCGAGAATGAGTATTTCGGGGTTGCCAAGAATTGCATTTGCAATGCCGAGGCGCTGCTTCATGCCAAGGGAGAAGCGTGAGTACGGGCCTTTTGCCTTGTCGAGCTCGACTACCTTGAGAACGCGGTCGGTCTCTTTTTTATCCTTGATGCCCTTCATGACTCTGTAGTACTCGATGTTCTGTCTGGCGTTGAGATAGGGGAAGAAGTTTGAGCCGATAAGGAAGCCGGTCTTTGCACGGCCTTCCTTGAGAGTGTCGCCCTCGTCACCGATGGAAATCTTACCGTTTTCATACTTTGACAGGCCAAGGAGCACCTTGAACATTGTTGTTTTACCGGAGCCGTTGCGGCCGACGAGTCCGAATATATCGCCTTTGTTTATCTCCACATTAACGCCGCTGAGAACCTTGTGCTTGCCGTAGCTTTTTTCTACGTTTTCAAGCTTAATTACTGAATTAGCCATATTGCGCCTCCTTACCAAACAAGTATACGATCTTCAGGCGCGACATACATGCCGTCGCCCGGCTTTATTCCGAATGTTTCATAGAATTCATCAAACTGCTGCAGCGTGACATTGGTACGCAGGAAGTTGAGCGGGTGTACATCCTTTGCGGCGGTGATCTCCTGCATGTACGAACGTTTTGCGCGCCAGAGCTGTGCGTAGGATTCAAAGAAGAGCTTGTAGTCAAAGCCCTCATGCTCCTTGGCCAATGCAAGCGCACACTTGACTGCGCCCATATCTGCAATGGCCTCACCGTCTACGGTTGCAGTGTAGGGGTTGCCGGAAACGGGGGTAAGTGCACCGTAGTATTTTGCAAGGCGGTTTGCACGCAGCTGGAAGGCTTCTTCATCCTCGCTTGTCCACCAGCTCTGCATTACGCCGTCCTTGTCGAACTTGTAGCCGGTAGTGTCAAACGCGTGGGTGATTTCATGGCCGATAACCACACCGATGCGGCCGAGATTCTTCTCATACGGGGCATCTGCATCATAGAAGAAGTCATCCGCCAGGAGACCCGCAAATATATTAATGGAGTTGTCGGTGGGAGAATATCCGGCATTTACGGTGAGCGTGGACATCAGCCATCCGCTCTTGTCAATTGCCTTATTGACGTTCTCTGCCTCAACCTTAGCGTCATAAATATTCACCGCATTCAGTGCATCTATCAATGTACCGTCCGGGTCAATGTTCAGATCGGAAAAGTCTTTCAGTTCATCGGGGTAGAGGGCGCGGACACAGATATTATCGAGCTTTTCAATGGCCTTTTCACGCGTTTCCTCGGTGAGCCATTCCTCCTGCGAAAGCATCACGCGATAGTATGCGATAATATCGTCGATCATATCACAGATGTTCTGCTTGTCCTGCGCGGTGCAGTAGCGTGCGACATAGAGCTGGTCGAGCACATCAGGTATATAGGTCTGCAGATATCCGAGCTGGAGCTCGTAGATTTCCTTTGCCTTTTCGTCCTCTGCGCTCTCGTTCTCGTCACTGTCATTGCCCTCATCCTCCGATGAGGAATCGTAACCGGCGATTGCCTTGCTTCTCTGAATTGCAAGATCATAGCAGTGGCTGTCGAGCGTAGGCAGAGCCTTAATAATAGTATGTACGATGTAGTAGTCCTTGAAGCCTTCAACCCACTTATCTGTGTAGAGGTGGCTGAGTGACTTCATATAACCGCTCTCATATACCGTGAAGGTATCCGAGCCGTCAAGCCCGTAGGCTGCGAGCATCTCGCTGATGGGGTAATTACCGGTGAGCTGCTGCAGCTCGTCAAGGGTGTACACCTTATACTCGGTGCTTGTGTAATCCACAACCTGCTGTTCATACGACGGGAGCATGTAATACGCAAGCTCATTTTCAAACATGTAGCAGTTGTAAAGAATGCTGTCCACCTGTTTTTCGTCATATCCGAGATCACCCAGGACATACAGCAGTGCATCTCTGTTATATTCCTTCGCTTTCATACCGGCAGAGGTAATTTCGCTGTATTCCTCCTGTGCGCCGAGTGAGAAGTTACCGGCCGGTGTGACAAGTACCGTGTTCTTGTCACGGTCGACCGGCGGGGTGTTTACCTCAAAATCTGCGGGGTAATCCGTGCAGAGCTTCATTCCGTCGGTGTTCTTAAGATATTCCGTAAGATCATCGAGCGTGGTGATCTGCTCTATACGCTCAATGTACTTGCGGAGGGGCTCTGCGCCAAGCTGATCGCGTCTGTCAGCATCGCCGACGAGCGAGGCCAGAGCGGTAACCAGCGCCTCTACATGCTCATACTGCGACTTGGACATCAGATTTTCGTCAACCTCGAAATCGGGATCAGCCGTAAAGAGTGTTTTGATCGCTTCATCAAGCGCATCGTTGGTCGCGCTGAAGCTGTCTACGCTTCCCATCTTGCTGTCGACTTCGGTGTCAAGCAGCCACTGCCTGTTAACAGCAGTGTGAAAGTCATCCTTTTCACTGACCTGCACCGTCTCATCGACTGCACCGACTATGTCAGAGTTAATCCACTTGGAGTCAGACGAGATAGTCTTTCCCGGGACAACTTCCGGCAGTGCGGAAGACGCGTACTCCAACAGCTTCTCCTCAGAGCAGCCGCAGAGCAGACCGCTGAGCATAACGAGGGCCAACAAGAGCGCAAGAATGCGGGTTTTTCTTCTCATGTACTTCCCTTCTCTCAAAATAAGTGTTGTTCCAACTATTGTGTCAATCATACATTCACACACTATATATGCATAAACTCACACGATGAGAAACATTAACAGAACGATGCGTCCGTGTCAATATTTTTTTCAGATATATTTTCCCGTTAGTGTATGTAATTTACGCATACAAATATATAGATGTATCGTAACTGTAAATTAATACGTTCGATGCTCGCCGTTGTTACATGATTTGCGAAAAAATTTGAATATGTCACGGCTTATGAATGTGATATTATGTAAATCTACTATTGCATGAAAAGGAATTATATATTATAATGTAGCGCGAAAGAAAAATATAAATATTATTTAAGCAGCGCATCTGTGCGCTGACACTGTGTGAGGTACACATGGACGAAAATTGGGTTTCCTACTTAATGGAGAAGTACTCCAAGGAGCTTCTCAAATATATATCCGCGCACACTCATTCGTTGGAGGATGCGGAGGATATTATGCAGGATGTATTTCTCAGCTGCCACAAGCATCGTGATTCCTTTGATGCAGAGAAATGCAACGAGCAGGCGTGGCTGTATATCATTGCAAAGCGCAAGCTGGTCAGCTATTACAGAGCGCGTAAGGACAGCGTCAGTCTTGACGCGATGGAGCCGGATCTGACTCCGGGGCGCGACGACATGGCAAAGGCCGTGAACGTGATGGCCTGTCGTCAAGCTGTGGCGCAGGCGCTGAGCAAGCTCGATGAGCGCAGCCGCAACGTCATCGTGCTGCGATATATAAAGGGTTTATCCCCGGATGAGACGGCAAAGCTGCTCAATCTCTCCAGCGGCAATGTACGCGTAATACAAAGCCGCGCACTTGACAAGATGAAGAAGCTGCTGGAAAGCTTCGATTTCTCTGAAGACGGGCTGTTTGATTAATTAAAAGCGAAAGTTCAAGTAATTTTTTATTATCCGCTGTAACAATTCCTCGACAGCTGCGTACTTGATAGTGAAAGCAAACAAAACACAACACACTAAAAAGAAAGGCGGCAGTTGTAATGGAAAACTCCAAGCTTGAAAATATGCTGAAGATGTGTTCGGACTCCTCTTTGATGCAGGGTTGGAACGATGCTTTGGAAATGTATGTTGAGAAGGTTGACAGGTATGTGTCAGCACAGCTAAGTGATGATGATCTTTGCATGCTGGCTGCCGGGGTTCAAAACCCTCTGAACACGCAGATTAAAAAGGGCAACAGCAAAAAGGACTGAGCCGGTCACGCCGCGTAAGCTGCGGCAGAAAGATGAACCGACAGGCATGAAATAATATCAATAAGGAGGATATTAAAATGAGCGAACTTGAAAAGAAAGCCGCACTTGATGATGCAGCAGTTGAGAATGTTGCAGGCGGCGTAACATATGACGGATACTTCACCTACACCGTGGTTTACGGTGATTCACTCAGCGCAATTGCCTCACGCTACCGCACAACGCCGGCAGTTCTGGCAAGGCTGAACAATCTGACGAGTCCCTACTTTTTGACGATAGGACAGACGCTGCTGATTCCGAAAGCTTAACAACAAAATATCTCAAGCCACCCGCCGTTTTATACAGGCGGGTGGCTTGTGCGTCATTTTTCTTTATCGGAGGGTCCAATGACGGAACAAAACAACGGCATATTCAGGAAAGAGAGCGTAGAGCGTATTTCCTCGCCCGAACAGCTGAATGATTATATACGCGTGTCAAGCCCCGGAGTGTGGCTTGTCCTGTCAGCGGTTATAGTGCTGCTGGTAGCCATGGTGGTATGGAGCGTTTTCGGAACCGTGGAGAGCTATATCAACGTATGCGTTGTAAGCGACGGCGAGACGGTACTGTGCTATGTGACGGAAAGCGATAAGTCGCGCACCGCCGAAGGACAGCAGTTATATATAGACGGCAAGGAGTACACGCTCGGTGAGGCGCTTCAGCCGGTTGGTGCAAAGGATGCGCTGAGCGAATACGCCATGCATGTGGGCAGCTTCAAAAAGGGTGAATGGGCCTATCCGTATAGTGTCAACACAACACTTCCCGCAGGGACGTATACAGGAATGATCTGCGTTGAACGCATACATCCGTACGTGTTTGCAATGAGCAGGAGCAGCTGATGGCGGAGAAGAAGATAAAGCAGCCGGTTACAAAGGGCGCAGCGCGCGTGCCTGTTGTAATGCAGATGGAGGCACTGGAATGCGGTGCGGCATCGCTTGCAATGATACTGGCGTACTACGGCAAATGGATACCGCTTGAACAGGTGCGCCGGGACTGCGGCGTGTCAAGAGACGGCTCCAACGCGCGCAACATGCTCATGGCGGCAAGGAACTACGGACTGAAGGCGCAGGGATACCGCTTTGACCCGGAGGATTTGAAGTCCTTCGGGCAGTTTCCATGTATAATTCACTGGAATTTCAACCACTTTGTGGTGCTGTGCGGCTTCAAGGGAAACAAGGCCGTGATAAACGACCCAGCCCGCGGAAACTGCATAATATCAATGGAGGAGTTTGACTCCTCATTTACCGGCGTGTGCCTGATGTTTTCACCAGATGAAAATTTTGAACCGGAGGGCAGACCGAGAAGCGTGCTGTCATTTGCCCGCGAAAGGCTGCATGGTGCAGGCGCTGCGATTGTATTCGTTGTTCTGACGACACTTATAAGCGCGTTGATCGGTGTAATCAATCCGGCATTCACACGCGTATTTTATGACAGGCTGCTTTCAGGCTCAAATCCCGCATGGGCACGTATGCTTATCGCCGGAATGTCGCTTGTGGCGGCGCTGCAGATAATTGTGAGCGCACTTCAGGCCGTATACTCGCTGCGCTTAAACGGAAAGCTTGCTGTTATAGGCAGCACAAGCTTTCTGTGGAAGGTGCTGCATCTGCCGATGGACTTCTTCTCGCAGAGGCTCGCCGGTGACATTCAGATGCGTCAGGACGACAACGCCTCAATCGCAAACAGTCTTGTGAGCACGCTGGCCCCGCTCGCGCTGCAGGCGATAATGATGGTGTTCTACCTTGTCGTTATGATACGCTACAGCTGGCAGCTCACGCTCGTGGGACTGGGGAGCATAATTATAAACGCACTCCTGTCGCATATTATCTCGGCAAAGCGCGTCAACATCTCACGCGTACAGATGCGCGACAGCGGCAAGCTGCTCAGCTGCACCGTTGCAGGCATAGAGATGATAGAGACGATAAAATCCAGCGGCGCCGAAAACGGATATTTTGAGCGCTGGTCCGGTTTTCAGGCGAGCGTAAACACGCAGAATGTAAATTATGAAAAGCTGAATCAATACTGGGGGCTTATCCCCTCTCTTGTAAGCGCAATAACAAATTGCCTTGTGCTGATGATGAGCGTGTGGCTTGCCATAGAGGGCAATTTCACGGTCGGCATGATAAATGCATTTCAGATATATCTCACGTCATTCACCACTCCCGCTCAGACGCTGATATCCGCCGGACAGAGTCTGCAGGAGATGCGCACGCAGATGGAGCGCGTGGAGGACGTAATGCAATACCCCTCCGACGTTGAGGAGTACGAAGCGGATGCCGAACCGGGGACGACATATTCAAAGCTCACGGGCGAGCTGGAGCTTAAAAACGTCAGCTTCGGATACTCCCGTCTTGCTCCGCCGCTCATAGAGGATTTTGATATGCAGCTGCATCCCGGCAGCAGCGTCGCCATAGTCGGCGCAACCGGCTGCGGCAAATCCACGATTTCAAAGCTGATCTCCGGACTTTACAAGCCATGGAGCGGCGAGATACTCTTTGACGGAGTTCCGGCGGAAAAGATACCGCACAGCGTGTTTACCGGGTCCTTGGCCGTGGTGGATCAGGATATAATCCTGTTCGAGGACACAATTGCAAACAACATAAAGATGTGGGACCGCTCCATAGAGGATTTTGAGATGATTCTGGCGGCGCGGGACGCGCATCTGCATGAGGATATAATGCAGCGCGAAGGCGGCTATGACTATAAGCTGACTGAGGGCGGACGTGATCTGTCCGGCGGTCAGCGGCAGAGGCTTGAAATCGCAAGAGTGCTTGCACAAGACCCGACTATTATTATTATGGATGAGGCGACCTCGGCGCTGGACGCAAGGACGGAGTATGAGGTTGTAAAGTCCATACGCGCCAGGGGCATAACCTGCATTGTCATTGCGCACCGTCTCTCTACAATCAGAGACTGTAACGAAATCATCGTGCTGGATAACGGGCATATTGCTGAGCGCGGAACGCATGAAGAGCTCATGGCACTCAACGGGGCTTACTCCCGCCTGGTCACAAGTGATTAATATTATTTCAGCACAAAGGAGGTGCACCGGTGGGCTGGTTTAATGATCAGATAACGGAACGAAAAAACAGCGATGCAGACGCATTGAACAACGCTTTCGGCAACATTGCGGCAGCGGTTCTGGGGCGTGCGCCCAACAGTACCGGCAGCAGCTCGCAGGAGCAGGTTCAAAACGCGCTGGATGAGATATTAAAATACTATCACGCGGGCAAGGCGGAATTTCCCGAGAGCATAACCGATCTTGACAGGCAGCTGGAATACGTGCTGCATCCGCGCGGGATAATGTACCGCAGCGTCACGCTGTCAAAGGGCTGGTATAAAAACTGTGTGGGTGCTCTGCTGGCACGGCGCACAGATGACGACAGTCTGGTTGCGCTCATCCCAAACAGATTTTTCGGATACTCATTTTTTGACGCCGCCACGGGCAAACGCGTGCAGCTGAATAAGAAAACGGAGGAGCTGCTTGCAGAAGAGGCGCTTTGCTTTTATAAGCCCTTCCCTCTCCGTTCTCTCACTTTGAAGGATCTGTTTACGTATATTATACAGGCAATTCCCGTCGGCTCGTTTGTCATGGTGCTTGCGGCGACGGCGGCAGTGACTCTGATCGGTCTTCTTATCCCGGAGCTGAGCCGCATAATATTCTCCGAGGTAATAACTTCCGGAAGTATAACGCTGCTGCTGAGTATTGCGATAGTGTATACCTGTATAAACATAAGCCAAACCCTAATGAATGCCGTGAACTCGCTTGTGTCATCACGGGTGACGATGCAGCTTGATCTCAATGTTGAGGCCGCCACAATGGCGCGTGTGCTCAGCCTTCCGGCATCATTTTTCAAGAACTACAGCTCCGGACAACTGTCGTATAAGATGAACTGCATGAATTCACTGTGCTCGATGCTGTTCGGTTCTGTCTGCTCGACGTCTCTGACATCGCTGTTCTCTTTAATATATGTGGCTGAAATCTTCAGATACACGCCGAGTCTTGTAACGCCTGCCCTCGCCATAACGGCGGTGACGCTGGTCATATCCGTGATAACGGCGTTTATGCAGATGAAGCTTATAAAAGAGCAGATGTATCTTGCCGGCAAGGAGAGCGGCATGACCTACTCTCTCATAAGCGGCGTGCAGAAGATAAAGCTTGCAGGTGCGGAGAAGCGTGCATTTTCGCGCTGGATGAATCTCTACGCAAAGGAAGCAAAGCTCAGCTATAACCCGCCGGCCCTGATTCGTTTCAATCAGGCGATTTTAACGGCGATAAGTCTCATCGGAACCATAATACTCTATAACGCTGCAATCGTGAACAATATAAGCGTGGCGGATTATACGGCATTCAGTGCTGCATACGGAATGATCTCCGCGGCCTTCACGGCGCTTGCGGGAATTGCATCGACCTTGGCGCAGATAAAGCCCACTCTCGACGAGGTCGCGCCGCTTATGCAGGCAGAGCCGGAGGTAGCCGGTCACAAGCGCTTTGTTACGCGTCTCTCAGGCGGAGTAGAGCTGACAAACGTTTCGTTCAGGTATAACGAGAACATGCCTCTCGTTCTGGATAATCTCTCCCTCTCCATCCGTCCCGGTCAGTATGTCGCCATAGTGGGCGCAACCGGCTGCGGGAAATCGACGCTTATAAGATTGATGCTCGGCTTTGAGACGCCGCAAAAGGGCGCAATATATTATGACAGGAACGACATAAGCCGCCTTGATCTCAACTCACTGCGCAGCAGAATCGGCTGCGTCATGCAGGATGGCAAACTGTTTTTCGGGGATATATACTCTAATATAGCAGTATCGGCGCCTTCGCTTACGCTTGAGGATGCCTGGCGCGCCGCAGAAATTGCGGGCATGGCCGATGATATAAGGGCGATGCCGATGGGAATGCACACCATCATTGCCGAAGGACAGGGCGGAATATCCGGCGGTCAGAAGCAGCGGCTTATGATTGCACGTGCCGTTGCACCCAAGCCGCAGATTTTGATACTTGACGAGGCCACATCAGCCCTCGACAATGTGACGCAGAAGAAGGTTGCGGATGCATTGGCCGGTCTGAAATGCACGCGCATAGTCATTGCGCACCGTCTCTCCACCATACGTCAGTGCGACAGGATACTCGTGCTTGACGGCGGAAGGATCGCAGAGGACGGGACCTATGATGAGTTGATTGCCAAAAACGGCATATTTGCTGAGCTTGTCGAGCGTCAGCGTATAGATGCCGGAAATAAATCATAATTTTTTCGTTTTCGGTGTAACATCTCTTCGGGTACGGCGTACTTAAGGGTGTAAGAGGAAATACACCTCAAGAAAGAAACGAAAAACAAAAATTTTAGATTAAAGGAGATAAGAGCTATGTCTGATATTGAAAAGAAAGTCAACGATGCCGAACTCGATGAAGTTGCAGGCGGCGCAGTCAACACCAATTACTTCGTTTACACCATCGTCTACGGTGACACTCTGAGTGCAATCGCACTCCGCTTCCACACCACGGTCGCTGTCCTCGTACAGCTCAACCACATCGCAAATCCCAATCTGATCTACGCAGGCAACAAGCTGATCATCCCGCGCTACTGATTAAATCACAAGAAGCCGGAAGCAGTAATCAAGAACAAGAATTTCACTAAAAATAATTTTAAGTTAAAGGAGAGAATGATCATGTCTGATATTGAAAAGAAAGTCAACGATGCCGAACTCGATGAAGTTGCAGGCGGCGCAGTCAACACCAATTACTTCGTTTACACCATCGTCTACGGTGACACTCTGAGTGCAATCGCACTCCGCTTCCACACCACGGTCGCTGTCCTCGTACAGCTCAACCACATTGCAAATCCCAATCTGATCTACGCAGGCAACAAGCTGATCATCCCGCGTTATTAAATTTGCAGCAATGCCCCGTTTCAAGTGTGGTAGAACCTGATTAACAAGTAATTGAATGGGGTGCTGCAGGCTGCTGCAGCACCCCGTTACCCTATTTACCGGCTTGACTGCAATATTTTCGCTGTATGCCGGCCCGGGAGGAGAAAAACTTGCCTACTATTACCGTAAATGCCGAGACAGAGCAGCTGGACAATGTAGTAAGCTTTCTCGACACTGAGCTTGAGAATGCCGGATGCCCGATGAAGGTTCAGCTCCAGCTTGAGCTTGTGACGGAGGAAATCTTCGTAAACATAGCAAGCTATGCCTATGCCCCTGATTCCGGTAAGGCTGAGATCAGTATTGATATCAGCGGGGACCCTGCTGTTGCAGTGCTGTGCTTCAAGGACAGCGGCACGCCGTACAATCCGCTTGTAAGGCCGGAGGCCGACACAAGTCTCTCACTTGAGGAACGCGGTATCGGCGGTCTCGGAATATTATTAATAAAGAAAAATTCAGACGATGTCTGTTACTCATACGAGAACGGTAAAAACGTTCTGACCGTTTACAAGAAAATCAGGGAGGAAGAAAGATGAAATCCATTGAATACAGTCTGAGCAGCACTCCCGAGGCAATCGAGGCTGCATTGAAGGAAACTGACTGGTACGCAAATGAATATGGACTTGACAAAAAGCAGCGTCTTCATTTAAGATTGCTTGCAGAGGAGCTCATAGGATTAATGAACGGCGTACTCGATCTGAGCGACGGCCGCTTCTGGCTTGAGCGTAACGGCGGCGTGTGTGAGCTGCACGCAGATGCACATGCAATAACCCTCGGTGAAAATGCGAAGAAGCGCCTGCTCTCCGTCTCCAGCACCGGTGAAAACTACTGCTACCGCGGTGTTACCGGCAAGCTGTGCATGGCAGTTGACTGGCTGTTCTCCGGCGGCGATGAAATAGGCAATCCGCCTGTTTACATAGAGGGAGGTTTCCTCTCAACGCCGCAGTTCCCCGAATGGTCGCTGGCGCGCTTCAGAGAGAGCATGGCTCGCGACAAGAAGGCCGACAGCTGGGACGAGCTTGAAAAATCCGTATTGAGCAAGCTTTCCGACGATGTACGCGTGAGTGTGCGCGGCACCTCGGTCAACATAGTTATCACGAAACGTTTTTAATTAAGAGAGAAGAGGTGAATGTTATGACTATCAACACTATAAAAGACGGCGGAATTGTCACTATTGCACTCAGCGGACGCCTGGATACGACCACTGCGCCCCAGCTTGAGGCTGAGCTGGCCGACGCACTCAAGGGCGTGGCACTGCTCATATTCGATCTGAGCGACCTGGAGTATCTCTCCTCTGCCGGACTGAGAGTTATTCTTGCCGCACAAAAGCGCATGAATATTCAAGGCAAAATGATTGTACGCCATGCCAACGAGACCATTATGGAGATCTTCACGGTCACCGGCTTTACGGATATTCTCACTATTGAGGAATAACGGCACAGCGTGCTTTATACCCGGATAGTGAAGCTGCAGAGCATAAAAGCAGGAGGCGTAAAACGTCTCCTGCTTTTATTAAACAAATATCTGTACCCATGATAATCCGAATTCGTCGTTGGGCGCGACGGAAATTGCGACGGCTGTGGCATTCGGATTTAAGATAAGCTCCTTGTGTGATTCGGAGTTCATGAATGCCTGCATGGCCATTTCAGCGTTGGGAGGTCCGAGAGTATAATTTTCTCCGAGCATGGTGTAGCTGATGTTCAGATCATAGAATACCGTGACTGCCTCACGGCCGTCAGGTCTGTTATGCTGCATATCGTAATACTCGTTGAGCTCCTGCGCACGGAGATCCGCCGCACTCTGTATGTCATAGCAGTAGCTTACGGCACTCAGCCCTGCGGCCTCGCGCGCCTCGTTTATAAGATCAAACATCTCATATATTGATTCATTTCCGGGGCTTGTATCGATAGTCGGGCTGGGATTCGTCTCACGCTCCTCTACCGCGCCGCATAATTTGCACACGCGCTCATCAAGGCCGTTGGATGTCGCCGTCGGCGCAACAAGCGTTACCCAATCGCCGTACTCATGGACGCACTCAGTAGGCTCCGCTGAGACCTCCGGCGTCGCAGTTGCCGTAATTTCGTCCGCAGGCGGCGTTGATGCTGCCGTTTCTGCCGAGGCGGTGACAGTGCCGCTGCGCATAGCGTGCAGAGTCTTGAAGCCTGAGGCAAACTGCCACGCACTGATTCCGACGCACGCAATTATATATACAGCAAGAAGGACGACGGTGCGCCCTCTGCCGTGCTTATTATCATTCAATCATGTCACTTCTTTTCATATCTTCTTGTTTTTCTTATGCTGTATAATCGTCGTTTATTCAGGCACCGTGAACTATATCACACATCATGCCGGCAAAAAAGCGTGCAGATGTTAATAATAAACGTAAGATTCCGGTGGTCAAAGCTGGTATTATATAAGTTGATAAGCAGGTTTTAAATCTAACTCTTACGCAAGGAGGGATAACGATGGAACTTAAATTCGACGTAAGCAAAACTTATGCCATCGCACTTGAAGGCGGCGGCGCAAAGGGCGGCTACGAAATAGGCGTCTGGCAGGCGCTTGATGAGGCGGGTGTAAAATATAACGCTGTATCCGGTACATCCGTCGGTGCACTCAACGGCTCGCTGATGGCGATGCGGGATCTTCCCCGCGCAGCAGCGGCTTGGAAGGACATGCGTCTTTCAAAGATAATGCAGCTTGACGCAGAGCAGGAGGAAAATCTCGGCCGCGCATTCAGCGGAGAGCTGGAGCTTGATGATATATACGAGCTTGTGCCTGATGCGCTGCATATAATAAAGCACAGAGGTCTTGATGTTGCCCCGCTGCGCGCGTGGGTGCATGAGATTGTCGATGCGGAAAAGATTAAGAACTCAGACGTTGAGCTCTTCGTCACGACAGTCTCGCTCAGTGACCGCAAGACACTCGAAATCAAGGTAAATGACCTTGAAGAGGATGAAATATGCGACATGCTGCTGGCGAGCGCATATCATCCCAGCTTCCGCCTTGAGCCTCTCGGCGGCAAGCTGTATGCAGACGGCGGATTCTTTGATTCTCTGCCGCTGCATGTGCTCTTTGAGAACGGCTACAGGGATATAATTGCCGTACGCATACCCGGCATTGGGCGCGAGCGGCACATTAAGATTCCCGATGATGCGAATATCAGCTATATTGCCCCGACTGCCGACCTCGGCGGTGTGCTCAACTTTGATGCCGAGCAGGCACGCCGGGATATGGCACTCGGCTACCTTGACGGGCAGAAGCTTCTCTACGGTCTCTACGGGAAAGAGTATTATATAGACCGCAGTCTGACCGAACGTCAGGCACTTGATCTGCTGCTCGACTGCATGCCGGAGGATGAGTCAATGAGGGAGTATTGCGAGAAAGAGCTCCCGAAAATTGCGCACAAGCTCGATGTCGACGGCGGTTATTATGAGCTGCTCATTGCCATTCTTGAAGGCATAGCGGATTCACGCGGGATTGAAAAGCTTAAAATCTACAAAGATGAGGAGCTTCTCGATCTGCTCACGGATAAGAACCCGGAATAATAAATTAAATAATAATATTACGACAAACGGCGGCACATATCATTTGTGCCGCCGGTGAATTATTTATATTTATTTATTTTGCTTTTGCAAGTATGGACTTAATCTCATCAAGGCTGTCTGCGAAGTAAATTCCCTGCTGACGTTCCTCTGTTGAGAGACCCATGTCCTTCATATGCTGAAGCTGTGCCTTAAGGCTGTCATAATAGCCGTTGAGGTTATATAATATGCACGGTGCGTCAAGCTGCTTGAGGGACACCTGCGACATAACCTCGGATATTTCCTCAAGAGTGCCGGTGCCGCCGGGAAAAGCAATAAAGGCATCGCCGAGCTCTATCATCTTTGTTCTGCGCTCAGGTATATCCTTCGTAACTATGAGCTCAGTCAAATTCTCATACTGCGCCACAGCGTCTATAAACATCTGTGGCTCCACACCTATTGCGATGCCGCCGGTGGTAATGACACTCTCCGCGATTACACCCATCAAGCCGCTCTTTGAGCCGCCGTATACAAGCGTGTTCCCGCTCTCGCCTATCCATGTGCCAAGCTCCTTCACAGCAGTTTTCAGTGCCGGGTCATTTCCTTCCAGTGCGCCAAGGTAAACCGTTATATTCATGTCTTTTCTCCTTTTTAATTTTCTTTATTTTTTCTGCCCGTATCTGTTTCGCTGACGAGCGCGGAGCCGATTACGAGCACGGCACCGATTATTCCGAACAGCGTGAGCTTCTCATGCAGCACAAGTGCGGAGAGCAGCAGCGCAACCACCGGGTCTATATAGCTCAACACAGCGACAGTCTGTGCCTTCAAATCCTTCATGCTGCCGAAATACATGGCATACGCAATTCCCGTGTGTACAATGCCGACGATAAGCACCATAACGATTGCAAGCCCGTTCAGGCTTATTGCGGAGAAATCCTCTGTTATGAGCAAATACGGTATGAGTATAATTGCGGCAGAAGCAAGCTGAATAATAGTCTTTGCATAGGCATCCTCAACCTGCACCTTTTTATTCATTATGACAACGGTCGCATATAGTGCTGCAGCAAGCAGGCCGCAGAGAATGCCGGTTATATCCTGTGCGCCTATGCCCGTGCCTTCCGCCACTCCGGAGACAAACACCATCCCGACTATTGCCGCCGCGGCACAGAGCAGCTTTTTCAGAGTAAGGTGTTCTTTAAACACTATGGGAGAGAGCAGAATTACAATCGTCGGCTGCATATAATAACACATCGTTGCCGTCGCCACCGTGGTATAATTATATGCCTCAAAGAGGAAGATCCAGTTAAGTCCCATTATCGCGCCAGTCAAAACGAGCAGCCGCAGCTTCTTTCCCTCTATTTTCTGCAGCTTATGTCCTCTGCACTTTGTAAACAGAAGCAAAAATGTTCCGCCGAGCACACCGCGTGAAAAAGCCAGCAGTCCGGATGAGAGAGGGATATATCTTCTGAATATTCCTATCGTGCCGAAAATCAGAGCAGACGCTATAAATAAAAAATACGCTCTCAAACTACTCTTTTGCATGTTCCGATATCCTCCCTGGGCATTTCGCTCTACAGGATAACACAAAAACGCGTAATTATACAAGTGGGAATACCTGCGTTTTCGAAAAAGTACAGAAATTTTATACATTGCGCATTACTCGATTGATTTTAGCCTTACTTTAGTGTATAATGCAATAAATTTAAGAAAAACTTGGAAGTAAAGGGGCGTTGAAAATGGCTGAGGTGAGCTGCGGCAGACCGCTTTATCCGGGTTCACGTGATTTTATTGTGATGCGGAATTTGTATATATCGGCAGCAAAGCACATTTCATTAAAATTTGAAGTCTTAAACGAGGAATTCAACGTTTTATACGCGCGCAATCCCATTCATCACGTAGAGAGCAGGATAAAAACCTACGACAGCATAGTGGCAAAGCTGAAGAAAAAAGGACTGCCGCTCACCATCGAATCAGCGATGGATAATATAAACGACATCGCAGGCGTGCGTGTGGTATGCAACTACATAGATGACGTGTATCACGTCGCAGAAATGGTAGAGCGTCAGGCGGACGTTGAAATAATTAAAAAGCAGGACTATATAAAGCAGCCGAATTATAACGGCTATCGCTCGCTCCATCTTGATATAAGAGTGCCGGTATATTTATCGGACAGGACTGAATTCGTCATGGCGGAGGTGCAGATTCGCACGATTGCGATGGACTTCTGGGCAAGCCTTGAGCACGACATACGCTACAAGGCAGATAAGGCGCGTCTGCCGGTCGGAATTAACGAGGAGATGCTTGAGTGCGCCGGAAAGATCGCCGAGATTGATCTGCAAATGCAGGACATGTACAAGCGCATAAAGGCTTCAGAGGCGGCAGAATAGAGTTATAATATATCCGGCATATTTTTTTGAAAATTATTTTTATTTCTGTAACAATTCGCTCGGGTGGGCGTACTTGATATCAGAAACGCAAAAACGAAAGCGGGGAGATAAAAATGGAGATACTTGATAAGCAGCTCAGCGATGATGCGCTGGACGGCGTAAACGGCGGAGCTGATTATATTAACGTTAAGCTCGAAAAGCTCAAGAAACAGTTCGTAAAGGCCTGCAAATCGGGTTCATCAACAAAGATTCTTGAGATTGCCGGCGAGCTGCAGGCCCGCGGATGCTACGCCTGGGCAAAGGAAACGGCAGCAGAATACGGAATAAGCTATATTTGATTAGACAGTTCCGTCAGGAGCTTAGTTGCTCCGAATATTATTAATCAGTCGCAAAACAGTTAATGTTTGCATAAATCAGAGTAGAGTAGAGAAAAGAAAAATATAGGAAAAGGATGTGTAAATAATGAAAACAAACAATACTCTGCGTAAAACAGTTGTGATGATGCTTGTTTGTGCAATGCTCTTCACAAGCGCATTTACTCTCGCAGCCTGCGGAAGCAGCTCAAGCACCACGGCTGCAACCTCGACCCCCACTGCAACGGTCACCGCTGAAGTCTCTCCGGAGCCGACGCCGACCCCGATGCCGACGGTTATCCCGTCCGCCATCCCGACCGCACCTCCCGCAGCAAGCAGCTCTCCCACAGTTGCCCCGACAACTGCACCTACCCAGTCACCCAGCTCTAAGACAATGGCAGTAACCAAGGACCCGACAGATGAATACGCAATCGAGGGCGCAAAGGTTCTGTTCATCGCGAAGGCAAGCAACTATAAGAGCATCGAGTGGTACATCCACAGTAAGGACGGGAATTACGGCTGCGCAGCAGCTGATGCCCCCACCTACTTCTCCGGTCTGAGCGTCTGGGGTACAGACGGTGAGACTCTGGTTCTCTACAATGTGCCTACCTCCATCAACGGCTGGTACGCAGTCGCAAAGTTCACCGGCAACAATGGTGAAGTACTCTACAGCAAGAGCGCACTCATCTCTGTCAGCCAGAAGGAAACTCAGGTCTCTGTTAATCCCGCAGGCGGCACCTTTGACAGCGGCGCAACCGTCACACTCAAGGGTCAGAGCGGCGCACAGATCTACTACAACGTTCAGTACTCCGGCGGTTACTCCTTCGATGGTTACTCCTACGTCGGACGCACCATCTACATCCCGGCTGTCTATGACGGCGTCAACTACGCAGTTCTCAGCATCTGCGCAGTCAGCAACCCGAAGAACAGCGCACGTTACGACTTCGTGCTGAATAACTACACCGTGTACGTTTCCACACCCACTGTGTACCCCGACGGCGGCACCTTCACCACAGGTCAGACCGTTACACTCAGTGCTGATCCCGGCGCATCCATCTACTACACGCTCAACGGCGGCGACCCGACACGCGGCACACTCTACACCGGCCCGCTCTACATCAGCGATTCCTGCACCCTCACCGCAGTTGCAGTCATCGGCAACACCTACAGCTCCATCTGCAGCTACGACTTCTACATCAGCAGCTACGTGCCTGTAACCGCACCTGCCGTGTCCCCCGACGGTTATGGCGAGTACTTCGATGACATCTGGGTATCGCTCTACAGTGACTACGACGCCACGATCTACTACACTACCGACGGCAGCGATCCTATCTACAACGGCATCCAGTACCAGGGCGGAGTTTACATTCCCTACAATCCCAATACCGTGGTTACTCTGAAGGCAGTTGCACTTATCGGAAACAGCTTCAGCTCTACCACCACCGTCACCTACTACTTCGGCACCTACTACGACACTTACAGCTTCAGCGGTGACCCCATATACTGCGAGGATCCCGACACCAACTACCTCGACTGAGAGAAAGCAAAACGAATAAACCTATAACCCAACAGCAAGGGCCGCCAAAAGGCGGCCCTTTTAATATTTCATAATGTCAGTGTCAACTTGTTGTGGCAGCTCTTATGTCTTATACGCATATCACGTCAAGTATTGACTGGCGGTAGAGGGGGTTGATCTGATCTGCGCAGTCAGGGATAACAGCTATCGCCGCGATTGTCATGGGCTCCTCAAAGCTGAGCTCTATGTGGCAGGGCTTAAACTCACTCAATTCAAATGAACCGATATAGATCCAGCCCGTTCCGTCATTGACGTATATGTCTCTGTCACCGTAAGCGTTATCCGCTTCAGCACCATTGAATGCAACAAGCTGATAATCGAGTGTGAACCCGACGCAGTCGTATATTGTAGTATCAAGCACAGAGTACTTAACGGTCTTTCCGATAAAATTATCTCTGGACCAGCTCATCATCATATCTCCAACATAATAAGAGCCGGAATGCTCAGTCTTACTGTTCGAATAATGCATGCCGGGGTAGCTTGTAGTAAGATGCTCTGCTTTGACCCAACCGGCCATGAACTCATAATCCTTGGTAAAGTACGGCACACAATACATGTCCTCGTGCTCAGCCACTGCGTATACACGACTCCCGTGGTATGGGGTACCGAAGTTATCATCCCAGCTGTTCCAATCGCAGTGAGCATAAACGCTGTGTCCCTTCGGAGCGTTAATATACATATCAACCGGCGTGGAAAAATAGTCGGAATAAGACGGTTTGCTGAGCTTACTGTAATTCTCCGCATATCCCAGCATCTCGCGTGCGGAAATGCCTGTGGATGTAGTCCGTGCCGGTGTTTCTGTTCCGCTGATGACATTGCTGACGTTGGTATCAGCAAAAGCTGCCATAGGGAGAGTTGCAATAATGGTAAGCATAATCAGTACAGAAATCATAGACTTGATAATCTTTTTCATTTTTATGACCATTCCTTTCCGCTGCGCTGCAAGGCACCAAAGGGAAATGAAA
>CAVAPH010000024.1:0-22009 GCA_963590455.1 bacterium | reverse complement strand
TTCTTCTACCCGCGGCTCACTCCGCCCACACTTTGTCTGTCGTGTTTTTGAAGTGGTCCGTTATCAGAGGGAAAGCACCGGTATCTTTGCCTTCTATGCATATGCCGTGCAGAATATCTGCCGCCTCGTCGTATGAGAGATTTTCTCCTGCAAGAAGCAGCGGATGCCGCCAGCCGAAGTCATCCATCGGAAAGACGAGCACCATCTTGTAGCCCTCTCCCTGATGCGCCAAGAGAAATTCGTTCGGGTCGTCGTGGCCGTTTAATTTCAGCTCAAGCACGTATTCCGGCTCATTTGCCAGCTGCCTTGTGATCTTGAGGAGAGCATCAATCTGCTGCTCGCTTGCAGGCAGTGAGTTTATTGCAAAGCTCATTGTATAATTTATGCCCTCAAAAAGTTTGTCAATCATCGTAATCAGTCCTCCGTTTTCGTTCAGCAGTCTTCGATATTGTAGAGATATAATTTCCCGTCCGTGTTTATAAGCAGCCATGATTTCAGCGCGAGAACCTTGCCGAAGTATTCACAGTCCTCAATGTTCAGAGCTCTTCCGTCCGAGCCGTCGCCGAGAAGCTCCAGCTTAATGGGCGATGTGTAATTCCCGCGCTCGTCGCGTGAAAGCACGTAGAATACGCTTCCGCCGCCGCTCTCCGAGAATACCGCCGCCATGCGGGCTTTGTCGCTTGTCAGTGCCATTGCGTTGAAGCCCTGCAGCGATACCTCGTGTGATGTGATGCGCCCGCTCTCCGCGTCTCTCTCCATGACAAGATTTGACGGACGCATATGATACCAGAGGTTTTCCTCGTTGTCCAGTGTTATTGCAGCGCATGCGAGTGCGTCTTCATCACGACAGCGCCAGATCACCTCCCCGTCCTCTGAGAACATCATCAGAGGAATTTTGCATTTGTCATACTGATTATTTTCGTAGGCGACAATCACGTTGTGCCGACTGTCCGTAATTACATCCTGAATGTTAGAAAAAATTTTGAACTGCCCGTCGTCGTCCGTCGGTATTATCGTGAAAACCGAATAAACATTTTCGTCGTTCCCGCGGAGCATAAAATTCAGCTTCCCGTCATAGATATAAAATGACCCTATATGCGCGTTCTCCACAGCAGTGCGGTACCTGCCTGTCACCACCGGACCGTCGTCATGAATTTCATACTCAAGCACTCTGTAGTGCGAAATGCAATTATTAGGCCCGGAATCCGTGCGTTTACCACACAAAACCTCGTCACGCATCTCAAAGAGCAGCAAGATTCTGCCGTCTGCCATTATCGAGTAGCGCAGCAGACTCCATTTTTCCTGATCATCATCTTTGTCCCATCCTTCTCCCCATTCCTCGATAATATTATCCGCGTCAATAACAGCTCTCGGCTTTATCCGGTACGAATGCAGAGCGTTAAAATCGGGCTTGTCCGCCGCATTTAAGTAATCCAGAATTTCCTTAACGTCCTCATGTGATATACGCAGTCCCTGTGACCATGGATTGAGCAGCAGCGCGTCAGCAAAGTCAGAATCCGCAAACTCCTGCAGAAGATCCAGCGCCGGGTACAAAATAGACATAACCGGCTCTTCACTGCTCCCGGCTGAAACCCTGTCAGGGCTCGTGAAAGCACAGAAAAAGAGTTCGTTCTTTTCACTTACAAGCGTCTTCTTTACGCAAGCCGGTACACGCCCCAGAACCTGCCCGTTCTCAAAGTCCGTCTCGTTCATTTCATCCGGTACGACATCGACCGGTACCTGCCAGCAATCGCCTGCCGCCGCGCTCTCGCCGATTACCCGCAGCACATCTTCCCTGCCTACGTAATCATCGTCCCCGATATACCTCTCCAGTATATCCTCAAGCTTTTCAATTCTTCCGCACAGCATTTTCAGCAGCCCCTTTCTTTTTATTGCAGTATCAATATAGCATAATAAGCCTCGATCTGTGTCGCACTGCGGGCGACATTTTTGTTTTCGCGCCACATCTTCCACTGCTTCAAAAATTAAAAATATCTTGACAAATCGGGATCATGATAATATACTTCCAGTGTTAAAGCTGATCAGAGAAAAGAGCTTTTTATTTTTGCAGCTTAGTTAGATGCCTCTAACTATATATTTTTGACCGTTAGTTAGACACGTCTAACCAACTTGAAGAAATGACTGCTCCCTGTTTTTCTCAATCGGCCATGGAGGTGTGCATGAAAAAAATAGCCATATACGGCAAGGGCGGCATAGGCAAATCGACTACAACATCGAATATAGCTGCTGCGCTGTCTGTTCTGGGATACAAGGTGATGCAGATAGGCTGCGACCCAAAGTCCGACTCGGTAAAGAATCTTATGGGCGGCAGGAAAATACCGACCGTGCTCGACAAGCTTCGGAGCGGCGATGATGTTGCGCTTGACGACATAGTTTTCACCGGCTTCGGCGGAGTGCTCTGCGTAGAGGCAGGCGGGCCGACACCGGGCATAGGCTGCGCCGGGCGGGGAATTATAACCGCGTTTGAAAAGCTGGAGGAGCTCAATGCCTACGAGATACATAAGCCCGATATTGTTCTGTACGATGTGCTGGGTGACGTGGTCTGCGGCGGTTTTGCGATGCCGATAAGGCAGGGGTACGCCGATGAGGTTTTGATCGTGACCTCGGGCGAGATGATGGCACTCTACGCTGCATCTAACATTGTGCAGGCAATAAAAAACTTCGGCAGCAGAGGTTATGCGAAATACGCCGGCGTGATATTAAACAGCCGAAATGTCGAAAACGAGGTCGAAATTGTCAGAAAAGCGCTCGACGAAATCGGCGGTGAGATCATACAGGTTATCCCCCGCGACGGACTTGTGCAGCAGGCAGAAAACATGGGCAAAACAGTCGTTGAGGCCTTCCCGGACAGTGAGCTTGCCATGTGCTATACCGAGCTTGCACGGAAGATTGCCGGGGCACGTCCGGAAGGAGGCAGTAATTGAGCTGCTGTGATTTTGGAAGCTCGCTGCACTACGTCTCTCCCGCTCACGGCGGTTGGGGTGTTGTAAGAGTTGCGGCACTGATACCGGAGAGCCACATGCTCTTCGTTGCGCCTTTTGCCTGCGGAAGACACGGCGCGCTCGGCGGTGAGATAAACGGGATAAAGGACAGAATATCATATCTTTACATAGATGAGGGCGATATTATTTCCGGCGGGTATGAGGATCTCATTCCTGACGCTGTGAACGAGCTGTTTGATTTTCTGGAGAAGCGGCCAAAGGTTCTGGTGCTGTTTGTCACCTGCCTTGATGATCTTCTCGGCACGGACCACGTCCAGCTTCAGCGCCGCCTGAGAGAGATGCACCCGGATGTCAGATTTATATCCTGCCACATGAACCCCATAAGCATGGACACGAAATTCCCGCCCGGCGTCACGCTGCAGAATAATATATACAGCCTGCTGGAAAAGAGAGAGCAGCGCGTTGATGCAATCAATTTAATCGGAAACAATGTCCCGATAAACCGTGACTGCGAGCTTTTTAAGATAATGGCCGACAACGGATATTCCGTAAGGCACATAACGGATTTTGAGAGCTTTGAAGGCTTCTTGACCATGGCTGAGAGCCGCCTCAATCTGCGCCTTTCGCAGCCGGCAAAATACGCATGCGAGCAGATGGAGAAAAATCTCGGCATTAAGCGCATTGACGCACTGGCAACTTATGATGTAGACGAGATAAAAGACTTTTACTCTGCACTTGGCAGCACACTCGGCTTTACTCCGGACACGGCAAAATATGAGGAGTCCGCAAGGTCCGAGGCAGAAAGAGCACTGAGCATTATCGGCGATTGCCCGATAGCGCTGGACTATCAGGCGGTAAAAAAGCCGTATACCCTGGCAAAAGCCCTTTTGAGATATGGCTTTAACGTCAGACTCATCATGGCAGACGGTCTCGGCGCGATAGAAAAGGACGCATATGAATATATAAAGCAGGAGCACCCGGAAATAAAGATTCTCAATGCAATCCATCCCGATCAGGTCAAGTTTGAAAGCCGGGGCGAGGATTGTCTCTGCATAGGCTTTGACTGCGGATATGCCACAGGCTCCGACAGAGTTGTGGATCTTATGGACGATGAGACGCTTTTCGGTTTCTGCGGGCTTGAGATGCTGATGAAAAGCATGGTCAAGGCATATGAAAACAGCGGCAATCTGAAGGCGATGATTGACGATGCGGGCCTGGTTGTGTGACAAAGGGAGGTAAATTAAAAATATGAGCAAGCTTTGTATTTCCATGCCCCCCTTCGCGCCTGATTACTCCGGTGCCGCGTCGGCACTGTTCGATATGGGCGGGCTGATAGTTATACACGATGCCTCCGGCTGCACCGGCAACTATACCGGGTTCGACGAGCCGCGCTGGTTCGGCTCAAAATCCGCGGTGTTCTGCTCGGGCCTCAGGCACATGGATGCCGTGCTCGGCAATGATGCCAAGCTTATACGTCATATTGAAGATGCCGCGGCAAGCCTTAAGCCGAGATTTATTGCCGTACTCGGAAGCCCTGTCCCTATGGTCATAGGCACGGACTTTGGCGGCATTGCAAACGAGATAGAGTTTGACACCGGTATTCCGTCTATAGGCCTTGCCACGCGCGGACTTGCATATTACGGCACCGGAATTTGCGCAGCATCGGAAGCGATGCTGAAAAAGTTCGTCAAAGATGAGAAATCTGTAATTCCCGGCTCAATAAATCTGCTCGGCATAACACCGCTTGATTTTTATATTAACGGCAACAGCGAGGATTTCAGAGCGCTTTTTGAGAGCAACGGCATCCCTGTTATCGCCTCATATCACATGGGCATGAGCGTTGAGGATTTAAATTTATCACTTGCGGCAAGCCTCAACGTCGCCGTGTCGCAAGCTGGGGTTCAGCTGGCGGAGTACATGAAGAAAAACTACGGCATGCCGTATATTGCCGTCACTCCGCTGGGCGACGGGAGCATTGCGCTTGAAAAAGTGAGAAGCGCACTTTACGGCGAGTATCTCAGATATACTCCCGTCCCGGGCGATTCCGACACGCTCATAGTCGGCGAACAGATTATGGCGGTGTCGATAAGAGAATATCTGCAGAAGAAATGCGCATACGGGCCGGTGACGAATGCCGTTTTATATGATGTGTCTGAAAATTATATGGCGGCCGGAGATATTAAAATCCGCGACGAGAGCGAGCTTCGCAGAATTTTAAACAGCGGAAAATATAAGACCGTCATAGGCGACCCCATGCTGAAGAAATTAATAAAAAGCGAGAATGCAGGGGAATTACATTTCTGTTCACTCCCGCACGTTGCTCTTTCAAGCAAGGCGCACTGGGATGAATATAAAAAATTTTTGAGCCGCGACATGACAGCATGGCTCAACAACGTAAAAAGGGAGGAATAATATGAACTTCAAAAGACTCACCGCATTTATACTTACACTCTGCATGATGTTCAGTCTCGCCGCCTGCGGCAGCTCGAACGCAGCAGACACACAGGAGACCGCCGAACCCGCGGCCGAGGAGACCGAAGCGCCCGCTGTTGCAGAAGAGACCGTCTCCACCGATAACGGTGACGGAACAAGAACGATAATTGATCAGGTCGGCAACGAAGTGGTTTTGCCCGAGAAAATAGAGAGAGTTGTCATCGCATCCGTGTGGCCTCTCGCATCTGTGTATATTCTTGCAATGGGAACCGACAAGCTTGTCGGCCTTGACCCGGCTATTATAAGCGCGGCTGAGAACTCCATGCTGATTAAAATTGCGCCTGAGATCTCCGAGATTGAGAGCGGCTTCAGCGTGGGCGGCTACATGAACGCCGAGGAGCTGCTCAAGCTTGACCCGGACGTTGTTCTCTACTCCAGCGGTGTTCCCGAGGATTATGACGTTGCAACACAGGCAGGCATCCCCGCCGTGGGCTTTAGCCTGAGCATCAAGGACTATAACGCCGTTGAGACCATCAACAGCTGGATTGAGCTGCTCGGCGAGGTCATGGGCGAGGATCTGGGCAGCGAAGAGTATATTCAGTACGGCAACGATATGCAGGCCCTTGTTGCCGAGAGACTTGCCGATGTTCAGGATGAGGACAAGCCCCGCTGCATGTTCATCCACAAGTACGCTGACAATACTCTCAATGTCCCGGGTACCGGCACATGGGCCGACTACTGGATCACCGCGTCCGGCGGCATCAACGTTGCCTCCGAGCTTGAGGGCACCAAGGCCGTAAATATCGAGCAGGTCTATGAGTGGAACCCCGACAAGATTTTTATTACGAACTTCAACGACGCAATCCCCGATGATATTTATAACAACACGCTCTGCGAGGCCGACTGGAGCGGCATTGAGGCCGTAAAGAATCAGGACGTCACCAAGCTGCCCCTCGGCATGTACCGCTGGTACGTCACCTGCTCTGACTCTCCGCTCATGCTGCTGTGGATGGCAATGCAGAATCAGCCGCAGCTTTTCGAGGATATCGATTTCAGCCAGACAATGAAAGACTTCTACAAGCAGTTTTATAACTTCGACCTCACCGACGAAGATATAGAATACATTTTTTCACCCATCAGAGAAGCAGCCGGCGGCATCAAGTAATATACGCAAACCGTATCCCGCAATGGAGGCAACAGGTAAAATTCAGTGATTAAGAATAAAAGCATAAATGCAGCCACGGCCTTAATACTTGTCGCCCTGCCGCTTGTGACGGCACTTATATGTCTTGGCATCGGCAGATATTCACTCTCCGTCAAGGAGACGCTGCAGGTTCTCATAGACGGGGCAAAAGGCGCAGACGCGCACGGCATGGCATATTCGGTTGTATATAACGTCAGGCTCCCCAGAATCATTCTTGCCGCCCTTGTGGGTGCGGGCCTTGCCTGCTCCGGAACGGCTTTTCAGGGATTATTCACGAATCCGTTGGCAACCCCGGACACTCTGGGCGTTGCCAGCGGGGCATCCTTCGGCGCGGTTCTTGCGCTGATGATGGATGCAAACATGATAATCGTGCAGATTATGGCGCTGATATTCGGGCTTGCCGCCTGCCTTATCACGTATAATATAAGCAAGATAAAGGGGCAGAGCTCGGTTGTAATGATCGTGCTGGCAGGCATGGTTGTCTCGGCTATGTTTCAGGCCTTCGTGTCGCTTTTCAAATATGTTGCCGACCCGCAGGACAAGCTGCCGTCGATAACATACTGGCTCATGGGCAGCATGTCCTCCGCCACATACAAGACGCTCATGCTCGGCAGTCCCTTTATTATAATCGGCCTTGTGCTGCTTTTCGCTCTTCGCTGGCGTCTCAACATACTCTCGCTCAACGAGGACGAGATAAAATCCATGGGCATGAATGTAAAGCTTATGCGTTTTCTGGTCATTCTTGCGGCATCGCTCATCACGTCATCATGCGTTTCCATGTGCGGTCAGGTCGGCTGGGTCGGCTTGCTTATCCCGCACGTTTCAAGAATGCTCATGGGCAGCAACAACCGCACGGTTGTCCCGCTGAGCATCAGCCTCGGCGCTGTGTTCATGCTTATAATGGACACCTTCGCGAGGAGCGCCACATCGGCGGAGATCCCGCTGTCGATTCTTACCGCGATAATCGGCGCGCCATTTTTTATACTGCTGCTGAGAAAGACGGGAGGCGCCTGGTCATGATATTTGAGGTCAAAAACGGAAGCTTCGGCTACGATAAGAGGCTTATATTAAATAATATCAGCTTCGATGTGAAAAAGGGCGAGGTTATGAGCGTTTTAGGCTCAAACGGTGTCGGAAAGACAACGCTTTTAAAATGCATGATGGGCTTCCTTCAGTGGCAGAAAGGCCAGTCATACATAGACGGTGTGCCGTTGAGTGAAATCAGCTCAAAGGATCTCTGGAAGAGAATTGCCTATGTCCCGCAGGCAAAGGGCTCCGCCTTCGGATACTCAGCGCTGGACATGGTCGTTCTCGGCAGAAGCGCACATATCGGGACGTTTCGGCAGCCGAAGAAAGAGGATCTGGACATTGCGCTCGCTGCGATGGAGGATCTCGGCATACTGCATCTGAAAGACAAGCTCTGCACGAGGATGAGCGGCGGTGAGCTGCAGATGGTGCTCATTGCGCGCGCCCTCACCGTTTTCCCGGAGCTTCTTGTACTTGATGAGCCGGAGAGCAATCTTGATTTTAAAAATCAGCTTATCATACTCGATTCTATTAAAAAGCTCTCCCGCGAGAGAAACATTTCCGCTATCGTCAACACGCATTACCCTGCCCACGCTTTGCAGCTGTCGGACAAGGCACTGATGATGAACAAAGACGGCACAAGCTTCTACGGCAGCGCAGAGGATGTAATAAACGAGGAGAACATGCGCAAGGTGTTTAGCGTAAATGTCTATATCGACGAATACCGCCGTGATAATAATACCTACCGCAGTGTGATCCCTCTGAGCCTCGCACAGTAAGCCCGGCGTTTTTATTAACCGGATAAAACGCGCTTTTGCGCAGAAATATCAACAGCCCCGGCCTTTCGGTCGGGGCTGAAGCTTTAGCTTTTAATCAAATTATCAATACTCGAAGCTGCCCTGATATACCTCAGTGGCATCGCCGAGAAGCGTTACGCGGTCGTCTGTGTAGTTTACGGTCAGCTCACCGCCGAGGAGGCTTACCGTGACGTCGCTGCCCTTGCTGCAGTAGCCGTTTTCGCATGCGGCTATGACTGCGGCGCAGGCGCCGGTGCCGCAGGCGAGAGTTTCACCGCTGCCGCGCTCCCATACGCGCATACGAAGGGTGTTCGCATTTACCACGCGGACGAATTCCGTATTTGTCCTGTCGGGGAAGATCTCGTTGAACTCAAACATGGGGCCGAGCTTTTCGAGATTCAGATTGTCTATCGCATCGCAGAATACTACGCAGTGCGGGTTGCCGACGGACACAGCCGTAACCTTATATTCCTTGCCGTCTACCGTGAGCGGGCGGTTTATCATCTTCTCCTCACTGCATATAACCGGGACCTTTTCTGCCGTGAGCTCTGCCTTGCCCATGTCTACGAGGACGGAGCTTACCTTGCCGTCACGCACGAACAGGCGCAGACGATGCACGCCGCTTGCCGTCTCAACGGATATAAACTCACTGCGAACATAGCCGTGGTCGTACATGTATTTGCCGACACAGCGCACGTTGTTGCCCGCCATCTTGCCCTCGCTGCCGTCGCGGTTGAACGAGCGCATTTTGACGTCCGCAACGCTTGACTTCTCCATGAGCACGATACCGTCGCCGCCGATGCCGTAGTGCGGCTGGCACAGGCTTATGCAAAGAGATTCCGGACAGCTTATCTGGCCGTTGAAGTTCTCGATGAATATATAGTCGTTGCCGCAGCTCTGCATCTTGGTGAAGTTTATTCTCTGACGCCATGAGCGCATCGAGTTTATATTCACAAGCTCGGTGTTGCTCTGAGTGTAGCGGCTCTCTATCATCTGTGCGAGTGCGTTTGCCGTGTCGAGAGAGGTCAGGCAAGGAATGCCCAGCTGCATTGCGCGGCGGTGAAGCTGAATATAATCGCCCATCGTCGCATCCTTCTCGGCGCCGGAGTAGATTATATAGCACAGCTCTCCGCTCTCCATGAGCTGCTTGATCTCATCGTTCTCCGTGGCATTGTGAACGGAGGTGACGTCTATGCCGAGCTCTGCGATTGTATCGGCAGTGCCCGTCGTGGCGTAGAGCTTCATGCCCATGCTGTAGAAGCGGCGGGCAAGGGATATAATCTCCTGATAGTCGTTCGTCTCCACGCTCAGCAAAACGCCGGGCTTCTTCGCACCGTGCAGGGACGGGACACGGAAGCCGGCTGCGGTAAGGCCTTTGAACAGCGCCTCCGCCAGATTCTTGCCGATGCCGAGCACTTCGCCGGTTGACTTCATCTCGGGGCCGAGTATGGAGTTTGCATCGGTGAGCTTTTCAAACGAGAACACAGGGACCTTGACTGCACAGTAGGGCGGCGTGCGGTGCAGACCGCTGCCGTAGCCCAGATCGCTCAGCTTTGCGCCCAGCATGATCTTCGATGCGAGATCGACCATAGGCACGTTCGTGACCTTGCTTATATAAGGCACAGTGCGCGATGCGCGGGGGTTGACCTCTATGACATACAGCTCGTCCTGGTAGATTAAATACTGGATGTTTACAAGGCCCTTAGTGCCCAGCGACAGCGCCAGCTTTTGAGAGACCGAGCAGATCTTCTTGAGGAACTTGTCAGAGAGATTGTACGGGGGATATACTGCAATAGAGTCACCGGAGTGTACACCCGCACGCTCTATATGCTCCATAATGCCGGGGATGAGCACGCTCTCGCCGTCGGATATGACGTCAACCTCAAGCTCCGTTCCGGGCATGTATTTATCGACCAGCACTGGGTTATCTATGCCGCCGGAGAGTATCGTCTCCATGTACTTTCTCGTGTGCTCCGGCGTGTGCGAAATGGTCATGTTCTGTCCGCCGATGACGTAGGACGGGCGCAGCAGTACGGGATAGCCCAGCTTCTCCGCGGCGTCAAGCGCCTCCTGCATCGTGTTTACACCCATGCCCTTCGGGCGGCTGATGCCGAAGGTCTCAAGCAGCGCGTCAAAACGGGCGCGGTCCTCGGCGATGTCTATACTGTCGGCAGAGGTGCCGAGTATCTGCACGCCGGATTTATCCAGGAACTGCGTCAGCTTTATTGCCGTCTGTCCGCCGAATGCGACGACGACGCCAACCGGATGCTCGACCTTTATAATATTCATGACATCCTCAGGCGTAAGCGGCTCGAAGTAGAGCCTGTCGGCGGTATCATAGTCAGTAGAGACAGTCTCGGGGTTGTTGTTTACGATGACGACGTCATAGCCCATCTCACGCAGAGTCCACACGCAGTGCACGCTGCTGTAGTCAAACTCTATGCCCTGCCCTATACGTATAGGACCGGAGCCGAGAACCATTACGACAGGCTTGCCGCTGCGGCCGAAGCTGCGCGCCTCGCAGCTCTTTTCAAAGCATGAGTAGAAATACGGCGTCTGTGCGTCGAATTCCGCGCCGCAGGTGTCGACCATCTTGTAACTCATATCGAGGCCGGGCAGGCTTTCCGCGCCGGATAGGCGCTTGAGTGCCGTGTCGGTGTAGCCCAGCTTCTTGCCGCGCAGATAGAGCTCGTCGTTCATTGCGGTATTCGCAAGCTCAAACTCGTAGTCGGCGAGCTTTTTAATCTTATTCAGGAACCAGAAATCTATTTTTGTAATATCGTGAATCTCTTCAAGGCTGATGCCCTTCTTGATCGCCTCAAACACCGTGAATATGCGGTGATCGTTCTGCTCATGCAGACGCTCGATTACTGATTTATTTGAGAGCGGTGCGGCATTGAGCGTGTCAAGAGAGATCTCTGCGCCGCGCACGGCCTTCATCAGCGCCATCTCAAAGTTCGGCGCGATTGCCATGACCTCGCCCGTCGCCTTCATCTGCGTGCCGAGCTTGCGGCTGGAGCCGGCGAATTTATCAAACGGCCACTTCGGCAGCTTCACAACGACATAGTCGAGAGTAGGCTCAAAGCAGGCGCAGGTTTTGCCGGTAATATCATTCTTAATCTCGTCAAGATTATAGCCGAGTGCAATTCTGGTGCTTATCTTTGCAATCGGGTAGCCCGTGGCCTTGGATGCCAGAGCGGAAGAACGCGAAACACGGGGGTTGACTTCGATAACGGCATACTCGAAGCTGTCGGGGTTGAGCGCAAACTGGCAGTTGCAGCCGCCGACAATGCCGATCTCGGATATGATATCCAGCGATGCCTTGCGCAGCATCTGGTACTCTTTATCTGCAAGCGTCAGCGCCGGAGCGACAACGATGGAGTCGCCAGTGTGAATGCCGACGGGGTCGAGGTTTTCCATGGAGCACACGGCGATTGCGTTGCCCGCGGCGTCGCGCATGGTCTCAAACTCTATCTCTTTCCAGCCGGAGATGCATTTCTCAACAAGAATCTGTGTGATGGGGGAGAGGTCAAGGCCGCTCTTTGCGATAACGCGCAGCTCCTCCTCTGTGTCTGCAATGCCGCCGCCTGTGCCGCCGAGGGTGAATGCGGGGCGCACAATTACGGGGTAGCCGATCTCCTCGGCTATTTTCAGCGCGCTGTCGAGATCTTCAGCCGTCGCCGAGGGAATGAGCGGCTGACCCATCTTCTGCAGTGTCTCACGGAAGAGCTCGCGGTCCTCCGCCTTGTCTATTGCATCAATGTCGGTGCCGAGCAGGCGCACGCCGTATTTGTCCAGCGTCCCGTCACGGCTCAGCTGCATTGCGATAGTCAGGCCCGTCTGTCCGCCGAGACCGGCGAGCAGGCTGTCCGGGCGCTCCTTCTCGATTATGCGCGCCACGGTCTCCGCCGTAAGCGGCTCAAGATATATCTCGTCTGCGAGGTGCTTGTCGGTCATGATGGTAGCAGGGTTTGAGTTGACCAGTACGACGTTTATGCCCTCTTCGCGCAGAATGCGGCAGGCCTGAGCGCCTGCGTAGTCGAATTCAGCCGCCTGTCCTATGATTATCGGGCCGGAGCCGATGACCAGTACCTTGTGTATGCTCTTGTCTTTAGGCATTCTGAACCCCTCCCATCATTGCAATAAAGCGGTCGAAAAGAAACTCCGTATCCTTCGGGCCGGAGCAGGCCTCCGGGTGGAACTGCACGGTAAAGCAGTTTATGCCGGGATACTCCATACCCTCGCAGCTGCCGTCGTTGGCGTTTACGAATATCTCGCGGCCAATGCCCTTCAGGCTCTCGCTGACAACTGCGTAGCCGTGGTTCTGACTTGTTATATACGTGCGGCTGCCGTCTGTCTTTCGTGCGGGCTGATTGCCGCCGCGGTGGCCGTACTTGAGCTTTATCGTCTCACCGCCCATCGCAAGTGCCGTGAGCTGATGCCCAAGGCATATGCCGAATATCGGCTTTACACCGAGCAGCCTCTTTATCTGCTCAATGCAGAATACATTCTCCGCAGGATCTCCCGGGCCGTTCGAAAGCATGATGCCGTCCGGGTTTGCCGCCAGTATTTCCTCCGCCGTGCTTGTGCAGGGGTAGACAGTGACCTCACAGCCACGCTTTGCAAGGCAGCGGATTATATTTTTCTTCGCGCCGTAATCTATAAGCGCTACAGAATAGCGCTTTTCGCCCACCGCCGGAACCGTGTATTTCTCGCGGCAGCTCACCTCGTTTACAACGCCGGTGACAGTAAAGGCGTTTATCTCATCAAGACTCTCAGGCGGCTTGGCGCAGATCTTCGCGTTTACCACGCCGTGCTCGCGTATGAGCTTTGTAATCTCACGCGTGTCTATCCCGCAGATGCCCGGTATATTATTATCCTTGAGGAACTTGTCGAGCGCATATTCACTGCGGAAGTTTGACGGTGTATCGCACAGCTCGCGCACAACGTAGCCCTTCGCAACCGGCGCGCCCTCGAAGTCCTCGGGTATGACGCCGTAGTTGCCTATAAGCGGGAAGGTCTGCATAATAATCTGTCCGGCATAGCTCGGATCGGTGAGGGTTTCAAGATAGCCCTCCATGCCGGTTGTGAAAACCAGCTCGCCTATGCTGTCGCCGGGAGCGCCGATGCGCTGCCCTTCGTACACCTCTCCACTGCCGAGTACCAAATAAGCTTTTTCCATTGTCCACCTCTTTGATGAAATTCAAAAGGTTAATAACTATTAATATCTATCAAATTAAAGCGTTGCCGCTATAACTGCCTTTATCGTATGCATTCTGTTTTCTGCCTCGTCAAATACTATTGACTGCGGGCCCTCAAACACGTCGTTTGTGACCTCCAGGCAGTCGAGGCCAAACTTCTCGTATATCTCTTTTCCGGTCTCAGTCTCAAGATCGTGATATGCGGGCAGGCAGTGCATGAAGCGGCACTGTGCGCCGGCGGCCGCCATGAGCTTGGCGTTCACCTGATACGGCATGAGCTTGTTTATGCGCTCTGCCCAGACCTCGTCCGGCTCGCCCATTGAAACCCAAACGTCAGTGTAGACAACGTCGGCATTCTCAACGGCGTGCATCGGGTCGGTGTCAAACTCCAGCACGGCGCCGGTCTCAGCGGCGATGGCCTTGCACTGCTCGATAAGCTCGGGTGCTGGGAAGTAATCCTCCGGTGCGCAGGCGACAAAATGCATGCCCATCTTTGCGCAGCCGACCATAAGGGAGTTGCCCATGTTATAGCGCGCATCGCCCATGTATACGAGCTTAATGCCCTTGAGATGGCCGAAATGCTCCTGTATCGTGAGGAAATCCGCCAGTATCTGCGTGGGATGGAACTCGTTTGTCAGTCCGTTCCACACGGGTACGCCGGCATACTTTGCCAGCGTCTCAACGCGTGCCTGCTCAAAGCCGCGGTACTCTATACCGTCGAACATTCTGCCCAGCACACGCGCGGTGTCGGCAATGCTCTCCTTCTTGCCTATCTGAGAGGCCTTCGGGTCCAGATATACCGGGTGAATTCCGAGATCCGCTGCGGCAACCTCAAAGGAGCAGCGGGTGCGGGTGGAGGTCTTTTCAAATATCAGCGCGATGTTCTTGCCCTCGTGGAGCTTGTGGGGGATGCCGGCCTTCTTCTCGGCCTTCAGCTTTGCCGCCAGTGCGAGGAACTCGCCTATCTCCTCACTCGTGAAGTCCAGCAGCTTGAGGAAGTTCTTGTTATGCAGCGTACTCATTATAATTCTTAATTTCTCACTTTCTTATTATTTCAGCCGTACAGTGCCTATTTTAAGCTATTATAAGCTAATATAATTTATTATATACTATTACAGCACTTTTGCAAGGAAAGAACGCAAACGCTCGCACTTGGGGGCGCCGAAAATTTCGGAAGGTGTGCCCTCTTCGGCTATGACGCCGTCATCGAGGAACAGCACGCGGTTGGAAACCTCGCGGGCAAAGCCCATCTCATGCGTTACCACGACCATCGTCATGCCGCTCTTTGCAAGCTCCTTCATAACGTCCAGCACCTCGCCGACCATCTCAGGGTCAAGCGCTGATGTCGGCTCGTCAAAGAGCATGACGTCAGGCTCCATGCACAGTGCGCGCACTATCGCGACACGCTGCTTCTGCCCGCCGGAGAGCTGGTTGGGCCACGCGTCCGCACGATCCGCAAGACCGACACGTGCAAGCAGCTCCATCGCCTTTTTCTCAGCCTGCTCCTTCGTTGCCTTTTTGAGCATTACGGGTGCGCAGGTCAGGTTGTCCATTACTGTCATGTGCGGGAAAAGATTGAACTGCTGGAACACCATGCCCATCTTCTGGCGGTGCTTATTTATATCTATTTTTTTATCCGTCAGGTCGTCGCCCTCAAAGAGTATCGTGCCGGAGGTCGGAGTCTCCAGCAGGTTCAGGCAGCGCAGAAATGTCGACTTGCCCGAGCCGGACGGACCGATGATGCAGATAACATCGCCCTTGTCTATTTCAACATTGATGCCCTTGAGGACCTCCAGCCCTTCAAAGGACTTGCACAGATTACTTACGCTTATCACTTGCAGCGAGCCTCCTCTCTACTTTGCCCAGCGCCTTTGTCAGCAGCACGACGACTATGAGATATGTCAGCGCAACTATCAGCAGCGGGTTTACCGCATCGTATGTGTTGTTGCGCACAAGGTTGCCCGCACGCGTCAGGTCAACAACAGCCACATAGCCTGCGACTGCGGTCTCCTTGAGAAGTGCGATAAGCTCATTGCCGATCGCCGGGAGAATATAACGCAGTGCCTGCGGGAAAATTATCTTGCGCGTGACCTGCAGACGTGACATGCCGAGGCTGCGTCCGGCCTCCATCTGTCCGCGGTCAACCGCGTTTATACCGCTTCGTATAAGCTCCGCCATGTACGCGCCGGAGTTAATACCAAAGGTGAGTATGCCTACGGAAATGCCCTCGGCCTTGGTCATGATTATGAAATAAAATATCAAAAGCAGAACGACTACAGGCACGCCGCGTATTGCCGTGACATACAGATCGCACAGCCATGCCAGCGGTTTGAGCGGCTTTACGTCCTCGGCGCAGTATTTTACGACCGCGATAAGCGTGCCGATGAGTACGCCTATGAGCAGTGCGCCAAGCGTGATTACGACGGTGTTGCCGAAGCCCTCCACCATCAGCTTCCAGTATTGTGTGTCTATAAACGTCTCACGCAGTTTGTCCAGCCAATCGGTGATGAACGTCATGCAAACGCCTCCAGTTTTAATAATTTCCGGAAATAATTCCGGCCAAAAATATATTCTGTAAAATACAGCTCACCGCAGGGTCAGAAATTCATCTTCCAACCCTGCGGTATTATGCTTTTTTGAGCTTGCGCCTTATGCCTCAGCGGGAGAGGTGTAGGGAGCTTCGTACTTCTCAAAGATGGAAGCTACGGTGCCGTCCTCTACAAGACCGTTGAGAATGGTGTTGATCTGCTCAACGAGATCCTCGCTGCCGAATGCAAATGCGAATGCGTAAGGCTCGGTGGTCATTGCCTCGTCGAGGATAACGAGCTGGTCGCCGCCCTCAGCGTTGTAGATCTTGACCATGTCTGCTGCGGTCAGGTCGTCGATAACCCATGCATCAACCTTGCCGCTGGTGAGTGCTGCCTGTGCGTCGCTGTTTGCGGAGAAGGAGTTGACATCATAGCCGTTCTCCATGCAGAAGGTCTCAGCGGTGGTGCCGGTCTGAACAGAAACCTTCTTGCCCTCAAGGTCTGCCTTGCAGGTGATGGGGCTGCCCTCGGTTACAACGATTGCCTGTGCTGCGAGGCAGTAGGGATCGGTGAAGAGAACGTTCTTCTGACGCTTCTCGGTAACGGAGATGCCGGATGCGCCGAGGTCAAACTTGCCTGCCTGAACGCCGGGGAGAACGGAGTCAAAGTCCATCTGCTGGATGTCAAGCTCAACGCCGAGCTGCTCGCAGATGAGGTTGAGGATGTCTATCTCGATGCCGACGACGCTGCCGTCCTCGCCGAGAGACTCAAAGGGAGGAAAGTCGGGGCTGGTTGCAACAGTCAGCTTGCCGGCTTTCTGTACGCTTTTAAGTGTGGTGCCTTCTTCGCTGCCGCAGCCTGCAAGCAGGGTGCAGAGCATAAGTACTGCCAAAACGAGTGCTATAGTCTTCTTCATTTCTCTTATATTCCTTTCAGTAATTTAATAATTTAATAATTTGGAATTAACGTAATCTATCTGTTCCTGCACTCTTGCAGGGCCGCCCTCGCTGGTGCGCTTTTCAACGCAGGCCTTCATGTCGATGGCGTCATATACATCGCTCTCAAAAAGCTCACTGTAGCTCTTATATTCATCTATCGTGAGTTCCTCGAGGACCTTGCCGGTTTTCACGCAGTCCCCGACGATGCTGCCGGAGATCTTATACGCGCTTCTGAACGGGAGACCCTTTCTGACGAGATAGTCCGCCAGGTCAGTTGCGTTTATGAAGCCCTTCTGCGCTGCCTTTCGCATTGCGTCGGGCTTTGCCGTCATTGTCGATATCATTCCGGTCATCACCGGCAGGCACATCAGCACGGTGTCGCAGGCGTCGAAGATGCTTTCCTTGTCCTCCTGCATATCCTTGTTGTATGCCATCGGCAGACCCTTGAGCACTGTCAGCATCCCCATAAGATCGCCGTACACACGGCCGGTCTTGCCTCTAATAAGCTCTGCCATGTCGGAGTTTTTCTTCTGCGGCATTATGGAAGAGCCGGTCGTATATGCGTTAGAGAGCTCAACATAGCCAAACTCCCAGCTCGTCCAGAGTATCAGCTCCTCTGAGAGTCTGGAGAGATGCATCATCAGAATCGACAGATCGCTCAGCAGCTCTGCGCAGAAATCTCTGTCGGATACACCGTCAAGGGAGTTCATGCAGATTCCGTCGAAGCCGAGGTCCTTTGCCTCAATGCGTCTGTCGGTCGGATATGTCGTTCCGGCGAGAGCGCAGCAGCCGATGGGACTCTGATTCATTCGCCGACGGCAATCAGCTATTCTGTCGAGGTCTCTCAGCAGCATCATGGAGTAGGCCATAAGATGGTGGCCGAAGGTTATGGGCTGTGCACGCTGCAGATGCGTGTATCCGGGCATTATCGCGTCTTTATATTCAGCTGCTCTGCCTGTCAGCGCTTCGATGAGCTTTTTAATCTCACCGGAGATTTCTCCGCACTGGCCGCGCAGGTACATTCTCAAATCGAGTGCCACCTGGTCGTTTCTGCTTCTTGCGGTGTGCAGCTTCTTGCCGACGTCGCCCAGCCTCTCGGTCAGCACCTGCTCGACGAACATATGTATGTCCTCGCAGGCGGCGTCAAACTGCAGCTTGCCGGAATCAAGATCGTCAAGTACGCCCTGCAGTCCGTCGATAAGCGTGTCCGCATCTGCCTTGTCTATAATCCCGCACGCGCCGAGCATTGCGGCATGTGCCATGCTGCCCGTTATGTCCTGACGGTACATCCGGCAGTCAAAGGATATGGACGAATTAAAATCATCTGCCAGCTTGTCGGTACTTCCGTCCGTACGTCCGGCCCACATTTTTGCCATTGAATGTTTCTTCCCTTTTAAGAATTAAGAATTACCGGACAAAGTGCTTATCGCGCTTTGTCCGATATTTTTTGCCTTTTGTTTTTGCTCTTGATTATTTATATCAGAGCTTGCCCTGCTCACGGAGTGCCTCAACCTTGGTGGGCAGACCCCAGAGATTGATGAAGCCTGCGGCCTGTGCCTGATCGTAATCGCTCTCGCCGAAGGTGACGAGGTTCTCGCTGTAGAGGGAGTAGGGGCTGGTGGTTCCGGCAGGAATGATGTTGCCCTTGTAGAGCTTGAGCTTTACGGAGCCGGTGACGTACTTGTCTGCCTCGTTTGCGAATGCGACGAGTGCATTGGTCAGTGCGGAGTACCACTTGCCGTTGTATATCTGGTCTGCCATGACAATGGCGAGCTTTTTCTTCTCGTGGAGAGTGTCCTTGTCAACGGTCAGCATCTCGAGCTGCTCATGTGCGAAGTACAGGATCGTGCCGCCCGGAGTCTCGTATACGCCGCGGTCCTTCATGCCGATAAGACGGTTCTCGACGATGTCGATAATGCCGATGCCGTTTGCGCCGCCGAGTGCATTGAGCTTCTCAATGATCTTGCTGGTCTTCATCTTCTCGCCGTCAATTGCGACAGGTGCGCCTGCCTCAAAGTCGATGGTAACATAGGTCGGTGCATCGGGTGCCTGCATCGGGGATACGCCCATCTCCAGGAAGCCCGGCTTCTCGTAGTTCGGCTCGTTTGCGGGATCCTCGAGGTCGAGACCCTCATGGCTGAGGTGCCAGAGGTTCTTATCCTTGGAGTAGTTGGTCTCGCGGCTGATCTTGAGAGGAACATTGTGTGCCTCTGCGTAATCGATCTCTTCTTCCCTGGACTTGATGTTCCACTCACGCCACGGGGCGATGATCTTCATATCAGGAGCGAAGCGCTTGATTGCAAGCTCAAACCTGACCTGGTCGTTGCCCTTGCCGGTTGCGCCGTGTGCGATTGCATCCGCGCCCTCGGCGATTGCGATCTCTGCCAGCTTCTTGCCGATAACGGGGCGGGCAAATGCAGTGCCGAGCAGGTAAGTCTCGTACTTTGCATCCATCTTCAGTGCGGGGATGATGACATCGTCAACCATCTCGTCTACGAGGTCTGCAACGATCAGCTTGCTTGCGCCGGTCTTGATTGCCTTCTCCTCCAGGCCCTCAAGCTCATCTGCCTGACCGACGTTGCCGGCCACTGCGATGATTTCGGGGTTGTTGTAGTTCTCTTTCAGCCAAGGTATAATAATCGACGTGTCAAGACCGCCGGAATAAGCAAGTACGACTTTCTTTATATCAGATTTATTCATAATAAATGTGCCTCCTCGAATGTTTATGCACTCATTATAGCCGCATATTCCAAAAAGTCAAGCAATTTTTGCATATAAATTCATATTTATGCATCATGCACTGCGCCCGCCCGCACTGCTCGGGGCGCTTTGTCCATAATAACGGGATTTCACGGAGAATTTTGACTGTTTTAAGCCGCAAAAGCTTTGATTATAAAGGATTCTTTACTTGACCATGGGGCTTTCTGTATATATAATAAATGTATAAAGCAGCAAAAAATGCATAAACTCTTGCCTTATGCATTATTCTCGCAGGAACATTTGCGCTTTGACCGCAGTCATAAAAAACACGGCAAAAATATAAATAAAAGCTGTCAACGGAAAAAGGAGGGTGCTCATTGAAGAAGTCAACAAGAATGCTGTGCGCGCTAATTTGCCTGTGCGCGCTGTTCTCTCTTGCCATGCCTGCCTCGGCGCTGGCTTTTGAATACGGCTATACCCCGATTACGAAGGTGCTCGCCACAACCTCCGCCACGCCGGTCATCTCCTCCAGCGCCTTGGATATTACCGGCGCGACAAGTACGACCGGCTGCTATTTCAACGGAATAAGCTGGTACGACAGCACCGGGACGTATATCGACGGACAGTTTAGCGCCAATGCCGCAACCGTGAATATCCGTCTTGACGCGCAGCCCGGGTATTATTTTCAGGACGGGCTCGCCGCCTATCTCAACAATTCTCCCGTTTCCTACGTGATTTATAATGATGGCGCATATATCATACTTGAGCGAACATACACCCCCGAGGCCTGGGCGCCTACTATTATAAAGCACCCCGGAAGTGAGCGTGTGGACGAGGGCAGCTGGTGCTCCTTTGTCGCAACAGCCTCCAACGCGGATGAATGCGTCTGGCATGTGCTCGACGCGAACGGCCAGCTCTATACCATGGACGAGCTCGCCTCGGCCTATGGTATAACCTACACCGACAGCACCTTCGGCAAGCTTATTCTGCGCGGGATACCGTCAGGGCTTGACGGCAGCTATGTCTACTGCACATTCTCCGGCGCGGGCGGCTCCGTCGACACGAACAAGGCAAAGATCACGGTAGAGTACGATAAGCCCTCGCCGACACCCACAGCGACGCCCGAGCCTGCAGCGACTGACAGTGCGGTAACTAAGGATCCTGTCTCCGATACTGCCGCTGGGGATGAGACGGCGACAACTTCAAGTACAAGCGAGCATCCGGAGCATAGCTATTCCCGCGAGTGGAAATATGACGACGAAAAGCACTGGCACGAGTGCGAATGCGGGGCACGCTCCGATGAGGCGGAGCATGTGTTCAGCTGGACCACTATCCGTGAGGCTACGAAAAAGCAAAACGGCGAGGAAGAGGGCGAGTGCAGCGTATGTGATTACAAGACTACACGTGAGATCGAGTACGTAAAGCCCGCCAATAGCGGCCGCTGGATTCTCTTTGTCGGCATAGGCGTGCTTGCGCTGGTACTGATACTGATGATAGTCTCTGTCGCAAGGCAAAAACGTGAACGCCGCCGTCAGCAGGCAAAGCATAGAAAATACTACGGCAGACACGGAAGATAAGCTCGCGCAGGGAGGAAAATCATATGAAAAACCTTAGTTACGGTGCAGAGATTTCAGCAAAGCTCAAGGTGAGAATAGAGCATATAGCGCTGTACGTGAACGATCTTGACGCGGCACGGGATTTTTTCGTAAATTATCTGGGTGCAGAGTCAAACAGCGGATATCACAACACGCGTACGGACTTTCGCTCATATTTCCTGACATTTGACGACGGAGCACGTCTTGAGCTGATGAACAAGCCGAACATGCCCGACCCGGCGAAGGATCCGTCCCGCACCGGCTATGCCCACATCGCATTCAGCGTAGGAAGCCGTGAGAAAGTCGACGAGCTGACCGCCCAACTGAAAGCCGACGGCTACGAAGTCCTGAGCGGCCCCCGAACCACCGGCGACGGCTACTACGAGAGCAGCATAATCGCCATAGAGCAGAACCTGATAGAGATAACGGAGTGAAATATAATATAACCAAGCAAGAGGGAAAAGCCAACGCGTAATCGCGGCTTTTCCCTCTTGGTGCTGATATGCGCAGGAATATATCCCTCACGGCATGCGGCAGCTCATTACGGCGAGAATGCCGTCTTTTGCGCTTATTTCTGCGTTTCCGCGCCACTCGTTGCTTGTGCCGATTGGAAATGTGTTCGTG
>CAVAPH010000023.1:5530-22213 GCA_963590455.1 bacterium | reverse complement strand
TCTCGAGCGCTTGCCTAATATACCACTTGAATCCGTACTTGTCAACACTTTTTTTAATAAATCTGAAATATTTTTTTAAGACACCATATCTTGTGGTCGAGCCCTTAAAACCGGTACTTTTGACAACTATGGCATGCGGCTCTTTACAAAAGTATATACGCAGCAATCTTCAATTTGTTACGCAGATATTTGCTTTCCTGCTATCCTTTCTATTATATTATATATTAATTAATAACCGGAGACAGACCATAATATCTCGTCCCCGGTTATTCTCGATCTCATTTGCAGACAGATCTGTTATTTCTTTTTCTTCTTTTTCTCAAAGTAATAACTATCGCCGTATATTCTGTTTTGCCTGCGTCCTTCCTATATTATATTTATTTTATATTACGCCTCTTTAATATAATCGCTGAGATTGACCGAGAAGCCCTCTGCCGGTACAAAGCCGCATTCATCCACGCTGGCCTGCAGACCTTCGTTATACTCGTTTGCAGCGAAGAGATAACGAGCATTATGCGTGGAGCGCGTTACATTGGTATCGGGATCCAGAGGCAGGCGCATTATAATATGATAGCCGTAGCTCGACAGCACGGGATCGGACACCTCATATTCATTGAGCGCCTTTACCGCATCTTCAAACTCTGTGACCATTGTACCCTCTGCAAAGAGATAGCCATCCGGATAGGTCTCTTTGCCCGTATCCTCGCAGTACTCCTCCTTGAGCTCTGCAAATCGTGCCTTGAGCTCCTCAGGGTCAGTGATAGCCTTGAGCTCTGCCGCCAGCTTCTCCGCCGTCGCCTTCTTCTGCGCGATCTCCGCATCCGTCAGTGCCTCGTTGGTGCTGGAATCTATCGTCATAAGCAGAATATGACCTGCAGCAAGATAATTATTCTCCTCAAGATAGTTAAGTGCATCCTCATCGCTGACCTTTTCGCCGTTCTCGCCGTACCTGTCCTCAAAGCCGCGCTGTGAGAGCTTACCTAAACGATTTATCTTCTCATAGAGTGCCTTCGGATAATACTCACTTGCGAGCAGAGCTTCAAAGTCCTCCTCTGTCGCACCCTCTCCGCAGGAAGATACTATCTCCTCCTCGTATGCGGTCTGCAGCTCCTCCTCGTCCTCTGCGGTCAGCTCTATCTTATTGTCAGCATAAAACTTTTCCGCGCCGTGAAGCCGGCTTGCCATCTCGTTTGCATTATCTACGGGCAGCTCGGCATAGGTTTCCTGCTCGCCGGCCATGTCGTCCCACTTGATCTCTGTGCCGTAATATGTCGCCATCTGCTGCATATAGTTCTCTATATTCGTGCCGTAGCTATAAATAAAGCAAAAGTACTCATCCCAGGTCACGTCATCACCGCCGGCGGTGCCTATGACCTCATCCGGCTGATGTGTGGCATAGAGTGCTTCGTAATCTATTGTCTGCAGAACGATATCCGCCGCCTCTTCCGTTCCGGTCTCGGTCTCGGTCGCTGCATCTTCGATAAGCGCTGCGTCCTCGGTCTGAGTTTCGTTCAGTGCCTCGTCGCGTGAGACGTTGCAGCCTGTGAATATGGCAAATGCCAGGCACAGCACTATAAGCAATGCAATAAATCTCTTCATAATTTTTAATTCCTTTCGCCTTATAAGCTAATTTTGAATATAGCACGTTTCTCCCCGCATAACAAGAAGAATACGCTAATTTATTTTACTGCGCTGCAGGGGAATTTTCTGCCCAGTCCTTCGCAAATCGCCGTGCCTCGTCTATGACGCGCTTTTTGTCTTTTATTTTCAGGCACAGGCATGGCTTCGCCCCCGCTGCATCAACACGCAGCCGCCCCGTATATTCCGGGCGTGCATATAATGCCGAAACCTTCTCCATATCGAAATTCTCGATCGTGAAACGGAGATTGCCCTGCTTTTGCGATATATCGCTTATGCCCGCGCGGCCCGCCTCTCCGCGGAGGAGCGCCACATGTATCAGTGAATTTACTCCCGGCGGCGTCTCGCCGAAACGGTCGATAAGCTCGTCCGTGAGATCGTCCGCCTCCTCCTCCGTGCGTATGAGCGCGATTCTCCGATAGATATCCATGCGCTGCTCCGAGGACTCGATATACCTCTCCGGTATATTTGCCGCGACGGCAAGATCTGCAGAGCAGTCCGCCCGCTGCGGGGTCTCTATTCCGCGCGCCTCGAGCACGGCCTCGCTGAGGAGCTTCATATACATATCGTAGCCGACATCTATCATATGGCCCGACTGCTCCGCTCCAAGTAAATTGCCCGCTCCGCGTATCTCAAGGTCACGCATTGCAATTTTATATCCGGAACCGAACTGTGCAAAGTCGCGTATGGCATTTAATCGCTTCTCTGCAATCTCCGAGAGCACCTTGTCACGCCTGAATGTTAAATAAGCCGAGGCACGCCTCGTCGAGCGGCCGACACGCCCGCGTATCTGATGCAGCTGCGCAAGCCCAAGATGATCAGCGTCCTCTATTATAAGCGTGTTGACATTCGGGATATCTATGCCGGTTTCTATTATAGTCGTGCACACAAGCACCTGCACATCGCCGTTTGCGGTGGCCTCCATGACGTTTGAGAGCATAGTCTTGTCCATTTTGCCGTGCGCCACGCCGACCGTGACCTCGTTGTCAAGAAGCTCTCTTATATGCACTGCAGTTCTGTCAATATCCTCGACGCGGTTGTGCAGATAATATACCTGCCCGCCGCGCTGGATCTCCCTGCGTATGGCGTCGGCTATAATGCCCCAGTCGTGCTCCATCACGTAGGTCTGCACAGGCAGACGGTTTTCGGGCGGCTCATCTATCGTGGACATGTCACGGATGCCGGACATCGCCATATTCAGCGTGCGCGGTATAGGCGTTGCGGATAGGGTCAGCACATCCACGCCCTGTGCAAGCTCTTTGATATGCTCCTTATGCGTCACGCCGAAGCGCTGCTCCTCATCCACAACCAGAAGGCCCAGATCTTTGAATTTTACGTCCTTTGAGAGCAGTCTGTGCGTGCCTATGACAAGATCACAGCTGCCTGATGCCAGATCGGAGAGCGTCTTGTCCGACTGCGCATTTGTCTTAAAGCGGCTGAGCACCGCGATATTCACCGGGAAGCCGAAGAAGCGCTGCAGTGCCGTCTGGTAATGCTGCTGCGCAAGAACCGTCGTGGGCACGAGAATTGCCGCCTGCTTGCCGTCCAGCACGCATTTCATCACCGCGCGCAGTGCCACCTCGGTTTTGCCGAAGCCGACATCTCCGCACAGCAGGCGATCCATCGGGACGGAGGACTCCATGTCCCGCTTTATCTCGTAAATACATCTGAGCTGGTCGTCCGTCTCGGTGTATCCGAAGTTTTCCTCAAACTCGCGCTGCCATTCACTGTCCGGTGCGAAGGCGTGCCCCGGGAGGCGCTGGCGCTGGGCATAGAGCGCGACGAGCTTCTTTGCCATGTCCTTGGCGGATTTCTTGGCGCGGGTTCTGGTCTTGGCCCAGTCCGTGCCGCCCATCTTGGAGAGCTTTACGACCTTCTCCTCTCCGCCGCCGGTATATTTGCTGACAAGATCCAGCTGCATTGCGGGCACATATAAATTGTCACCCCCGGCGTAGCTGAGCTTGATATAGTCTTTGTCGAAGCCGTCCACCTGCATTTTCACTATGCCGGCGAAGCGGCCTATGCCGTGCGTTTCATGCACAACGTAGTCGCCGACGGACAGATCCGCGCAGGATTCTATTTTCTGTCTGCCGGGCGGCAGCTTTTTGCGTGATGCGGCCTTTTTCTCATTCTTGGCGCGCACAAGCTGAGAGTCCGTAAGTATGGCAAGCTTTAAGCCGGTATACTCCATGCCCGCGGATACGGCGCCTATTGTTATGCAGCAGTGTCCCGGTGCCGGCAGCTTCTCGAGCTCTCTGTATATAAGCGCCTTTATGCCGTGACTGTCGAAGAATTCCTGCAGGACCTTGGCGCGCCGCTCATCTGCAGCCAGAACAACCACGCTGTAGCTCTCCTTGAGATACATTGCAACGTCATCCGCCGCGGCCTGCGCACTGCCCGCATACGAGGGCAGCTGCTTTGCGGGAATACTGGTTATGCTGCGCGGCGATATCGGATTGCGGCTGAGCGTAAAGGCGTCCGCCATATATAACGGCCAATCCTCAAGCCGTTTTGTCAGTGCATCGAAGCCGAGATAATACCCGTCGGCGCTCATTGCCGTCTGACCGCGGCGCTGCAGCTCCCGCACATCCTCGTTGAGCTGCTTTATATAATCGCGCGCTCGCTCGGCACATCTGTTGGGCTGATCGAGAAATACAATCGCGTCCTCCGGAATATAATCCGCCGCGCACGCCATCGGGTACATGACCGGCAAATATCTGTCGGCATCGCTCATAATAACTCCGGCGCGGAGTCTCTCGGCATCCGCTCTCAATGTTGCGGCGATAGCGGCGGCGTTTTCACTCGTGCGTTTACGCGCATACTTTGCTGCAAACTCGTCTATCTCGCGGCAGAGCGTCTCCGTCCCGCCGGTTGACAGCTGCGGCATCGCCTCTGCCGCGGGAAGTATGGTGCATTTTTTAATCTGCTCGGTACGGCGCTGACTCTGCACGTCAAAATAACCCATAGAGTCGATATCGTCGCCCCAGAATTCTATGCGTACGGGCTCCTGCTCACCAGGTGAGAAAAAGTCGAGTATTCCTCCGCGGCGGGCGAACTGTCCCTGGCCCTCCACTTGCTCGCACTTGCTGTAGCCGCAGCGGATGAGCGCGTCTTCTATGTCCTCTATCGGGTAACTGCCGCCCTCCTCGATAGTGAAGGCAGAGCGCAGAAGCATATCTTTCGGAAGCGTGCGCTGTATAAGTCCGGAGACAGACGCCGTCACGACAGGCGCGTTGCCCTTTGCAAGATTATATAACGCGGAAATGCGCCTCTGCTCGTTCTGGCGCGATACGGCCTCTGCGGAATAAAATATAAAATCGCGCATAATAATGCTCGTGCAGTCCTCATCCAGCATGGAATGAAGATCACGCGCAAAGTTTTCCGCCGCCGTGTCATCAGGGCATATGACGAATATGGGTCGCCCGCTTTCAAGACGCAGTGCCGCAGCGAGATTCGCCCTGTGCACCGCAGAAAGTCCGGAAACGAGCGCAGGAAGCCCGCCGCTCTCCAGCATACCCGGGAGTGCGGCTGCTTCCTTGTTTTTCAGAATCTGTTGAACAAGTAATTTCATATGTTTTTTCTTTCGATTATTTGGGGTAACTCTCTTTAGCCGGCACAAACACTGACTATCTCCTCCGGCGGAGAAATATTTAGATTAGCGCAAGCTTACTGCTCCGGGCGGAGCATGATATAACCTAAGTCGTTTTCTTCCACGGGGAAGTTTTCGGTGTTCAGAGCTTTTGCGTATACGTCGGCATTTATAAAATCTTTGTCTATAAATATAGCGTCCGGCAGCTTTTCAGGGTGCAGCGACCAGTAATCCAAAAGTCTCTCTGCCGCCATGTCCTCCTGTGTGAATGACAGCCATGCGGAGAAGGCCGCGTTGTCCTTGCTGTCCGCCATGTAAAGCCAGAGCTCCCACGAGAAATACAGGACGTTTTTTCCCTCGTAGTTGCGTACCTTCTCTGTCGCTGCAAGATAGCGCTTGTAATTTTCATTCTCCGCAACCGTAGCGTATAAACCGTCCGCCACGCTGCCCTGCATCTGCTCGGTCAGAGTAAATTTATAATCGCGCCCCGTTGTGCGGCAATTGCCCTCGCGTATCTCCAAGCTGTCCAGCACAAGCACGCAGCAGAGCACTGCGACCGCAAGCGCCGAGAGGGCACATGAAGCTCCGGATGTTATTTTAGCATGCTTTGTTTTTGTTTTATTATTTTCGCTCAGGCTCTCATGTATAAGACTGCCGATTATAAATGCACTTGCGGCACAGGCGACGGAAAGCCCCTCTGTTATGGCGTAATAAAACTGATTTGACGACAGACATTTGCAGTATGAGAAGAGCCAGCCCGGCAGGTAGATGAGAAGAAAGATTTTTTTCGGTCTGTTCTTATGCAGCAGGTAAGCAATAAGCCCCGGCATGCACAGTGAGAGCGTGTAATAATTAATATACCTGTAGGATTTATAAGTAATTGCAAGATGCAGTATGGCAATCAGCGCCGCAAATGACATGTAGAGCCACCTGTGCTCTTTACTCTTCTTATCAAGCCTGATTAATAAAATCAACACCAGGCAGCCGAAGAACAGCATTTTTGCGCTTGTTCGTGAGAAAAACACGTGCTTTATATATAATCCAAGGCTTTTCAGAGGTTTTATTTCACTGTGCTCAGGGTCATTCAGTGTGTTTTTTATGCCGTCTAAAAGCTCGTTCGGCGTTGCGTTTATTAATATTACGGCAAGAAATATAACTGCGAGTACGGCACAGCCTGCGGTAAAATACAGCCACTCGCGCATTTTTCCGTGCTTTGAGATTTTCCTTATTAATAACGCCAGTGTATATATCGCGTACACCGCCGCAAGATACGGACAGCACAGCACTGCCCCGGCAAACATCAGCCCGGACATAAAATACGCGGCGTTTTTCTTCGCAGTCGCCGCCGTTATTCCTGAAAGTAACAGCAGCATAATTGCGAGCGTATTATATGACAGCGTCAGCCTTGAATACGGCACAAAGAGAAAATACACTGCCGCCGCAAAAATTGCACCGAGCGGGGCCGTTTTTTTCAGCCTTATATAAATATACACGGCCGCAAGAAGCTGCGCGGCGATATAAATATATCTAAAGGCGAGATATATGCCGTCGGTGCTGCCCGCAAGCTTTAAGTATACCCACATTACAGGATACATCAGAAAGCCGACGAACTGCGCCGGATGCCACTCATATTTAAGCAGTGCATCACCCTGCACCAGTCTGTACGGCACGGTAAGATAAAAGGACTCATCATAGCCGTTATAGCCGTATGGCGCAAGGTATATAAGAAACATCAGTATGAACGCGCATATCACGGCAAAGCATATATTATAATAATTATACGCCCATGATCTCGATTGCTTCATATTATGCCGTCCCTGTATTTTAAAATTTTATTTTTCCGGCTCCTCTGCGGCTCTCTTGATATCTATCATATTGAACATTGCCGAGGGGCGGAGTATTCGGGAATAGAAATCTATAATAACTCTGTGTGCCACCGGTGCGAGCAATGCGCTGCCCTTTATCGGCTTTGCCATAAGATTTGCCTTGACGCCGCCTATTTTATAATCGCAGGGCACCTCGATATAGCCGAAGCGCGCAAAAAACTTGTAGAGCTTCTTAATATGATCGACCTCCGGGTCATCAAACTCGGTGATCTCGGCGAGTATGCCCTGTTTGTCGGCATAGCGCTTATTTAAAAGACGCATTGCAGCAACGCCTACACCCTTATCTCTGTACCAGGGCAGTATCGCAAAATATTTCAGCAGCACGTAATTATAGAGATTTTTCACCAGCACCAGTGCATAGCCCAGCTCAAGATTCGACTCGTCGTCGAAGAAGACCATGAGCTCCGCCTCACCGGACATCATCGCCTTGTGCAGCAGCAGCTTGGATATAAGCTCCTCACTGTCAAAATCCATCTCCATTGCGGGATAGTATCTCTCAAGATCCTTGTGACCGCCTTTTCTGATATTTATCATAAGTATCCGTCCTTTCATGCCGGCGCATAACGCCGGTTATATTAATTATTATCAAGCTCCTGTGCTCTGCACAGCTTGGCATATTCCCCGTTTTTTGCGAGAAGCTCCTCACGCGTGCCGAGCTCTGCAATATGCTCACCCTCTATGACAGCAATTCTGTCTGCCTTGCCTATAGTCGACAGTCTGTGCGCGATTATTATCGTGGTGCGGCCGTCGGCAAGCGCGTCAAGTGAGGACTGTATGCGTCTCTCCGTCACTGTGTCAAGCGCGGAGGTTGCCTCGTCAAGTACAAGTATCCTCGGATTTTTCAGAAACACGCGTGCAATAGATATGCGCTGCTTTTGTCCGCCGGAGAGCATTACTCCCCTCTCGCCTATATAAGTATCATAGCCGTCGGGCAGCTCCATAATCTCGCTGTGTATTTCCGCGCGTATTGCCGCCTCGACTATCTCCTCGTCCGTCGCGTCCGGTCTGCCGTAGCGTATATTATCACGCACGGTACCGGCAAACATGAAAACATCCTGCTGTATAAGCCCGATGTTTTTTCTCAGGCTCTCCTGCGTGACGCTTCTTATATCTACTCCGTCAACCAGCACGGCACCGGAGCATACATCGTAAAATCTCGGCAGCAGCTGACATAGCGTTGTCTTCCCGCCGCCTGAGGGACCTACTATCGCCATGCACTCACCCGGAGCGATATGCAGATTTATATTATCCAGCACCGGCACACCGTTGCCGTAATCAAAGCACACGTTTTTATATTCTATCTCGCCCTTTACGCTGCCCATCTCTTTGGCATCGAGCGCGTCCTTAATAGCAGGCTCCGTGCGCATGATCTCGATAAATCTTGAAAAGCCCGATGTACCCGCCATATATATCTCAGCAAACTGCGCAAGCTTTTTAAGCGGGGAAATAAACGCGGAGACGTAGAGAGTAAACGTCACGAGATCTATGTAATCCATCGACCCGCGCATTATAAACACACCGCCAACTGCGATGACTATGACCTGCATAATGCTCGTGGTGAACTCCATGCCGCTCATAAAAAGACCCATGGTATTATAATAATCTACCTTAGCGCCGCGGAACATCTCGTTGGATTTATCGAATTTGTCTCTCTCCTGCTGCTCATTTGCGAACGCCTTTGAGGTCCTTATGCCGGAAATGCTGCTCTCTATCGCGGCATATATCAACGCCGTCTTGCGCTTTACCTCAAGGTTCGTATTCTTCATTTTCACTCTCTGTGAGAGCGTGAACCACAGGCAGAGCGGCAGAATAATTGCCAGCGCCAGTGCCAGCCGCCATTCTATCGTGAACATCACAATGAGTGAGCCGACTATTGTGAGCGTGCAGATTAATATATTCTCCGGTCCGTGATGCGCAAGCTCCGTGATATCAAAGAGATCACTCGTGATATGGCTCATGAGAACGCCGGTGCGGTTTTTATCGTAAAAGCTGCAGGAGAGCTCCTGAATATGCGTGAAAACATCCTCGCGCATCTGTGACTCTACCAGCACGCCCATTCTGTGACCGAGCACGGTAATAATATAATACAGCACACCCTTTATCACAAAGGCGAGCACCATAAGTCCCATTACGATGAAAAATGTCTCAAAAAGCTTATTCGGCAGCAGCGTATACATCGCGTTCTTTGATACATACGGGAACACGAGATCTATCACCGCAACCAGCACCGCACACACCATGTCCAGCGTGAACAGCTTCTTTTGCAGAGCGATATACTGCATGAATATTTTCAGCGGCTTGTCGTTGTAGTTAATCTTTTTCATGTTGATATATGATGTTTCAGTGTCTGTATAATAATATTCTCGCGTTTTCCGGTACAAGCTGATTGATTGAGTTTTTTATTCAGCGTACTCGTCTCTTTTTGCCACGGCAAGTGCGTCGCAGCGATTATTATACTCGTTCTCTGCATGTCCCTTGACCCAGTGACAGTGGACCTCGTGTATGTCACAGAGATTTAGAAGACGCTCCCAGAGGTCAGGGTTGAGAGCGGGCTTTTTATCTGATTTTATCCAGTTTTTCTTCTGCCAAGATCTCGCCCAGCCCTTGCTGAGCGCATCGATGACATATTTTGAATCTGAATAGAGCTGCACAATGCAGGGCTCTTTTAATTTTTCAAGCGCAGATATAACACCTGTGAGCTCCATGCGGTTGTTTGTGGTCTTTGCCTCGCCGCCGGAGAGCTCTATTTCTGTGCCTTTATAACGCAGAACGGCGCCCCAGCCGCCCGGGCCGGGGTTGCCGCTGCATGCGCCGTCAGTATATATTGTGACTTCCTTCATAGCTTTGGGCGCTTATTCCTCGTTGTTTTCGTTCTCGGAAGAATCTGACTCGTTGTCTTCTTCCTCGGTCAGATCCTCTTCAGTGAGATTATCATTCTCAAGCTCTGCATCTGCATCCTCGGGGAGCTCGCTCTCCTCCTCGGGGTTCTTGTCGGTAGTCTCTATGGAGATTACGCGGCTGCCCTCGGTGAGACGCATGATTTTAACGCCCCTTGTTGCGCGGCCGAGCAGGCTGATTTTATCAACTGCCACACGGATAATTGTCGCATCGTCGGTTATGACCAAAAGATCCTCATCGCCCGTGACTATCTTCACTGCGGCGAGCTTTCCTGTCTTTTCGCTGACGCTGTAGTTCTTCACGCCTATACCGCCGCGTCCTCTGACCGGATATTCGGAGCAGGCTGTGCGCTTGCCGTAGCCCTTTTCGGTCACGCTGAGCACGGAGCTTCCCGCAGACATGCTGCCCGCGCCGATTACGCTGTCGCCCTCTCTGAGCTTTATGCCCCGCACACCGATTGCACTGCGGCCGGTGGGTCTGACGTCGTTCTCGTTAAAGCAGGTCGCCATACCGTTTTTAGTGGCAATGATTATATTTTCATCGCCGGTGGTAGACATGACAGTGATAAGCTCATCGCCCTCGTCGAGTGTGAGCGCTCTGATGCCATTCGCGCGTATATTTCTGAGTGCGGACTGGGACATGCGCTTGACCGTACCGTTCTTTGTGACAAAGACCAGATAATTTTCTTCCTCAAGCGCGCGGCCCTTTATCATTGCGCTGACCTTTTCGTCCTGCGCGTTCTCTATCTGAATTATATTTACTATGTTCGTGCCCTTGGCAGTGCGGCTTGCCTCGGGAATATTATATCCCTTCTTGATGAACACACGGCCCTTGCTGGTGAAGAAGAGAATATTATCATGCGTTGACGCCGTAAATACGGTATCGACAAAGTCTTCATCCTTTGTGGTCATGGCGCGGATACCCTTGCCGCCGCGGCCCTGTGCGCGATACTCGCTGACAGGCAGACGCTTGATATATCCGCCGTTTGTCAGGGTGATTACGCACTCCTCCTCGTCGATGAGATCCTCTATGTCTATCTCGTCGGCGACATCCTGTATTTCGGTTGCGCGCTCATCGCCGTATTTATCGCGGATTGCTATAAGCTCATCCTTGAGCACCTGCTTGATCTTCTCGGGATCTGCCAGAAGCTCTTTATAATATGCGATCTTGCCCTCGAGCTCTTTATACTCGTTTTCGAGCTTCTCGCGGTTGAGCCCCTGCAGTGCAATAAGTCTCATGTCGCAGATGGCCTGTGCCTGCACGTCACTCAGTCCGAAGCGCTCCATCAGGCGCTGCTTCGCGTTGTCATAGCTGCTGCGGATGATGTGAATAACCTCGTCTATGTTGTCCTGCGCAATAAGCAGGCCCTCCAACAGATGTGCGCGCTCCTCGGCTTTTTTAAGATCGAACTTCGTGCGGCGGACAATAAGCTCCTCCTGGAAGGTCAGATACTCGTCGAGAATATGGCGCAGTGAGAGTATTTTCGGCTGGGTCTGATTATTTACAAGGGCGAGCATGTTTATCGAGAAGCTCGATTGAAGTGCGGTCTGTGCATACAGGCGATTTAATACTACCTGCGGATTTGCGTCGCGCTTGAGCTCTATAACCACACGCATGCCGTTTCTGTCGGTCTCATCGCGCAGGTCGGATATACCGTCAAGGCGCTTATCATGCACCTGATCGGCAATATTTTTTATAAGCTGGCGCTTGTTGACCTGATAGGGCAGCTCTGTGACTATGATTCTCGTGCGCTTATCTCTGCCGTACTCCTCAAACTCGCATCTTGCGCGCACGACTACGCGGCCGCGTCCTGTTGCGTATGCCGCGCGTATGCCGCTGCGCCCCATGATGATGCCCTTGGTCGGAAAGTCCGGGCCTTTTATAAACTGCATTATATCGCTGAGCGTTGCGTCCGGATTATCGAGCACGTGCACGCAGGCATTTATAACCTCGGTGAGATTGTGCGGCGGAATATTCGTCGCCATGCCGACTGCAATACCGGATGAGCCGTTTACGAGCAGATTCGGAAATCTGGAGGGCAGCACGCGCGGCTCTTTTCTGGTCTCGTCAAAGTTCGGATCCCAATCAACGGTATCCTTCTCTATATCGCGCAGCATCTCGTTTGAGATCTTCGAGAGTCTTGCCTCGGTGTAACGATAGGCTGCAGGGGGGTCGCCATCGACGGAACCGAAGTTGCCGTGGCCTTCTACGAGCATATATCTCATGGAGAAATTCTGCGCCAGACGTACCATTGCATCGTAGACAGACGCGTCGCCGTGCGGATGGTAGCGGCCCAGCACGTCACCGACGCAGGTGGCGGACTTCTTAAAGGGCTTATCTGAAGTCAGATTATCTTCATAGAGTGCATATAATATGCGGCGATGCACGGGCTTGAGACCGTCGCGCACATCAGGCAGCGCACGGCCGACTATGACGGACATTGCATAGTCGATATAGCTCTTCTGCATCTCGCTTACAAGCTCTGATTCTGTTATTACCTGATTTGGAAATGCTATGTCTTCCGGTTTATAATCTCTTTTATGTGCCATTTACTACTCCTTAACGACCTGTTAAACGTCCAGATTTACGACGTATTTGGCGTTTTCCTCTATCCATTCGCGTCTCGGCTCTACCTCTTCACCCATAAGCACGGTGAAGACCTGGTCTGCCTGTATTGCGTCGGTGAGGGTTATACGCCTGAGTGAGCGCTGCTCCGGATCCATTGTGGTCTCCCAAAGCTCGTGCGGGTCCATCTCGCCAAGGCCCTTATATCTGGAGATATCGATCTTTGCGTTGGGATTGTCAGCACGCAGCTCCGCGCTTATTTTATCGCGCTCATCATCGGAATACGCCACGCGCTGGGTCTTGCCCCTCGTGAGCTTATAGAGCGGCGGCACTGCCGAATATACATAGCCGTTTTCTATGAGCGGGCGCATATATCTGAAGAAGAAGGTCAGCAAAAGTGTTCTGATGTGAGAGCCGTCAATATCAGCATCGGCCATGATAATTATCTTGTGATAGCGCAGCTTGTCTATATTAAATTCATCGCCTATGCCTGCGCCGAGTGCGAGAATGAGCGGATAGAGCTTATCGTTGCCGTATATTTTATCTGCGCGCGCCTTCTCGACGTTGAGCATCTTGCCCCACATTGCGAGTATCGCCTGGAAGCGGCTGTCGCGTCCCTGGATTGCAGAGCCTGCAGCACTATCGCCCTCGACGATATATATCTCGCACAGAGACGGGTCGCGCTCGTTGCAGTCCTGCAGCTTATCCGGCATCTGGCCGCTCTCGAGTCCTGTCTTGCGGCGGACGGACTCTTTCGCCTTTCTTGCGGCCTCTCTTGCCCTATTCGCCATCATGGCCTTTTCGAGTATGATCTTTGCCGTCGCCGGGTGTTCCTCAAAATACTCCGTGAGCTGATCGTTGACTATGCCGTCGACCAGAGTGCGGATATATGCGTTGCCGAGCTTCTGCTTTGTCTGGCCCTCGAACTGTGCCTCAGGCAGCTTTACGGAGATAACTGCGGAAATACCCTCACGAACATCGTCGCCGGAGACCTTATCGTCGCCCTTTATAACATTCGTCTTTACACCGTAGGCATTTATCACGCGCGTGAGTGCCGTTTTAAATCCGGTCTCGTGCATGCCGCCCTCAGGAGTATGTATGTCGTTTGCGAAGCTCACGAGATTCTCGTTGTAGCCGTCATTATACTGCAGTGCGATCTCTGCCACTGCATCGCCCTTTGAGCCGCTCAGATAAATTACATCCTCGTGTACCGGGTTTTTGTGATTATTTAAATACGACACAAATTCCTTTATGCCGCCTTCGTAACAGAGCTCCTCGCCCTGCTCCTTGCCCTCGCGCTCATCGTGCAGCACGATTGTGAGACCTGCATTTAGAAACGCCTGCTCGCGCATTCTCGTATGGAGTATCTCGTAATCATACACCGTGTCGTCGAACATTTCGGGGTCTGGCTTGAATCTTACGGTTGTGCCGTGCTTATCTGTCGGGCCGAGCTTTGTTATATGCTGCGTTATATCGCCGCGGGAGAACTTCATGCCGTAGCGCTCTCCGTCCTTGCAGACCTCGACCTCAAGCCACTCCGAAAGTGCATTTACAACGGATGCGCCGACGCCGTGCAGACCGCCGGAGACCTTATATCCCCCGCCGCCGAACTTGCCGCCTGCATGCAGCACCGTGAATACGACCTCAAGTGCGGATTTTCCCGTCTGTGCCTGTATGTCTACCGGGATGCCGCGCCCGTTATCCTCTACGCGTATTATATTGCCCTGCTCTATCGTCACGTTTATGTGCGTGCAGAAGCCGGCAAGCGCTTCATCGATAGAGTTATCCACAATTTCATAAACTAAGTGGTGAAGTCCCGATGAAGATGTTGAGCCGATATACATACCCGGACGCTTTCTGACGGCTTCAAGGCCCTCAAGCACCTGGATTTGCGAGGCGTCATATTCGTGTACTGCTTTTTCGTTAATATCTGCCATACTGTTCTCCAATTAAATTTTTTTCAACAAGTTTTATATTATTCCCATGCCTGCGCGCTTTTGCAAAGTAGCGCTCGCAAGCTGGCTGAGATATAATTTTCGTTCTCCGTTCGATTCCGTCACGACAAAGGACTTCGGTATATCCTCCGCCGCATTTATAACCTGTCCTGCCTTCTCTGCAGCTGTCAGATACGCGCGCGTGAGATAAGACTGAGATGTAATATCCAGATCAAATATTCCGATTATAATATCCGTACTGACAACATTACCTTTTCCGAGATGCAGGTACATGATTTTCTCCTGATATTTTTATATATTAAATAATTTTAATTTTCTCTGATTCTGCCGTTATTCACGAACAAAACCTTGCCTCCGGTGCGTTTGGAGATGCCCTCGTCCTCACAGCAGGTTATCAGAGTCTGTCCGCCGCCTATGCTGTTTAGTACAAACTCCTGCCTTTTTCCGTCAAGCTCCGATAATACATCGTCAAGAAGCAATATCGGATACTCACCTGTCTCGTCGAGAAAAATTTCTCTCTCGGCAAGCTTGAGTGAAAGCGCCGCTGTCCTTGTCTGTCCCTGTGATGCGAATGCACGGGCAGGGTTTGAATTTATATATATCTCCAGATCATCCTTATGTGCACCGGTCAGACACTGTGCGGCCTCAAGCTCCGCCTGACGGTGCCGCTCCTGATGATCGCAGAGATCATAATATATCTCTTTCGCACTTGCAAACGGATCTTTTACGCTTGATACCGTCTTGTATTTTACCTCAAGCTTTTCTCCCGCTCCGGAGAAATCGCTGTGTATCGGTGCGGCGGCCTTTTCAAGCCTTGTCGTAAACGCCGCGCGATATCTTATAAGCTGTGCCGATGCCCTGCACATTCCGTCCGAGAACTCATCAAGAGTATCAAGCAGCGACGGCTTTTCCCGCCAGTCCTTTAATATGCGCGTTTTATGCTCATATAATTTATTAAACTGCGCAAGATACTCTGCGTATCTCGGTCTTATCTGACTTATCGCATTATCAAGCAGCTTTCTTCTGACCGCAGCGCCCTCTTTTATAAGATTCAGATCATCCGGGCAAAACAGAACCGTGTTTACCGTCTCCGCAAGCTCACCGCCGGTTTTCTTTACGCCGTTTACGGTGATTTTCTTTGTCTGTCCCTGACGCATTTGAATGCTTATCGTCTGCTCGCGTTCATGGCTGCTCACATCCGCCAGAATCTCCGCCCCGCTGAAGCTGAAGCCTATAAGCTCTTTGTCAAATCTGGTGCGGAAGCTCTTGCCGGTTGAGAGCATATACACGGCCTCCAGCAGATTTGTCTTGCCCTGCGCGTTCTCGCCGCTTATTACATTTGTACCCGGGGCGAATTCAGCCGTGTCCCACTCATAGTTGCGAAAGCCGTTGAGTGCAATTTTATTTACTCTCATTCCGCGATAACTTCAAATTCGTAGATATCGAATTTAACTTTATCTCCCGGACGCAGCTTTTTGCCGCGCATGGTGCACACCTCGCCGTTTACCTCAACGAGGCCGTCAGCAATAACATTTTTTGCCTCGCCGCCTGTGCCGACCATTGCTGCAAGCTTTAAGAATGAATCGAGCTTTATATACTCGGTATTTATGCTTATCTTTTCCATATTTTTGCCCCTGATAAATATTATTTTTTACGCGCCTGCTCTCAGACGTACGGGAAGAATCATATATGTAAATTTATCCGTGCCATCTGCTGCGGTAATAACACCGGGAGTAGATGCCGTATTCAGGCACAATTTAAGCTCCTCAACTCCGGCTGCCTTGAGTGCGTCGGTCAGGTATTTATCGTTAAAGCCAATTTCAAGTCCATCTCCGTTGCCCTCGCACAGGCACACGTCTTCTGCTTTGCCTACAACCGTCATGCACTTTAAATCTATTGCGCCGTCTCTTATTGTCATGCGCACCGGGCTCTGTGCTTTTTCTTTTATGACCAGTGCCACGCGCTCTATCGTGGATATAAGCTCTGCGCGGCTTATGCCGAGATTATACTTAAACTCCTGAGGAATTGACTTTCTGTAATTTAAGAATTCACCCTCAAGTCTGCGGCTGACAATTACCGTGCTGCCTATTACAAACGAGATGTGCTTTTTGCCGACAGAGATTTCTACGAGATCATCTGCATCAACGCAGGT
>CAVAPH010000023.1:0-5238 GCA_963590455.1 bacterium | reverse complement strand
GCAAAGTTAAATTCACTCTTTCCGCATTTGACATTTATGTTATATTCATCGTCCGATTCAAATATAACTATTCCGTCCGGCATACGGCGGATCATCTCGCCAAACAGTCTTGCATTGACTACGATCTCGCCCATTACCTCAATTTCTGCCTCTATATTTGTGTATATGCCTTCCTTGAGGTCGTATCCCGTGATTTTCAAGCCGTCACGCGCATTTAAGAGAAGACCTTCAAGTGCGGGGATCGGGCTTTTCGATGCCGCGGCACGGGATGCTATTGCTATTGCGTCCTGCAGTTCGTTTTTTTCAACTTTAAATTTCATCGTGAAGCTCCTTTTTCGTCTCTTTATCAGTATATAAAGGATAATTTTTTAGTAGTTTTAGTAGTAGAAGAAAAACTTGTGGAAAACTCATTCAAAGCCTTGATTTTATTGCTTTTGAAATGTTAATGATTTTGTTGATAATTTTTATGTTTTAAACACGGCATGTTGAGAGTTTGTCTTTCAATACAAAAGTTTTCATTTTCAACAGGCAAATGTTTAAAACTTTTTTGGCTTATTTACAGCGAATTTATGTTCGACGTAATGTCTCTTATCGTGGTCACCATGTTAGGATCAGTCTTTAACAGATCCTCTACTTTTCGTATGGAGCTGAGCACCGTCGCATGGTTTCTGTCGTCGAATTCCGCGCCTATGTCTTTAAGCGAGAAATTCGTAAGATTTCGCATCAGATACATAGATACCTGTCGCGCGGTCGCTGTATTTTTTGCACGGCTTTGTCCTCTCAGATCCTCTTCCTTGAGAGAATAATATCTTGCCGTTTCGCTTATAATTCTGTCCGGCGTCGGTATATATTCGCCTGTTCTTATTACGTCTTTTATTGCCCTTTTTACGGAGTCAATATTGATCGTATAATCAAGTATCTCTTTATATGCCGTCAGGCGCTTTATTACGCCCTCTATCTGCCTTATATTAGCCGTTATATTCTCTGCTATATAATTTACAGCGTCGTCCGAGATTACGAGGCCGAGCTGGGCGGCTTTATTTCTTGTAATCGCCATTCTTGTCTCAAGATCAGGCGGCTGTATGTCTGCCATGAGTCCGCCCTCGAAACGGGTGCGCAGTCTGTCATCGAGAAGCGACATTTCAAGCGGTGGACGGTCCGACGTGATAACTATCTGGTGGCCGGCCTCGTAGATATTATTAAACGTATGGAAGAATTCCTCCTGCGTGGAGCGCTTGCCGGCAATAAACTGAATATCGTCAACGAGAAACAGATCTACGTTTCTGTATTTTAATCTGAATTCCTCTACGCTGCCCTCTTTTATTGAGCGAACCATCTCATTTGTGAAATCATCGCCCTTTATATAGGCCATTTTTTTAGTTGCGTCTTTCTCATGTATAGCCTGGCCTATTGCCAGCAGCAGATGCGTCTTTCCCAGACCTGAATTGCCGTAGATAAACAGCGGGTTATATCTCTTGCCGGGATTCTCCGCGACTGCAATTGCGGCGGCGTGGGCAAATTTATTTGAATTGCCGACTATGAAACGATCAAAAGTGTATCCCGCCATCTCCGGCAGCGGCCCGTCCTCATCATAGCTGTCTCTGGAGGACTGAAAGTTTTTTACCTCGTCCCCTACAAGCACTGTCAGATCAAAGTCGCATGAGAATATATCCGAAAGCGCGTCCTTTATAGTCTTACTGAAGCGCTCCTCTATTATTCTGCGTTTAAAATCCGATGTTGTGCTCACAACCAGCTTGCAGTCATCTATCGCCAACGGCTCACAGTCGGAGAACCATGTATCCATTGCGGTAGATGTAAGCTGCTTTGACAGCACCTTTAATACCTCCGCCCATACGTCATTGAAAGAATTCATAGTCCACCTCATACCCTAATTTAGGCCGGATAGCCCGCTTTCAAAGGGCATTACTCCGCCTTATTTTAAATCATGTTATTATAACAAATTTGACTCATTTTTTCAATATCTATAATATAATAAAGTAGATAAAAATATAAATAATATAAATATTTTTATGATATTATTATAATATGCAGTAAAAATACCCCAGCACTCTTAAATATCAGAGTGCCGGGGCATTAAATCTTAATTTTTTATATCACTTTTTGGGTACGAGAACCTTGGTGCCGCCCATGTAGGACCAGAGCACCTCGGGGATGGTTACGCTGCCGTCGGCCTGGAGGTGATTTTCAAGGAAGGCGATGAGCATACGGGGAGGTGCAACAACGGTATTATTGAGGGTGTGCGGCAGATACATCTTGCCGTCTGCGCCCTTTACGCGCATCTTGAGTCTGCGTGCCTGTGCATCGCCGAGATTGGAGCAGGAGCAGACTTCAAAGTACTTCTTCTGTCTGGGTGACCATGCCTCTATATCGCAGGACTTGACCTTGAGATCTGCCAGGTCGCCGGAGCAGCACTCGAGCTGACGCACGGGTATATCCATGCTGCGGAACAGCTCAACGGAGAAGCGCCACATCTTCTCGTACCATGCCATAGAATCCTCAGGACGGCAGACTACGATCATTTCCTGTTTTTCAAACTGGTGTATACGGTATACGCCGCGCTCCTCTATGCCATGTGCGCCCTTCTCCTTGCGGAAGCACGGGCTGTAGCTGGTGAGAGTCTGCGGCAGGCTCTCTTCGGGGATTATCTGATCTATAAACTTGCCTATCATGGAGTGCTCGCTGGTGCCGATAAGATAGAGATCCTCACCCTCTATCTTGTACATCATGGCGTCCATATCGGTCTGGCTCATTACGCCCTCAACGACGTTGCCGTGTATCATAAAGGGAGGAATGCAGTAGATAAAGCCCTTGTTTATCATAAAATCACGCGCATATGCCAGTACTGCGGAGTGCAGTCTTGCAATATCGCCCATGAGATAGTAAAAACCGTTGCCGGAGACGCGGCCTGCAGCATCCATGTCGACGCCGTTAAAGCTTTCCATAATTTCAGTATGGTACGGTATCTCAAAATCAGGTACCTTCGGCTCACCAAAGCGCTGTACCTCGACGTTGCAGCTGTCGTCAGGACCGATGGGAACGGACGGGTCAATTATATTCGGAATGTTCAGCATAAGCTCGTGGATGCGCTTTGCATATTTCTCCTCAAGCTCTTCCAGCTCTGCAAGGCGGTCTGCGTTTTTCTTTACCTGCTCCTTGACCTTCTCTGCCTCCTCAAGCTTGGACGGGTCCTTCTTGGACTGTCCCATGAGTATACCTATCTGCTTTGAGAGAGTATTTCTCGATGCGCGCAGTTCACTTGCCTCGGTTATTGCTGCTCTGTTCTTCTCATCAAGCTCCAGTACCTCGTCTACCATCGGCAGCTTGGCATCCTGAAACTTTTTCTTTATGTTCTCTTTTACTATCTCCGGATTCTCTCTTACAAACTTAATGTCCAGCATTTTTGTGTCTCCCTATAATAGTTTATTTTATTTATTATTTTAATTTTCTCAGCAGATCTATCAGTGCTTCTCTGTCGTCACTGCCGTAGAATTCTATTTCTATTTTTCCGGTTTTCTTTCCGTCTACCAGATTTACGCGTCTGCCGAGTATTGCGCTGAGCTCATTTGATATCTCTGCTGCGTAATTCACGTTTATTTTATTGCTATTTTGCTTTTCTGCTTTTGGTGCTTTTAATGTCTTAGATGCGAGCTCTTCTGTTTTTCTTACGGATAATCCTTTGTCTATTACTTCGTTTGCGGCCGCTAATTGTTTTTTATTATCCGTTATAGTGACCAGTGCTCTCGCATGCCCGGCTGAAAGCTTACCTTTTTCTACGAGATCTATTACTTCGTCAGACAGCGTCAGCAGTCTCAGTGAGTTTGTTATCGCGGGTCTTGATCGTCCGACGCTGTTTGCCGCTTCCTCCTGAGTCATTCCGTAGACATCTATCAGAGTTTTGTATCCCTTTGCCTCTTCTATCGGATTCAGGTCTTCCCTCTGCAGATTTTCTACCAGTGCCAGCTCTGCCGTGCGCTTGTCGTCTGCCTCTATTATTCTTACGGGTACCTCTGTCAGACCTGCCATGCGGCTTGCACGCCATCTGCGCTCACCTGCAATTATCTGATAATAACCGTTGTCCAGCTTTCGCACTACTATCGGCTGTATTAAGCCAAACTGCGCAATGGAGTTTGAGAGCTCCTGCAGTGCGGCCTCGTCAAAATACTCGCGCGGCTGCTCTTTTCTCGGCTCAACTTTACTTATCGGCAGAGTTGTCAGTTCGGCATCACTCTCGTCAAAGCTGTCTTCCCCAAAGAGAATGCCAAGACCGGTTCCGAGTCCTTTCTTTTCTTTTGATGCCATTGCATTACTCCTTATAGCTGTCGTTGTTTCTTGCTAAAAATTCTTTTGCAAGCTCCACGTATGCGCGGCTGCCCTTATTATATTTATCATATGCTATTCCCGGCATGCCGTGACTTGGTGCTTCAGATAATCTGACTGAACGCGGCACCACCGTGTCATATACCTTGCCTACAAGATATTTTCTCAGTTCCGACGCAACCTGTGTTGTGAGATTTGCACGCGCGTCGTACATTGTCAGTACGATTCCCTCAACATCAAGACGCGTATTAAGCCGCTTTTTGCACATTTTTATGCTTGTCACTAAATCTGCGATTCCCTCCAGCGCATAATATTCGCACTGCATCGGAATTAATACACTGTCTGCTGCAACAAGAGCATTTACGGTCAGAAGCTCCAGCGACGGCGGACAATCTATAAAAATATAATCATACTCGCTGTATAGTGCCATCAGCGCGTCTTTCATCACGTATTCGCGCCTGTCTGCATCTATAAGCTCCACTGAGGCTGCGGCCAACTCTTTACTCGTCGGTATTACGTCGCCGTTTTCGGTGTGAACGACACATTTGTCTGCCGGTGTGTCGTTTATCAGCATATCATAAGTATTCGGCCTTGTACTCTTTGCTATGCCCATTCCGGTACTTGCATTCCCTTGTGGGTCACCGTCAACCAGCAGCACGCGCTTCCCGAGTGCCTTCAATGCCGCCGTGAGATTTACGCTCGTAGTGGTCTTCCCCACGCCGCCTTTTTGATTGGCTACTGCTATTATTTTTGCCATAGCTTTACTCCAATATTATTTCTGCGTTTTTCCGTCCGTGACATTATAACAGGGCTTTATATATTTTTCAACGTTTCACGTGAAACTTTTTAATGTGAAATAATGCAGACACGCAGAGTAATGTTTCACGTGAAACATGGGGG
>CAVAPH010000022.1:3623-22378 GCA_963590455.1 bacterium | reverse complement strand
CAAGTACAAGTTAAATATTTTACGAAAAAACGGGAAAGTTTAACAGGACGAGGGCTCTCTCCGGCGTGATTTTAGCCGAAAACCGTATTTTGACAAGATGCGCGTGCTTTTGTACTTGCGGTGTGGTAAAAAGCAACCTCCCTCTGCTGGGTATAGCAGTGGGAGGTTGTCGTATGTTTTATAAGGCTAACGCTTTATAATTAATATTTATTATAATTAGGCCTTGCGGACGGAGTCGATGTGGCGGGTGAGGTCGATCATCTTGTTGGAGAAGCCCCACTCGTTATCGTACCATGCGATGAGCTTTACGAAGTTGCCGTTGAGAGCGATACCGGCCTGTGCGTCGAAGATGGAGGTGTGAGGATCGGTGCGGAAATCGGAGGAAACGACCTCGTCGTCGACATACTCGAGAACACCCTTCATGGGGCCTTCGGAAGCAGCCTTCATTGCAGCGCAGATTTCATCGTAGGTTGCGCTCTTCTCGAGGCGAACGGTCAGGTCGACAACAGAGATGTCCGGAGCGGGGATACGCATGGACATACCGGTGAGCTTGCCGTTGAGCTCGGGGATGACCTTGCCGACTGCCTTTGCAGCGCCGGTGGAGGAGGGGATGATGTTGTTGTATATGGAACGTGCGCCGCGCAGATCCTTCTTCTTGGGGAAGCCGTCAACGATGGCCTGGGTAGCGGTGGATGCGTGAACTGTGGTCATGAGGCCTTCGACAATACCGAAGTTGTCGTTGATGACCTTTGCCATAGGAGCAAGGCAGTTGGTGGTGCAGGATGCGTTGGAGACGAACTGCATGTCCTTGGTGTACTTGTCGAGGTTGACGCCGCAGACGAACATCGGGGTGTCATCCTTTGCAGGGCCGGACATAACGACGACCTTTGCGCCGGCGTCGATGTGAGCCTGTGCCTTCTCCTTGTCGAGGTAAGCGCCGGTGCACTCGAGAACGTACTCTACGCCCAGCTCGCCCCAGGGAATGAGGGTAGCGTCACGATAGGACTTGTCGGAGAGAACCTTAACGACCTTGCCGTTAACGGTGATGGTGCTGTCCTCGTCATTGCTGAGGACTTCGCCGTCGAAACGACCGTGGACGGAGTCATACTTTACGCAGTATGCGATGTGAGAAGCGGGATGGCCCGGAGCATTGATTGCGACGACCTCGATGTCATCAGACTTGATAGCAGCTCTGAAAGCAAGAGAGCCGATGCGGCCGAAACCATTAATACCAACTTTAATCATTTTGATATTCCTCCATAATAAAATTATAAACAACGTATATGCAAAATTCCCTAAAGAGAAATTTGTGCCTCGTTCATTCGCCCTAATTTTATCACAAAATACCGTTAAATTGCAAGATTTCGGCCACTTTTCTCACGTTGGAAATGTGCCGAAATTTTATACTGTTTTGACGTGCTTCAAGTCAAAATATTGTCTATTTTGTTGAAAAGCGACATTGAAGCATGAAAAAGCACCGACGTTATGCCGGTGCTTGGGTGGGATCAATACTCGTATATGCCGCCGCCGATGAACTCTCGCAGGAGTCCGTCCGGTGCGACGAGGGACTGATCGATGTGGCCGAAGAGCTGGATTGCGGGGAGCACCTGGCGCAGCTCCTCAAAGCGTTCAATTCCCTCGGGGACGTTTGAGAAGAGCTTTGTCGCCGTCTCATTGAACAGTGCCGGCTCATATGGCATGGAGGTATCAAAATGGAAATCCGCCTTTGCCCTGAACGGGGATATGTACAGCTTCTCACCTCTGCGGACATTTGCCCACATTGCCATTGTGTTTGCAGGATCCGAGCTGCGGAAGAGATAGTCGCGCACGGTGCGGCGAACGAGGCGGAACCATATGCGCTTAAATACAACCTTGCCGTTGAACTCCACATCGCTGCTTGCCGAGATATAGAGCTTGAATGCATCCGGGTGCTTGTCGGTGATCATGTCGTTGAGTGCGTGGAGGCCCTCAAATATGACGACCTCATCCTTGCCGAGCTTGATGGATGCGGACGGATCCATACTGCGGATTCTGCGGGCAAACTCGTACTTCGGCACGTATATGCGCTCCCCGTCGGCAAGCTTATCAAAGTGCTGATTCAAAAGATCCATGTCGATGCAGTAGGGCGACTCAAGATCCACCTCACCGTCCGGCGTGTGGGGGACGTCATTGGAGTCGAGCGTTTTATAATAGTTGTCCATGCTGACATAGTGCGTGCCGATGCCGCGCTTATTGAGAACCTCGGCGATTTTCATTGCGGTTGTGGTCTTGCCGGAGCCGGAGGGGCCGGAGAGCAGGACTATCGGGCTTTTGGTGTGGTTCTCTATAATAAGCTCCGCCGCCTTTTCAACCTTTGCCTGATACTTCGCGTCGCTCTCTTCAACAAAGCCCTTGGGGTCTGCGACCGTGCGGAAATTGATATTTTCAAGATCGTATGACATGTTATATTTTCTCCTTCTCTGATTATTTTTCTGATTATTCTGTAATAATATTATTATAAAACTCGCTTATTTTTGCCTTGTCTGCGCAGGTCTTATCTATATTATTAATGTACTCCAGCGGATATTTCGGCGCCATGATGCGTATGTTTCTGCCGTCGTCCTGACGTATGAGCTTGGTTGAGCCGCCGCCGCCCATCGCGATTATGCTGCACAGCTCCTCCATTATGCATATGTTGTAAAGATTAATCCGCCCGTCTCTCGCCCAGCCGACGTTTTCAAAGCCGCCGGACATGAATTTCTGGCGGTATAAATAATACGGGCGGTATCCGGCTTCGGTCAGTGCGGCGTATGCATGGTCAAGCATGACGCCGACCTCTGCGGCTGCCGGGATTTCGGAGCCCTCCAGCATGATGCGCGAGCCCTTTTTCAGCGACAGCGTATGCACGGTCACGTTCTCCGGCGCAAGAGCGAGCACCTTTTTGAGTGTCTCGTCAAAGCCCCCGACGCTGTCCGCCGGAAGCCCTGCGATGAGGTCCATGTTCACGTCAAATCCGCCGATATTGCGCACCTTGCCGAGTGCGTCGAGTATATCCTGCGCCGTATGTCTGCGGCCTATCGTCTCAAGCACCGAATCCGACATTGTCTGCGGGTTGACGCTTATTCTGTCCACCCCGTGGCGGCGCAGCACGGTGAGTTTGTCCTCACTTATGGTATCCGGCCGCCCCGCTTCAACCGTGTATTCGCGCAGGGCACTGAGATCGAATTTTTCGGCAAGACGGCTGCACAGCGCATCAAGCTGAGAGGCCGAGAGCGTCGTGGGCGTGCCGCCGCCCATGTACACGGAGACGACGCGCAATCCCAGGGCTTTAATCTGCTCCGCCGTAGCGTCAAGCTCCTTGAACAGCGCCTCGACAAACGGCTCTATAAGCTTCATGCTCTTTTCAACGGACTGGCTGACAAAGCTGCAATAGGCGCAGCGCGTGGGGCAAAACGGAATGCCGACGTACAGACACACGTCCTCCGGCTGCAGGCTCTCCTGCGCACGCAGGGTCTCGCAACTGGTATCAAGGCAGAGGCGGGCACGCTCGGGTGAGACGTCATATTTCTCAATAAAGCTGCGCACAGCCTCTTCCCCGTCCATGCCGGATTTGAGCAGCGGGTACATGAGCTTGCCCGGGCGGACACCTGTGAGTGCGCCCCATGCCGGGTGTGTAACTCCGGACGCAAGCGCCGCGCGGTAGACGGCATTTTTTATAAGGCGCTGGCAGTACCTGTCCGTGAGCAGCTCCCCGTCGAGCAGATCTGATTTAACTGCGGCGCGTCCGCGGTAAACAGCGTTATTTTTATGCAGGGCGCAGGTCGCCGTGACATATTTGCTGCCGCGGCTCAGTTTAATCTCCATGCGCTCCCCTTCCGGCTTGCCCTCCGGGTACTCCGGACGCTCATCCGGGAACATGGTGAGCAGTATCTGCTCCGCCGCATATTTATAATCATGTCCGATTAAATATAATTTCACATCAAAACCTCAGAATAATATATTATGCTGCTCCACTCACGCGTGAAAATTCGTCGTAAAGCTATGTCCTTTCCCCACCCGATGAGAACAGCCTGTAAAATCAAAAAATCATGCTGCACATCGGTTAATTGTATCAGACGGGGCGCATAAATAAAAGGGGAAAAGCGGCAAATAACGAGAAAATTTTTAAAAAATCTAAAAATAATGTTGGAATTTTCGCGAAAGATGGTGTATTATATATACATATGATATAAAGTAGGGGTAATTTTACGATGTTTGAGGTTGGTGAAAAAATTATATACGGAGAAAACGGAGTCTGCACTGTTGAAAAGATCGCTCCGTTGGAATCCGCAGGAGGGAAGCTCTATTATTATTTAACTCCCTATACAGGGACCGGGACATATTTCGCACCGATTGATACAGGCGTGTTCATGCGCCCGGTTATGAGCCGTGAGGAGGCGGAGGCGCTGATTGATTCTATTCCCGCGATAGAACCTGCCGTGTGCAACGACAGCAGATTCAATCATGTTGACGCTTTCTACAGGGATCTTTTCAAGCTGCACACCTGCGAGGCGCTTGTGTCCATCGTCAAGGGGCTGCGCGCCAGAATGAGCGAGCGCAAAACCAAGAGCAGCCGCACAGAGGCCACAATGAAGCGCGCCAAGGACATACTGCACGGCGAGCTGTCAGTCGCGCTGGACATGGACATCAACGAGATTGAAGGCTATATTACCGAGCGTATCGGCGGGTGCTGACAAAGCGCATATCACATCAAGCCATACGGCGGCCGTGTTGGGCTCTGCAATCAACACAGCCGCCGCAAATTTTCGCGATTTTTGCGATAATATACGCAGTTTTTAGTTGACAAGTCTCTTTATATTAGTGTATAATCTCATCTCGACAGTGCAAATCTGTCGCTTATTTTGTCAACTGCTTCGGGCGCAAGCCCGATGTTGAGTATTAACCTGAAAGGAGTGCCACAGCATGTTACGTACCTACCAGCCCAAGAAGCTTCAGCGCAAAAAGGAGCACGGCTTCCGCAAGAGAATGAAGACCGCAAACGGCCGCAAGGTTCTCGCCCGCCGCAGAGCAAAGGGCAGAGCAAAGCTCAGCTACTGATTCCCCGGCACGTGAGCAGGTTTCTATTAATCGGGCATATTTTCAGGGCGGAGAGATCCGCCCTTTAGGTGTTTACGGAGATTTTTTCCGACTAAGGCGAAAAGGGGAACTTCCACTTGAAAGTCAGATGTACTTTAAAAAAGAACAGCGATTTCAGGCGGCTGTATTCCCGCGGAAAGAGTGCGGTTAACCCTTATATGGTTGTCTACTGCCGCAAAAACGGCAGGGGCGTAAACCGGCTGGGCTACACGGTGTCCGTGAAATTGGGGCACGCAGTGGTCCGCAACCGTGTCCGCCGCCGTCTGAGGGAAATATACAGGCTCAATTCCGATAGGCTCAGCTCCGGCTGGGACATCGTTGTCGTCGCCCGCGCGAAATGCGTAGGTGCCGAGTATCAGAAGATGAACGATGCTTTTTTAACTGCCTGCACCAAGCTCAATCTCATGCGTGAGGGCAGGGCTAAATGAAAAAGCTTATGCTCGCCGCAATTCGCTTTTACCGGAAATATATCTCTCCGAACACACCGCCATGCTGCAGATTTATCCCCACCTGCTCGCAATATGCGCTGGAGGCCATTGAAAAGTACGGCGCCCTTAAGGGCGGCTGGCTGGCATTCAAGCGCATTATGAGATGTCATCCCTTCCACAGCAAAAACTATGACATCTATGATCCCGTCCCCTGAGAGGGGAAGATTTTTAAAAACACATACTTGAGGAGAAACCTATGTGGGTAGCAATAACTAAGCCTTTCGCATGGCTCATGGTCAAGCTCTATGAGCTTACCGGGAACTACGGCGTTGCAGTCATCTTCTTCGCCTTAGTCGTAAACCTTATCCTCACGCCGTTCATGGCAAAGAGCAAGAAGGGCATGATGCGCACCTCGCGCCTCCAGCCCCAGATTCAGGAGCTTCAGCGCCGCCATGAGGGCAACCCTCAGAAGCTCAACCAGGAGATGCAGAAGCTCTATCAGGAGAACGGTGCAAACCCGATGTCCGGCTGCCTGTGGTCGCTCATCCCCTTCCCGATTCTCATCGCACTCTACAGCGTCATCCGTCAGCCTCTCACAAGAATGATGTTTGTTTCGGATGAGGTTGTTAACGCAATTCAGGACTATTTTGTCAATGCCGGTCTTTACACCATTCCGGCCAAGACCGACTCATACTTTGAGATCAAGCTTGCTGACCTTGCACACAAGTACTGGGATCAGCTGCAGGCAGCACTCCCCGGCCAGCTTGACGGCCTGCTCGACATCGACTTCAGCTTCCTCGGCCTCAACCTGGGCAGTCAGCCCCAGTGGAACTTCATGTTCAAGACCGACTGGAGTGATCCGAGCGTTTGGCTGCCGGCCCTCGGTCTCTTCCTTATCCCTATCATTTCCGCAACTCTCTCCTGGCTGTCCATGAAGATATCCAACGCCACCAATCCCCAGGCCATGACCGAGCAGACCGAGGCATCCATGAAGAGCATGAACATCATGATGCCCCTGATGAGCATCTGGATCTGCTTTGTTATGCCCGCTGCAATGGGCGTATACTGGATTGCAAACAGCGTATTCGGCCTCATCCGTGACTTCACCCTCACCAAGGTCTACACCAAGAAGCTTGACATTGAGGATGCAGAGCGCATCGCCGCAAGAAGCGCCCGTGAGAAGGAGCTTGAAGAGAAGCGCCTTGAGACCGAGCGCCTGCGCGCAGAGGGCAAGACCGAAAAGAACGTAAACACCAGCAAGAAAAAGATGCAGGCAGCAGAGAAGCAGAAGAGCGACGAGCGCAAGGCCGCACTTGACCGCGCAGACAGAGCTGCCCGCCGTGAGCGTCTCGGCATCAAGGATGCAGAAATTCCCGCATCTCAGGTAGGCAACCGCCGCTATGCACGCGGCCGCGCCTATGTCCCCGACCGTTTCACCAACCCCGAAAATGCAGAGGCCGCAACCGCCGCTGCCGCAGCAGAGTCCGAATTTGCACCGTCCATCGACGAGAGCGTCGCAGATGATGTCGTCATCACTGCAGCAGCAGACGAGGCTGTCGATGCCGTCGATACTGTCGAGGCTGTCGAAGAAGCCGCAGCAGAGTCCGTCGAGGAGGCATCTGGTGAGGCTCCTGTCGAGGAGAGCGCTGAGGCGGAAGAGCCTGAAGAATCCGAAGCGGAATATGTTGAGCCCGCAGCCGAGGAGGAGCCTGAAGAGCAGCTCGAGGGTGAATCCGAAGAGGTTAAGCAGGCCGACGAAGAATAAGTAGGAGAAAAAATATGATAAAAACATTGGAAAAGTCCGGCCGTACCGAGGACGACGCCATCAATGCGGCGCTGAAAGAGCTTGGGCTTGACCGTGACGATGTGTCCGTTGAAGTCCTTGAGCGCGCAAAATCCGGCTTCCTGGGCATAGGCGCATCTCCCGCAGTCATCCGCGTAAGCTACGAAGTCCCCGATGAGAAGCCCGCTGTCGCTGCAGAGCCTGTTGTCGTCAAGACCGAGGCCCCCAAGGCCGCACCTGCAGCCGAGACCGAAGCTCCCGCTGCCGAAGCGTCCGACGACGGTTACGGCGAAATCCGCAGCTTTCTTACCGGTCTGCTTGATCGCATGGGCGTTAAGGCAGAGCTTGAGATCGCACCCCGTGAGAACGGCGGAATCAACGTGAATATATCCGGCAGCAACATGGGTGCAATAATCGGCCGCCGCGGCGAGACTCTCGACGCGATACAGCATCTGACCAACTACGTTGTCAACCGCAACAGCGACACGCACCTGCACATCAGCGTGGATGCGGAGAACTACCGCAGCAAGCGCGAGGAGTCCCTCACGAAGCTTGCCGAGAAGATGGCGGAGAAGGCCATTAAGTACAAACGCAGCATGGCACTTGAGCCGATGAATTCCTACGAGCGCCATGTCATTCATACTGCACTGCAGAACTACGAGGGTGTTACCACCAGCTCCACCGGTGTTGAGCCGAACCGCCGCGTTGTCGTCGCCTACGTCAGAGGTGAAGACAGCCGCCAGCAGCGCGGTGACCGCCGCCGTCCGAGCGCACCCGCAGCAGCAAGAAGCAGCGCCGCGCAGCCCGCTCAGACTCAGGCGCAGCCCCAGAGCAGCAGCACGACCAATCAGAGCAGCAACAAGCCTCAGAGCCGCGAATGGGCCTGAGATGCCCCAGAAAATACTTCGGAGGGATTTATAATGATTTTTGAAAATGTAAGAGACGCACTGGCGCAGCAGTTTGAAGTAGACCCTGAAACCATTACCATGGACACCAGCCTCATTGACGACCTCGGCGCCGACTCTCTCGACGTTGTTGAGCTTATCATGTCCCTTGAGGATCTTTTCGGCATAAGCATCACCGACGAGGACGCAGCACAGCTCGATACCGTGCGCAAGATTGTTGACTATCTCGAAAAGCTCAAGTAAGAGAAGTTATCAATGACACGGGTTTTTGTCCGAAGATAAAACAATACGAGAGGAAGGGGCACGTCTCTTTTCTCTCGTGTTTGTTATTTTAGTGTGTTATTTAGTAAATTTTAGAGAAAATATGCTTTTACGCTTTAAGAAAGGACGTGACAGCGGCCGATGATAAGAAAGATTCTACAGAGCGTTCGCGAATATAAAAAGCCAACGTTCATCACATTTGGCCTCATGGTCTGCGAGGTCTTTATCGAAGTTCTCATCCCGTTCATCACAGCACAGCTTGTCAACAACATCAAAGCCGGTGCGCAGATGAGCGATGTGGTAAAGACCGGTTTGTTTCTGGTTCTTATGTCGATTGTCTCTCTTGCCTGCGGCTCTGCGGGCGGTCTGACATGCTCCAAGGCCTCCGCGGGCTTTGCCAAAAACCTCAGGCACGACATATTTGCCAGAGTGCAGAGCTTCTCATTTGAAAACGTGGACAAGTTCTCGACCGCATCCCTTGTCACGCGCCTTACCACTGATATACAGAACGTGCAGTTTGCGTACATGATGTTCATCCGCACTGCGATCCGCTCCCCGCTGATGTTTATCTTCGCCATCATAATGGCGTTCATCATGGGCGGCTCTCTCGCAGTGACCTTCGTCATCGTCGTGCCCATACTCGGCATCGGCATGTACGTAGTCGCACGCCACGCAATGCCCGCATTCCGCGCCGTATTCAAGAAATACGATAAGCTCAACGAGTCGGTTGAGGAGAACGTACGCGGCATGCGCGTAGTCAAGAGCTTTGCACGTGAAAACTACGAGAAGAAGAAGTTTGCGGCGGCGTCCGGCAACATCTGCAAGGACTTCACCCACGCCGAGCGTATCGTGGCGCTCAACTCCCCTCTTATGCAGCTTTGCGTGTACTTCAACATGATCTTTATCCTTACGGTCGGCTCACGCATTATCGTCACCTCCGGCGGCACCGTTATCGACGTCGGACAGATCTCCGCAATGCTGACCTACGGCTTCCAGATACTCATGAGCCTGATGATGCTCTCCATGGTCTATGTCATACTCACCATGTCCGCAGAGTCCGCCGAGCGTATCGGTGAGGTGCTGTGTGAGGAGCCGTCACTCTCCAACCCCGAAAATCCCGTTTATGATATTCCCAACGGCAGCATCGACTTTGACAACGTATCCTTCAAATATTCCGAAAAAGCGAAGAAATACGCTCTTTCAAACGTCAATCTGCATATCAAGTCCGGAATGACCGTCGGCATACTCGGCGGCACCGGTTCATCCAAGACAACGCTTATTCAGCTCATCCCGCGTCTTTACGACGTGACCGAGGGCAGCGTAAAGGTCGGCGGGCGCGATGTGCGCGAGTACGATCTTGAGGCACTGCGCAACGCGGTTGCCGTCGTGCTGCAGAAGAATACCCTCTTCTCCGGTACGATAAAAGAGAACCTGCGCTGGGGCAATCCCGACGCGACTGACGAAGAGCTTGTGGATGCCTGCAAGCTTGCGCAGGCGGATGAGTTTATCCGCTCGTTCCCGGACGGCTATGACACCTATATAGAGCAGGGCGGCACCAATGTCTCCGGCGGACAGAAGCAGCGTCTTTGCATCGCGCGCGCACTGCTAAAGAAGCCGAAGATTATTATTCTCGACGACTCAACCAGCGCCGTCGACACACGCACGGACGCCTCCATCCGCGCAGGCTTCAGGGAGTTTATCCCCTCCACCACAAAGATTGTCATCGCTCAGCGCGTTGCCTCCGTACAGGATGCCGACCTCATCATAATCATGAATAACGGCAGCATCGACGAGATGGGCACGCACGACGAGCTCCTCGCACGCAGCCCGATCTACCGCGAGGTATATGAATCCCAGACGAACGGAGGTGAGGACGATGAATAATAAGACAGCCAAACCCGATATGAGTGCCCTCGGCCGCACGGTCAAAAAGCTTTTCGGCTACTACCCCGTCCTCGCACGCCTGACCGTTGTATGCATTCTCTTCTCCGCAATCGTCAGCTCCATCCCCTCGCTCTTCGTCCAGAACGTACTCACCGTTGTTGAAAAATGGGTCGAGAGCGGCGACTGGAGTGCCGCAAAGGCTGAAATTGTCCCGTATCTCGTTCTTCTCGGCGCACTGTATGTGCTCTCTATTCTGGCACAGCTCCTCTATACTCAGCTGATGGCTGTAATGACTCAGGGCTTTCTTGACAAGCTCCGCTGCGAGCTTTTCAGCGGCATGCAGGATCTGCCGATAAAGTTCTTTGACACGAACAAGCACGGCGATATCATGAGCTATTACACAAACGATATCGATACTCTCCGTCAGCTTGTCTCTCAGGCCTTCCCCGCACTTATCCAGGCGGGAGCAATAGTTCTGACTGTGTTTGCGATAATGCTCTACTTCTCCGTGTGGCTCACTCTTGTGCTGCTGCTCGGCATCGTGGCAATGGCAGTTGTCACAAAGCGCGTCGGCGGCGGCTCCGCAAAATACTTCCTGCAGGCTCAGAAATCCGTCGCAAAGTGCGAGGGCTTTGTGCAGGAGATGATGAACGGCCAGAAGGTCATCAAGGTCTTCTGCCATGAGGATGCCAGCCTTGACGATTTCAACGAGATAAACGAGCAGCTCTTCAATGATACCTACCGCGCAAACGCATATGCCAACTGCCTGGGCCCGATAATCGGCAACATCGGCAACGTGCTCTACGTCGTTCTCGCGCTCGCGGGCGGTATATTCATGCTCGCCGGTGTGCCCAATGTGAGCTTCTCCGGTCTTGCGCTTGACGTAACGGTGCTGGTCCCCTTCCTCAACATGGCAAAGCAGTTTACCGGCAACGTAAACCAGCTCTCTCAGCAGATAAACGCAGTCGTCATGGCGGCGGCCGGTGCACAGCGCATCTTCTCCCTTATCGATGAGCCGCCCGAGACCGACAACGGCTATGTCACTCTTGTCAACGCCGAGATCGATGATAACGGCAACATCACCGAGTGCGATCACCGCACAGGCAAATGGGCATGGCGTCATCCCCACGGCGACGGTACACTCACCTATACCCAGCTCCGCGGCGACGTGCGCATGGTAGATGTCGACTTCGCCTACGAAGAGGGCAAGGACGTGCTGCATGACGTCAGTGTATACGCAGAGCCCGGTCAGAAGGTCGCATTCGTCGGCGCAACCGGTGCCGGCAAGACGACCATCACCAACCTCATAAACCGCTTCTACGATATCGCAGACGGCAAGATACGCTACGACGGCATAAACATCAACAAGATCAAGAAGGCGGATCTCCGCCGCTCCCTCGGCATAGTGCTTCAGGACACGAACCTCTTCACAGGCTCCGTCATGGACAACATCCGCTACGGCAAGCTTGACGCTTCGGACGAGGACTGCATTGCTGCGGCCAAGCTCGCCGGTGCAGACGATTTTATCACACGTCTTCCGCAGGGCTATGATACACAGCTCACCGGAAACGGCGCAAACCTCTCTCAGGGCCAGCGCCAGCTGATCGCCATCGCCCGCGCCGCCGTCGCAGATCCCCCCGTCATGATACTCGACGAGGCGACAAGCTCCATAGACACCCGCACCGAGGCCATAGTGCAAAAGGGCATGGACAAGCTCATGGAGGGCCGCACGGTGTTCGTCATCGCGCACCGCCTCTCCACCGTCATGAACTCCGACGTCATCATGGTCCTCGACCACGGCCGCATCATAGAGCGCGGCAACCACGCCAAGCTCATCGCCGAAAAAGGCGTGTACTATCAGCTCTACACCGGCGCCTTCGAGCTGGAGTGAGGGGAAGAAATATTCCGCTATAACTTCAAATCCCCTGCGTGCTTTGATTCATGCAGGGGATTTGTCGTCTCATAATTATCAAAATCCGCAAAATGCAAATAGAAATGTTTGTAAAGTCAGAATTTGTGTGCTATAATCGAAAAGAGCAGACATAATTATAATTTTTGCTTATTATTTGATCAAAACAGGCTTAAACACAAAAAAGGAGAAGTCATATGGCCGCCGACAAGGGAGAAATAAAGGTCAAAAGCCTTCAAAAGGCATTAACAGTGCTGGACTGCTTTGCAGATAAGCAGCCGCTCGGCATAACCGAAATCAGCGAAAAGCTCGGGCTCTATAAGAGCAATGTGTATGATATTCTAACCACTCTCAACGCAATGGGATATCTTGAGAAGAGCACTGAGTCGAGCAAATATTATCTGGGGCGCAAGCTGGTCAAGCTCGGAAGAATGGCTTCCGACAGATACAGCTTTCAGAATATTGCCTCACCGTATCTGCATAAGGTTGCAAATGAAGTCGGGGAGATCGCGCACCTGACCGTGCCTATCGGGTATCAGTTGTACTATATTGACACCGCCGTACCTGTCGGAACGCGTCCCTTTGTTTCGGCCGTGCTTCGCAACAGCTACGATAATCTCAACTGCACAGGTTCCGGAAAAGCTATGCTTTCCTGCATGCCGGAGGACTTTATCGAGGAATATCTCTCATCGCCGCTCTCCGGGAAAACGGAATACACTATCACAGACCCTGAAAAGCTGCGCGAAGAGCTGGCGGCAATTCGTCTGCGCGGATATGCCGTTGACGATGAGGAATATGCTATAGGTCTTCGCTGTGTAGCCGTACCCATTAAAGATCATAATGGCTCAGTACTCGGTGCAATGAGCGTAAGCGGCCCGACTGAAAGAATGGCAGAGTCCAAGTTTCCCATGTTTGCCGAAAAATTGACGAAATGCGTATGTGAAATTCAAGACAATTTGTGATTATAGACAAATTGGCAGCAGCTTTTTTGTCTTTTCCGCTAATTGATAAAAAGGTTAATGTGTGCTAATTTAAAAAAGAAGCGAAAATCAGAGGCATTAATTTTTTTAATCTGGTTTCAGAACGCAGTTCTGTATAATAGAACATTTGAATTTTAGGCGTTTACAAACGCCTTGATATTTTTTCTGCAATTCAGAACGCAGTTCTCTAATTTTGAAAAAGAATATTTCCTCGGATTGAGCACGAAAAGGAAAACAGCACAAAACACAGGTCTGGAGATGATAATGCAGAAAGAGAATGTGACCCAGGTTCACTCTGCGAAATCACTTAGGCGGTCAGACGGCTGCCTGAAACAATCAAACAAATTATAAGGAGAGAGAAAACAATGGCAAAAAACACAAAAAGATTTCTGCTGCTTTTTGCACTCGGCGTTGCTTACGGTTTCATGTATGTTATGCCTTACATGAAGTCCAGCTTTTATGATCAGATGATCGCAGCTATGGGATGCACCAATGCCCAGCTCGGCTCACTGATGACTTATTACTGCATTTGCTGCACAATCTCATACCTTCCCGGCGGCTGGATCGGCGACAAATTCAATCCGAAGCCCGTTCTGCTTGTATCCATCTTCGGTCAGGCTGCTTTGAGCTTCCTGTTCATGTTCACCTACAAGAGCTACACAATGGCAGTTATCATCTGGCTGCTCATGGGTCTTACCGGCGGATTTGCTTTCTGGCCTGCAATAATGAAGGGTATTCGCATGACCGGCAATGACGAAGAGCAGGGTCGTGTTTACGGCATCTTCGAAGCTCTCAACGGCGTCGCATCTCTGCTTCTCAGCTTCATCATGATCGGTGTAATGGCAGTTGTCGGCGGCAGCGATCTGGTAACCGGCTTCAAGAGCGCACTTGCATTTATGGGCGGTCTTTCACTCGTGTCCGGTATACTTGTTGCCGTGCTCATGCCTAAGGATGCCGCATATGGCGTTTCCGAAGAGGAGAAGGCGAAAAAGATCACCGCAAAGGATTATATCTCTGCATTCAAGATTCCAGGCGTTTGGATAATGGCCATCCTCGTTTGGTGCTATGTTACCATATCTGCTGTTGCAAGCTACCTCACCCCGTACAGCACCAGCGTTCTCGGAATGTCTGCCGCACTTGCCGCATCCATCGGAACCATCCGTACCTACGGCTGCCGTCTCGTCGGCGGTCCTCTCGGCGGATACATCGCAGACAAGGGTTTCAAGTCTGTTTCTAAGGAGCAGCTTCTCGGTCAGATTTGCTGCGTAGTTACTGTCGGCATATTCCTCATACTGCCCGCCGGCACTAATTCCGGTCTTCTGGTCGTTCTGCTTCTGCTTGTCGGAATTTCCATGTTCCTGTGCAAAGCAACATACTTCTCCATCCAGCCTGAGATGGGCATCCCCACACACATCTCCGCTACGGCAGTTGCAATTGCGACTTTCGTCGGATACATTCCGGACATGTTTGTTCACACCATGTTCGGCAACTGGATTGACGCAAGCGGTGATCTCGGATACCGCAAGATACTCATGTACGGTGTTGCCACGGCAGTTCTCGGTGTAATAGCTGCTGTCTGCGCCATTGCACAGTCCAAGAAGGTTGCAGCTCGCAATAAGGCAGCTGCATAAAATCGAACAATACAAACTATTGTTTGTCGGAATCATAAGGAGCGAATATGAGTAAAGTTAAACTCAATATCAAAAATTGCAAGGGCTGCGGCTACTGTGTTGCAGAGTGCCCGAAGAAAGCAATTTCATTTACCGGAAATATCAGTGACAAGGGCTACGATACCGTGCAGATTGATGATTCTCTGTGCGTCGCATGCGGCTCATGCTACCGGGTATGCCCCGATAGAGTCTTTGAGATTCTTGTTTGAAAAGAGAGGTGTCAAAAATGTCTAAAGAATTGATGAAGGGCAACGAAGCCCTTGCTGAAGCTGCCATCCGTGCAGGCTGCCGTTTCTACAGCGGCTACCCCATTACTCCGCAGACTGAGATACTTGAGTATCTCTCCTGGCGTATGGATGAAGTCGGCGGCACCTTTGTACAGACCGAATCCGAGCTTGCCGGCATCAACATGCTCCTCGGCGCAGCCTCCGCAGGCGCAAGAGCACTTACGAGCTCTGCAGGCCCCGGCTTCTCACTCAAGCAGGAGGGTATCTCTTATCTTGTCGCGGCAGATCTGCCGGCTGTTATCATCGACGTAATGCGCATAGGCACCGGTCTCGGTGACATCGCACAGTCTCAGGGCGACTACTGGCAGCTGACCCGCGGCGGCGGACACGGAGACTATCATACCATAGTCCTCGCTCCCGCAAGCGTGCAGGAAAACTGCGACATGATGCCGGTTGCATTCGATCTGGCAGAGAAGTACCGTCACCCCGTGCTTGTCGCCTCCGACGCCGCCATCGGTCAGATGGTAGAGGGCGTTGAGCTGCCCGAAATGCACGAGCACGACATCAACACCTACGATTGGGCACTCCGAGGCTGCCGCCACGGCGATGCTCCCCGCAAGGTTCAGAACACTTATTATACCAGACCCGACTACGTCGAGTACCTCACCGATAAGTACAAGACCATGGAGGAGAATGAGCAGCGTTGGGAGAGCTACTACGCAGAGGATGCAGATCTTGTCCTCGTTGCTTACGGCATAAGCTCCCGTATCGCAAAGGAAGCTGTCGACATGGCACGTGAGCAGGGTCTGAAGATCGGCCTTATCCGTCCGATTACCCTGTGGCCGTTCCCTGTCAAGGCATTTGATGCATGCCCCAATGCAAAGGTGTTTATGACCGTTGAAATCAACATTCTCGGTCAGATGGTCGATGACGTAAAGCTGGCAATCAATCAGAGAGTGCCGGTTGAGTTCTACGGAACATACTTTGGTCTTCCCGAAAGCGACGATATCGTTGCAAAGGCAAAGCTCGTTCTGGAAAAGGAGGGCAAATAAATGAAACTCAAAGCACCTGAATGCGTATTTTCTTCCGCCAATTTCTGCCCCGGCTGCGGACACGGTCTCGCAAGCAGACTTATCGGCGAAGTTGCAGAAGAGCTCGGTATAGTTGAAAAGACAATCGCGGTCGTAGACGTTGCCTGCTGCTCCTTCCACATCGACTACTGGAATTTTGACACGATCATGTCCGCTCACGGCCGTGACCTGCCCACTGCAGTCGGCGCAAAGCACATCCGTCCTGACTGCGCTGTCTTTGCCTACCTCGGCGACGGCGCCGCATATTCCATAGGCATGGCGGAAACAATTCACACCGCTCTCAGGAACGACAACATCTGCGCCATAGTCATTAACAACAGCGTTTTCGGTATGACAGGCGGCCAGATGGCACCGACGACTCTTCCCGGCGAGAAGACCGCAACCTCCCCCAAGGGCAAGGATCCCAGCCGTTACGGCACACTCAGCGGCCTTGAGCTTGTCAAGACTATGGATGTCGCATTCGCAGCACGCGGAGAGCTCGTAGGCTCTGCAGGAATTATGAACTCAAAGAAGCTCATAAAGAAGGCATTTGAGCACCAGCTCAACGGCGACGGCTTCAGCATGGTTGAGTTGCTCAGCCCGTGCCCGACCAACCTGAATCTCTCCCCGGTAAAGACCAAGGACTTTGTACATAATGAAATGACCAAGTATTTCCCGCTCGGAATATTCGTGGATAAAGGAGGAAAATAATAATGACTGAAATGGTCTGCGCCGGTTTCGGCGGACAGGGTGTCCTTACAACCGGCCTTATAATAGCTCACGCCGCAATGCGTCTGGGCAAAGAGATAACCTGGTATCCTTCCTACGGCTCCGAAATGCGCGGAGGTACTGCCAACTGCACAATCAAGATAAGCGAAAAGGCAATTGCAAGCCCCGTTTCCAAGCACCCTGACATCGTCTGCGCACTCAATGCACCCGCAGTCGACAAGTTCGAAGCTTCCATCAAGCCGGGCGGATATCTTTTCGTAAACGCCTCCCTTATTTCCTCCGACAGAAAATACAGAGATGATATAAACGTTGTCTCCGTCCCCATGTCTGAGATTGCTCTCAAGCATGAAAACCCGAAGGGTGCAAACCTTGTGCTTCTCGGCGCAGTGGCTGCACATACCGGCATCTTCAATCTTGATGAGCTTGACGAGCAGGTAACAGCCTACTTTGCAAAGAAGGGAAAATTCAACCCGAAGAATTCCGAATGCCTCAAGGCAGGAGCGGAGCTCTGACAGTAACTGATACGGCTCTCCCGGCAGTAACGGGAGAGCTGTACCGAAAAACTGAGCGTTTCGCTTTTTAATGGAGAATATGCTGTGAATTTTTTAGATATAGCGATTATATTATTATATTTTGTGTCTATGGTCTTTCTTGGCTTGTATGCAAATAAAAAGCAGAAAGATGTTAACGATTATTATGTCGGCGGCAGATCCATGGGTGCAGTTAAAATTGGGGCTCTCTGGATGGCCGGCTGGATTGGCGGTTCATCCGTAATCGGCACATCCTCTAATGCATATTCGCTCGGAATAACCGGAGTATGGTACGTTACGGCGATAGCCGGAGGTTGTCTGGTCTTCGCTTTTACCATGTCTGCCCCGATTAAACGTATAAGCTCAAAAATAAATAACATCACCTTACCGGAGCTTATAACAAGCCGTTATGATGAAAAGAACGGCATTATGTGCAGCATAACCACAATACTCGCAATGATCGGCTATACTGCCGCTCAGTTTGTCTCCGGAGGAGCAATTCTCAATGTTCTCACCGGGTGGGATCTGCGCATATGCTATGTTATAGCAGCTGCGGTTATTGTATTTTACGTGTCTACCGGCGGTCTGCTCGCGGTAACTTATACGGATCTGATTCAGATGCTGCTGCTCATTCTCGGTGTTGTGGTCATCGGTGTTCCGGTTGTCAGCTCCATCCTGACGGAGAACAATCTGAGCTTCTCATCACTTCCGGAGAGTTATTTTGACCTCGGCTCCTGGGGCTGGGGAACAATAATTGCCCTTGCAGTGTCAACCATGATGTCGTTCTTCACCAGCATGGACAGCTACACCCGCTGCATCGCCGCAAAGGATATGAAGAGCGCACGCCTCGGAACTATATACGCTGCCATTGCCGTCCTCGTCATAGCCGGTGCAAGCACATATCTTGGCATGGCGGGCAAGCTGCTGATGCCTGACCTTGAATCCTCCAACAACGTACTGGCAATGCTTATTGTAAATGCCATGCCCCACGGTCTGAAGGGTCTTATACTTGTCGGCATACTCTGTGCTATAATGTCGACTGCGGACATTTCGGTACTTACCGGTTCTGCAAGCATTACAAATGACATCTACAAAAAGTACATCAACAAAGATGTCAGTGACAAGCAGCTCATGCGCATAAGTCTTATCAGCTCCTTAATTGTCGGCGTTGCAGGCGCACTTTTCGGCTGGTTCAATCAGGATATAATGAACCTTCTTCTTATCACCTTTACGATTAACTCTGCCGGATTATTCCTGCCGTGCG
>CAVAPH010000022.1:0-3613 GCA_963590455.1 bacterium | reverse complement strand
GTGCGTCTGCGCGTTCTTCTGGAAGAAATCCTGTGCTGCGGGTTCGTTCGTCTCGATGATATCCGCAACTGTTATCGCCTTAGCGTGGTATATCGGCGGCAAGCTCACAGATCTTGCGCTGTTTGAGATAGACGCAATATGGCCGGCCTTCGGTGTTTCCGCCGTGCTCTATTTCGTAATATGCCTCACCCACAAGCAGACTCCCGAAGAGATTGAAAAATCTGAGCTGTTTTTTGCCGCACGTCAGTAATTTATTATTTATAAGGAGAATACATATGAAAATAGTTTTTGCTGAATTCCCCGAAACCAGATACAGAAATATCGATACCGAGCTTTCCTACATGCCCGAAGGAACCGAGGTCGGCTTCGCAGTATATGACGAGAACAACCTTGAGAAATACTACGAGGATCTTTCCGACTGCGATGCAGTCATTACCGGCTTTGCTCCCATCGACAAGGAAGCCATTGACCACATGAAAAACTGCAAGATAATCTCCGTCCAGGCTACCGGCTGGAACTTCGTTGCTCATGAATATGCAAAGAGCAAGGGCATAGCAGTCTCTGCTATCGGGGAATACTGCACCAAGGAAGTCGCAGATCACACAATAATGCTTATGCTCGCTCTGCGCAAGAGACTTCCCTACCTCCAGCGCCGCGTCAACAAGGAAAAGGTCTGGGAGTCTGCAAGCCTTGAGGCACTCGGTCTTAAGAGCGTTTACGGTCAGACCCTCGGCATAGTAGGTCTCGGAAAAATAGGCAAGGCTGTCGCAACTCGCGCTCAGGCCTTCGGCATGCGTGTTATCGCATATGATCCGTTTATTCCGGACAGCGACTTTGAAAAGGTCGGTGCAGAAAAGGTAAGCATTGAGTACCTTCTCAAGAACTCCGATGTCGTTTCCAGCCACATGAATCTCAACGATACAAACGAGAATTTCTTTGATGCGGAGAAGTTTGAGATGATGGCAGAAAAGAAGCCCATTTTCCTGAACGTTTCCCGCGGCGGCGAGGTTGATGAGGATGCAATGCTGGATGCAATAAACACCGGCAAGATACTTGCAATCGGCCTTGACGTTCTTGTCAGCGAGAGTCCTGATCTTGAGAAGTGCCCGTTCATCGACAGAGAGGACTGCATCGTCACTCCGCACACCGCATTCTTCTCCGATGACTCCATCGAGGCATGCGAACGCATCTCCACCGAGAATGCCGTATATTATATAAACGGCCAGCCCGAAAAGGTGTTCAAGCTCGTTCAGAATCCCAACGCATAATTTGTTTCAGGCAGGAGTTAAAGCATGAGCAATACTAAAAGGATGCCTCTGGAAGGCTTAAAGGTAGTTGAGCTTGCAACTGTTGTTGCCGCACCCACGGCCGGAAGAATGCTCTGTGCCTACGGTGCGGAGGTCATCAAGGTTGAAGGCCTGTCCGGTGATAATCACCGCCGCTGCGGTGAATTTGAAATGGTAGTCTGCGAGGATTATAAAAATCCGCTCTTTACCATTCAGAACAGCGGCAAGCGCTTCGTCTCAATCAATCTCAAGACCAAGGGCGGCATTGAGGCCATGTACAAGCTGCTGGCAGAAGCGGATATTTTTCTTACCAATGTTCGCATGCCGTCGCTTGAGAGGCTCGGACTCGGCTGGGAGCTGCTCCATGAGAAATTTCCGTCGCTCATCTACGGTCATTTCTCCGGTTTTGGCCTTAAGGGTGAAGACAGCGCAAAGCCCGGCTTTGATATGACTGCCTTCTGGCTCAGAAACGGTCCCCTTGCGGACTGGCAGGAGCCCGGTGCATTCCCGTTTACTCCGACCTATGCTTTCGGTGACATGTCGACAAGCTCTGTGTTCTTCTCCGGGCTGCTGATGGCTGTCATCGGACGCGAGAGCACCGGTGAAGGAACGCTTGTGAGCGCATCTCTCGAAGCAAGCGGAATCTGGTGCAATGCAATCGGAGTTGTCTCACATCAGCCTCCCTTCGGCGGTGAGCACGTCAATGATCCTCTGAGGCCTGCAGATCCCTTCTATCATTTTTATAAGTGCTCCGACGGGAAATACATTGCCGTCTGCGACAACGAGTATAAAGCCGACATGGGCAAGATAGCCAAGCTCTTCGGGCTTGACTGGATGCTCAGTGATGAAAAGTATTTTACGCTCGAAAATCTCGCAAAGACTGATGCCGTTGTCGATGTGGTTACCGCAATGAACAAGATAATTGCGACAAAGCCAAGTACCGAATGGCTCGAGCTTCTCGAAGCAAATAATATCTCCTGCGAGCTCATGCGCAGCATTCGTGACGTGCATCGTGATCAGCAGGCCATTGACAACGAATTTGTAATGCCCGTTGAATTCAAGGATGGTCTCACGGTTATGATGCCGTGCCCCCCTGTTAAATTCTCTGATTACGGCATGCGCGACTATACTCCGACCGGAAAGCTCGGTGAAGATACCGACGCGGTGTTTGCCGAGTTGGGATACACTGCCGAGGAAATAGCTTCTCTCAGAGCTAATAATGAAATAATCTAACAAAAAGGAGCGTAATAACATGAAAATCGTACTTGCTGAAGTACCCTATACCAAGGACAGATACATCGGTGTTGAGCAGTCCTGCTGCCCCGAGGGTGCAGAGCTCAAGATCGCCGTATATGACGAGCACAGCGAAGACAACAGCGCTTTTTACGAAGAGATAAAGGATGCCGATATTATAATTAACGGCTATGTCTATTTCGGCAAGAAGGAAATCGATGCACTCGAGAAGTGCAAGATTATCTCCTTCCAGTCCACCGGCTATAATGAGGTTGACCTCAAGTATGCAGAAGAAAAGGGCATCGGCGTATGCTCCATTCTTGACTACTGCACTCAGGAAACCGCTGAGAACGCTATGGCTCTTATGCTCAACCTGCAGCGCGCTATCCGTCTCTACGACAGAAGCGTTCAGGTCGACAAGAAGTGGGATTACCTCGTTGCAAAGGACATGCACCTCAAGCGTATCGCAGGCCAGGTAATGGGTATTGCCGGTCTCGGCCGTATCGGTCAGTCCGTGGCACGCAAGGCCCAGGGCTTTGACATGACTGTTATCGCATACGATCCGTTCCTCCCGCCCGAGATCGCCGAGAAGCTGGGCGTAAAGCTTGTTGACTTCGACACTCTGCTCGCAGAATCCGACGTCATCTCCATCCACATGAACCTCACGGATGACAATTACCACATGTTCAACAAGGAAGCCTTCGCTAAGATGAAGAAGCGCCCCATACTTGTCAATGAGGGACGCGGCGCACTTGTGAGCGATGAGGCAGTTGTATGGGCACTGGACAACGATCTTATAAGAGGCGCGGCACTTGACATGCTCGAGTCCGAGAACCCCGATCTGTCCGATTGCAAGCTGCTCGGCCGCGAGAACGTTCTTCTCACTCCGCACAGCGGTTACTATTCCGAGACCTCCGATTATCTTGTTGCAAAGTACAGCATGGATAATGCTCTCTATTACTTCAACGGTGAGTATGACAAGGTTAAGGTCATGCGCAACAATGTCAGAGGCTAATTAACATCGCTATATTCCATCTCCATTAAACAGCTCGCAGCAGCGGGGTTACTCCCGATCTGCTGCGAGCTGTTGTTTT
>CAVAPH010000021.1:15945-22614 GCA_963590455.1 bacterium | reverse complement strand
CCTAGGGCGCCTATGGCTTTCAGGGTGTCAAGGTGGCTTTGGCTGACCTTGGGACAGGCGGCGCTGAGCTCTTCAACGGAGATAAACTCCTTGCCGAGGGTTTTCACCCTTGCGAGATCCCAGGCCGCAGTTTCACCGAGGCCCGACACTGAGACGAACGGCGGGCGAAGTCTGCCGTCAGAGGTTATGGCAAACTTTGTCGCCTCGGATTCGTAGAGGTCTATCGGTGCAAACTCGAAGCCGCGCATGTTGAACTCGTACACAGCCTCCATCGTGACGAGCAGATCCTCCTCGTTGTTGGAGAGCTGACGCTTTTTCATATCGTTTATCTTTCTGCGCACATCGTCCGCGCCGCCGCACATGAGCTGTGCGTCAAAGCCGCCCTTCTGGCTGCGGCGATAGAAGTACGCCGAGTAGAAGGCAAGGGGCTTATGCACCTTGAACCACGCAATGCGGAAGGCCATCATGACGTACGCCACGGCGTGTGCCTTGGGGAAGAGATAGGCGATCTTGCGGCAGGATTCGATATACCAGTCAGGCACGCCCTTGTCACGCATCTGCTGCTCCGCATCTCCCGGAAATTCGCCGCTCTTTTTCACCTTGCCCTTACGCACGGCCTCCATCGTTTTGAATGCAAGTGAGGGCTCAAAGCCGACGGAGATAAGATAAATCATGATGTCGTCACGACAGCCGACGGTCTCTTTAACGGTGGCGGTGCCGCTTGTAATAAGCTCGCGGATATTTCCGGCCCATACGTCCGTGCCGTGGCTGAATCCGGAAAGCCGTATCAGCGTATCAAACTGCTTCGGCTGGGTTTCGACAAGCATCTGGCGCGTAAACGGCGTACCGAACTCCGGCACACCGATGGAGCCGGTTTTGCCTATTATCGGGTCGTCGTCAGGCAGCCCGAGTGCCGCGGGTGATGTGAAGATAGACATCGTCTCCGGGTCGGAAAGTGAGATCTCCTTGGCGTCAATCCTCTCGCCGAGCTGCTCGGAGAGGTCCTCCATCATTCTTATCATGGTCGGGTCATCATGACCCAGCTCGTCAAGCTTGAGGAGGTTTGCCTCCATGCAGTGATATTCAAAGTGAGTTGTAATTATATCGCTGTTGGGGTCATCGGCCGGATGCTGCACCGGGCAGAAATCGGTTATATCCTTGTCCTGCGGGACGACGACAAGGCCGCCGGGATGCTGGCCCGTTGTGCGCTTAATGCCGACAAGCCCCTGCGCAAGACGGTTTTCTTCCGCCTTGCTGACCTTGATATTGCGCTCCTCGAGATACTTTTTCACATAGCCGTAAGCCGTTTTTTCCGCAAGCGTGCCGATGGTGCCGGCGCGGAAAACGTGGTCGGAGCCGAAAAGTGTTTCGGTGTATTTATGCGCCTTTGCCTGATATTCACCTGAGAAGTTAAGGTCTATATCAGGCGTTTTCTCGTTGCCGGGGAAGCCAAGGAAGGTTTCAAACGGTATATCAAAGCCGTCTCTGCGCATGCGTGTGCCGCACTCCGGGCAGTCCTTCTCCGGCATATCCGCGCCGCAGCCGTAGCTGCCGTCGGTGATAAACTCGCTGTGGCAGCACTTTGGGCAGACATAGTGCGGCGGGAGGGAGTTAACCTCCGTAATACCGGACATGTACGCCACGATGGACGAACCGACGCTTCCTCGAGAGCCGACAAGGTAGCCGTTCTCAAGGGAGTTTTCAACGAGCTTCTGTGCCGACATGTATATAACGTCGTAGTTGTGATCAAGTATCGTATTCAGCTCGATGTCAACACGGCTCTGCACGATCTCCGGCGGATTTTCGCCGTAAATGCGGTGCATTTTGTCATAGACAAGCTGCTTGAGCTGCTCTGCGGAATGCTCAATCCTCGGCGGGAAGAGCTCTTTCGGCAATAGCTCGATCTCCTCGCACTGGTCGGCAATGGCGCGGGTGTTTGTGATGACGACCTCTTTTGCCGTCTCCTCGCCGAGATACATGAATTCCTTGACCATCTCGTCCGTCGTACGGAAGAATATCGGGCAGCCTCTGTCGGCATCGGAGAAATTCTTTGCAGCCTGCAGAATCTTGCGGTACTGCTCATCCTCGGCATCCATAAAGTGCACGTCGCTCGCCGCGATAACAGGCTTGCCGAGCTTGCGGCCGAGATTTAATATGGTGCGGTTATAATCCTCGAGCACCTTTGTGTCGCGCACTGTGCCGTTATCAACCAGAAACGCGTTATTGCAGACAGGCTGAATCTCCAGATAGTCATAGAGCTTGGCGATTTTCTCGAGCTCGCGCTGGCTTGCGCCCTTCATTACAGCGCTGTACAGCTCGCCCATGCCGCAGGCAGAGCCGACGAGAAGTCCCTCTCTGTGCTGCACAAGCAGACTCTTCGGTATGTTCGGCGTGCGGTGGAAATATTTAAGATACGACTGCGAGATCATCTCATAGAGGTTTTTAAGTCCGGTCCTGTTCTTGACCAGAAGCACCATATGATAGGTCTTCGCAACGTCGGTGCGTTTGAGCGTGTGATAGATTTTCTCTATGTCGTCCACAGTTTTCGCGCCCTGTGCCTTGAGCATGGGGATAAATTTATCCATCATACGCGCGACAACCATCGCATCGTCCGAGGCACGGTGATGATTAAACTGCGGCAGACCGAGGTGATTCGACACTATATCAAGCTTGAAGCGCTTAAGCTCCGGCAGCAGCGCCTGCGAGAGCGCCAGAGTATCCATAAATACCGGCGAGAAGCGCAGCCCCTGACGGTTGGCGGCAGCTGTCATAAAGCCGACGTCAAAATGCGCGTTATGCGCTATCAGCGGTCTGTCACCCGCAAACTCCATGAACATCTTCATGGCGGTCTTTTCATCCGGCGCACCGGCAACGTCACTGTCCTTTATACCGGTCAGCGTCGTGATATCCGGCGGGATGTGCATTTTGGGGTCAACGAAGGTATTAAACTCTTTTATTATATTGCCGCCGGAAAATATAACAGCGCCGATCTCCGTCATGCGGTCGTTCATTGCGTTCAGGCCCGTCGTCTCTATATCAAAGGCGACAAATTCCGAATCTATCGGCAGCGAGGACTTGCCTATGACAGCGCTGTTGCCGTCCATATCGTTATAATAATAGGCCTCCATGCCGTAGATTATCTTAACGCCGTGCTTTTTGCCTGCCTGCCACATATCCGGGAAGGCCTGCGCCACGCCGTGGTCTGTTACGGCGATTGCCGGCATGCCCCAGTATGCCGCGCGCTTGACGACCTCTTTAGGGTCGGTAAGTGCGTCCATTGCGGAAAAGCGGGTATGCAGATGCAGCTCAACACGTTTCTCAGGCGCGTCATCCGTGCGTATGGTTTTCTTGCCCTTGACGATGCTGCGCGGATCCATGACGAGATCATCGTCGTATTTTGAGTAGGTTATCTCGCCCTGCACGATGAGGTGATCGCCCACGTCAACCGCGCCGAGTATGGACTTATCGTCATCGGAGCGGAGATAGCGGGAAACGCGCACGGAGTTTGTGCGGTCTGTTATATCAAAGCACAGCACGCCGCCGCCATTTTGCAGGCTGCGGCTGGTGACGGCGACAACGTCGCCCTCTATGGTTATTTTGCCGGACTCAAGCGTAACCGTGCTCATGGGGATACTCTTTTGCTTGATAGGTCTGCCGTAGAGCACGTTTCCGTTCGGCGACTGCGGTGAAACTCCGCTCGCTACGCTCGGGACCGACTTCGGTGCGGGATAGTCCGGATCTATGATGACGTTTGAAAGGCCGAAAAGCGAGCAGATATGCCCGCTCAGGCGCGTTGTCTCGGTGGGAGACGGCATTGCGGGGAACCACGCCTTTATCGTCATAACACGCTCGGCAAGCGAGATCTGCACATCCGTCACATAGGCCTTGTCAAGTCCTCCGCCGGCATAGCTCAGCGGAGCGCAGTCCGGGAAAATTGTAAGAAAAGGTGTATGCTGCTCACTCATTTTGTCTCTCCGTCGCTCGCAATAAGCTCCATAAGAGCATCGCAGAGTCTGTCGTAGGGATATGTTCCGAGTACCTGTCCTTTTTTGAATAATATGCCCTTGTTTTTGCCGCCGGCGATTCCGTAATCCGCCTCACGCGCCTCACCGGGGCCGTTGACAACGCAGCCCATTACCGCCACGGTAATATCACGGTCAAGCCCGCGCACAAGGCCCTCGACTTTTGTTGCAAGAGATATCAGATCTATCTCCGTGCGCCCGCAGGTCGGGCAGGAGACAAAGCGCACGCCGCCCTTGCGGACGCCTGCCGCCTTGAGTATGGCAATTCCCGCGCTGACCTCACGCACGGGGTCTGCCGTGAGTGAGACGCGTATGGTATTGCCGATGCCCTCGCACAAAAGTGTGCCGATGCCGACAGCTGACTGTATTGTTCCGTTCCACTCCGTGCCCGTCTCCGTTACGCCGAGGTGCAGCGGGTAGTCAAAGCGCTCGCTCGCCATGCGATACGCCGCAACGGTCAGCGGGACCGAGGACGACTTCATAGAAAGCGCAATATCGTAAAAATCAAATTTTTCGAGCAGTGCGGCATGTCCCTCCGCGCTCTCTATCATGGCCTCCGGGCAGGGGTGGCCGTATTTTTCAAGCAGACGTTTCTCCAGACTGCCCGCGTTTACGCCGATGCGGATGGGGATGCCGCGCTTTTTGCACGCCTCCGCCACTGCCTTGACATTCTCCTCGCCGCCTATATTGCCGGGATTTATGCGGATTTTATCTATTCCGCGAGCTGCGGCTTCAAGGGCGAGGCGGTAGTCAAAGTGAATGTCAGCCACAAGCGGCATATCCACGCGCTCTTTTATCTCCGACACGGCACAGGCGGATTGCATATCCGGTATTGCAATGCGGACAATGTCGCAGCCTGCGGCCTTCATCGCGCGTATCTGCGCGACGGTTGCCTCAACATCCCAGGTCTTTGTGTTGCACATCGACTGCACTGACACGGCAGCGCCGCCGCCGATATCTATGCCGCCGACATTAATTTTTCTCGTATTATCTCTCTTATCGCTCATTTCGTCACTATCCTGACTATATCGTTAAACATCACATAGGCCATCAGTGCCAGCAGCAAAATCATGCCTGCTGCATGTATATAGCCCTCGTACTTGGGATCCAAATGCTTTCTTGTTATCTTCTCTATAACCCAGGTCACCAGCAGCGTGAATACTCTGCCGCCGTCAAGCGCCGGAATCGGCAGCATGTTCATAACCGAGAGATTCACCGCGATAAACGCACCGAGATATAATATATCCAGTATCGCGTCCGCAGTGCTCTCTGCGCTCTCCCCTGTTTCCGCCATCAGATCAACTATGCCGACAGCACCGGTCATATCATTAACTGACGCCTCGCCCTGAAAGAGCTGCTCAAGTCCCTGCCAGACCCAGCGCGCAAACTCCATTGTGGTATTCCACGAATAGCGGAGCTTGTTTGCAAACGTTGCCTCATCGGTGCCGAAGTTAAAGCCGTACATCTTGTTCTCGTAGCCCTCATACTCTACGGGAACGAGCTCGATATTCTCTATCTTGACGCGCTTGCCGTCACGCTTGACGACAATGTCATAAGTGCCGTCTCCGCTTGAGAGGTATTCCGATATATCGCTGTACTGCAGAATTTTGTGGCCGTCGATGCTGATTATCCTGTCGCCCTCCTGGAACATGTCTGCGCCCTCATACGGGCAGCCGTCCATAAAGCCGACTATCACCGGCGCGCGAAACGCCACGGCAGATGAGTAGATGCACAGCACTATCACAAAGCCGAGCAGGAAGTTCATGAAAGAACCGGCGATGAGGATTATCACTCTTTTCCACACGGCCTGACTTGTAAAGGCGCGCGGATCGTCCGAGCTCTCGTCCTCACCTATCATCGCGCAAAAGCCGCCGATAGGCAATGCGCGGAGTGAATACAGTGTCTCGCCCTTCTGCTTTTTCAGTAGTGCCGGCCCCATGCCGATGGAAAATTCCTCGACCTTTACGCCGCAGAGCTTTGCAGCTGTGAAGTGGCCGAACTCATGTATAGCGATAAGCAGGCCAAACAGCAGTATTGCCAAGAGAACATAAACGATGGTCATAGATAAACTCTCTCCATAGTTTTCACGCAGGGTTATTTACGCTGACTGTATCAAAAATTACTTGCCGTACTTTTCTCTTGCGAAGCGCCTTGCGGCTGCATCCGCCTCGAGTATCTCGTCAAGGCTTGCGTTCTGCACGACGCCTACGGTTTCAACGGCTTCTGCCGCACAGTCGTATATCCGGTTATAGCCGAGCTTGTGATCGAGGAAGAGATGCACTGCTTCCTCGTTTGCCGCGCTCATCACGCATGCCGCCGTGCCGCCGGTGCGTGCCGCATTCATTGCAAGCGCAAGGCAGGGCGTGTTTTTAAGATCCGGTGCCGAGAAGCTCAGATCAGCGAGATTATAGAAATCAATCGTATCGCGCACCGAGTCGACGCGTTCGGGATAGCTGAGTGCAAGCTGTATGGGCAAACGCATATCCTGCGCACCGAGCTGGGCAATGACAGTGCCGTCAACGAGCTCAACCATGGAGTGTACGACGCTCTGCGGGTGGATTACGACCTGTATGTCATCCGGCGTGACAGCGAAAAGATGCATTGCCTCTATGAATTCAAGGCCTTTATTCATCATTGTCGCGCTGTC
>CAVAPH010000021.1:0-15719 GCA_963590455.1 bacterium | reverse complement strand
ACGATCTCACCCGCGCAGACAAGGGTTTCTTTATTTGCAAGGGCGATGCGTTTTTTCGCGTCTATTGCGGCAAGCGTGGGCTTGAGTCCTATTGCGCCGGAAACCGCAGTCACAACGCAGTCGGCCTCATCGAGAGTTGCCGCCTCGATAAGTCCTTCAAGACCGGAGCCGACTCTTATATCAGTATCTGCCACGGCGATTTTGAATTCACGTGCTGCAGCTTCATCATACACGGCGACAAAGCCGGGCTTGAGACGTCGTGCCTGTTCCTCAAGCAGCTTTATGCTCCTTGATGCAGCCAGTGCCGCGACGGGCAGACCCATATGCTCCGCCACATCAATGCTCTGCTTGCCTATGGAGCCGGTGCAGCCCAAAATTGAAACGGCTTTTACCATTGTTGTAATCCTCCCAATGTAATGCAATCCCCGCATGCGCGGTTAATCTTTCGCCTTATATTATTTATTTAAGCTTTATGCTGGATATGCTTCACGGGTTCTTCACGCCGCCGAAGCGTCTGTCACGGCTTTTGAAGACTTCTATCGCCTTGTCAAGCTCGTCAGGCGTGAAGTCCGGCCAGAGGACGTCCGTAAAATAAAACTCGGAATAGGCGCACTGCCAGAGCAGGAAGTTTGAAAGCCGAAGCTCTCCGCCCGGTCTTATAAGCAGATCAGGATCCGGCATACCGGCAGAATAGAGATATCCGGAGAAGCTCTCCTCCGTCAGCTCGCTGGAGGCTTTTCCGGCAGCGTAATCCTCTGCATATCTGCGTGCGGCACGGACTATCTCGTCACGACCGCCGTAGTTGAGGCATATGTTCGCCTGAAAGCCGTCATAATGCGTGCTGATCTCGTTTGTGCGGGCAATCTCCGCCTGCAGCGAGGGTGAGAGTGCGGATACGTCGCCCAGCACCTTCATCTTTATCTTGTCGCGCTCCATCGTGGCGATGGCTTCACGCAGATACTTGTCGAGCAGCTTCATAATCGTACCGACCTCATCCGCGGGGCGCTTCCAGTTTTCTGTTGAAAAAGCGTAGACCGTCAAATAGTCCACGCCGATATTTTTGCAGTAGGTCGCAATGCGTCTGAAGGTCTCAGCCCCTGCCGCATGACCTGCCGTGCGCGGAAGACCGCGCTTTTTTGCCCAACGGCCGTTGCCGTCAAGTATTATCGCAATATGACGGGGGACGGATCTCTCCGGTGCCCCCGTCTTAATGGTTTCAGCCATTATTGTCCCCCATCCTCAGATTTCGGTGAGTTCTTTCTCTTTCTTCTCGGATATCTTATCGATTTCCTTGATGTAATCATCAGTCAGCTTCTGGACATCTTTTTCTGCTATCTTGTAGTCGTCCTCGGTTATAGTCGATGCCTTCTGCTGCTTCTTGAACTTTTCAATTGCATCGCGGCGAATGTTGCGGATAGCGACCTTGGCCTCCTCGCCGTACTTCTTGGTCTGCTTTACGAGATCCTTGCGGCGCTCCTCGGTCAGAGGCGGGAAAACGAGGCGGATCATACGGCCGTCGTTCTGCGGATTTATGCCGAGGTCAGAAGAGAGAATCGCCTTCTCTATACCCTTGAGAACAGAAGCGTCCCAAGGCTGAATCACCAGAGAGCGCGGATCAGGAGAGGCGATGGACGCGACCTGCTGGATAGGAGTGGGAGCGCCGTAATAATCGACCTCTATCTTGTCAAGCACAGCGGCATTTGCGCGGCCTGCGCGTATGGTTGCGAGCTGAGAATTGAGCGCCTCGCAGGTTTTTTTCATTTTGTTTTCGAATTCCTGATAGTCAGACATGTTTGTTACCTCCTGTGTATTATTTCATATTAATTTTTCTTTTCTGTGAATTAAGTTTGACCCTTCCGTAAAAGCGACGGCCTTTTTATTTTACGGTGGTGCCGAGCTTTTCCCCGCTCAGCACGCGGCCTATATTTTCCGGCTCAGCCAGAGCGAAAACTATGAGCGGAATGTTGTTGTCCATCGCAAGGCTGGTCGCCGTGGAGTCCATAACGGCGAGATGACGCGAGAGAACCTCGTCATAGCTTATCTCGTCGAATTTAACGGCAGAGGCATCCTTACGGGGATCTGCGGAGTAAACGCCGTCTATATTCTTTGCAAGCAGTATTGCGTCCGCGTGTATCTCCGCTGCGCGAAGTGCAGCGGCTGTATCGGTGGAGAAGAACGGCATGCCGGTACCGCAGCCGAAGAGCACTATTTTCCCGCTCTCGAGATACTCGATTGCCTTCTTCGTGTCGTAGCGCTCGCCGACGCCCTGAATGTCAACGGCAGTCATAACACGCGCCTCTGCGCCGAGCTGCTTGAACACATCTGCCACTGCAAGGCAGTTCATCGCCGTTGCGAGCATGCCCATACGGTCTGCGCTCACGCGCTCAACATGTCCCGCACCGTCCTTCACGCCGCGCCAGAAGTTGCCGCCGCCTATAACTATACCGACCTGTACGCCCATTTCGGTGCAGCTCTTGACTGCGGCGCACACGCGGGATACGAAGTCAAAATCAAAGCCGGTCTTTTTCTCTGCGGCAAGTGCCTCACCGCTTATCTTGATAAGTACGCGCTTGTAAATACTGCTCATCTGTGTCTTCTCCTTTATATATCAAGTATACCCATAATGACAATTCCGACTATTACGAGAGCGATGGACAGATAATGCTTCACGGACAGCTTCTCTTTTAAGAAGATGCGTCCCCACAGCACGGATGCCACACAGTACGAAGAGATAATCGGCGCTGCGAACGCCACATGCTCGGAGTCTGCCAGGGCATATATGTAAAAGAACTGTCCTATCGTCTCAAACACGGCGCCCGTGTACTTCGGTGCCTCCTGCTTTGCGATAAGCTTCTGCTTCTTTATGCCGAGGACATATATCGCGCTGATAATGCCGGCGACCAGGAACGTCAGCTCATAGGCTACATTTGCAGAGTCCTCATCGAGTATCTCCAGCACGCGGCTGTCTGCAAAGGTTCCGAGGGCATCGAGCAGGCAGTAGATTATGGGGATGGTAATTGCAAGCCAGCTCTTGGCGTAGTGGCGGTTCGACTCATCCTGACGTGCGCGGCGCAGCTCTTCATCCTCGTTTGCCTCTGTCACGCCCAGTGCGATAACGCCCACGCAAACGAATGCCACTGCCACGAGTGCCATTGCCGGCAGATCCTCACCAATGCCGACCGTTGCAAACGTAAGCACTGCGACGACCGCACCGGAGCTGTTGCATATAGGGGAGGAAATAGACAGCTCTATATATCTCAAGCCGATATAGCCGATGGCCATGGAGCTTATGTACAGCAGCGAAACCGGGAGATATGTCAGCAGCGTGTTTGCATTTATCTCAACGCCGCCTATGAATATCTCGTACGCCGCATGCAGGCCCATGACAACGCCGACTGCCGTGACCATCTTGAGATGGCTGTACTTATCCGCAGAGTCCTGACAGCCGATCTTTGAAAAGAGGTCAGAACCGCTCCAGCATAAAAGTGCGATTATCGCAAACCAAAACCACATAATTGCAACATGCCTTTCTTTTCCCGGCAAGGCATCGGAAGCATACCGGTATCATACTGGCATCATGCCGATACTCCACCAGCATAATTATTATTTATATTTTCTCTGAGATTTTACCACAGTATATTGCATTTGACAATTCCAAATTTACGAACCTCCGGATTACGGAAAAAACCGGAGACGCAATTGCATCCCCGGCATGTGATGTTGAATTATAACTTGTCTATCGGCACTTCCGCCCAGTAGAGTGCAGCGTTCGCAGGTCTTGCACTCGGCTGTGAACCGTCGCGGGTCAAGATATTTACATGCTTGAATCCTGCAGCACGGGCACGCTCAATGGCGATATCAAAGCAGCCGTCCAGGAGCTCTTTCTGATGCGCATCGGATGAGATTAAAATTTCACCGCCGAAGTCATGCAGAGCACGCAAAAGGCGCGGTGCGGGGTACGGCTCAAGCTTTCGATTCCTGTTTATGGCGCCGCAGTTTATTTCAAACGGCATTCCCTTGGAGACAAGATATTCCATTGCTTCCAGCGCCGGTCTTATATATCGCGGATCGTCCTCATCGAGAAAATGCCCGCCCTGCTGCGGCGGCAGGTCGTTAAAGCGGGTTATGAGATCAAAATGCCCGATAAACGTCGGATGAAGCCTGTCATATACCTGTGCCTCAAAGTCATAATACGCCGCAGACAGCTTGTAAAAATCACCGCCGAAATACTCATCGGCAAGAAATTTTACGTTCTCCGCATGTCCGTCGACAGAGATGGGCTTTCCGTCAACCACAGGTACGTTGAGATAATGCGTAGATCCGATTATATACTCCGCCCCCGCAGCCTCCTCCGGCTTGCGGAGATTATCAAGCTCTATCCCGTGGAGTATTTCTATTCTGTCGCCGTACTTTGTCTCAAGCCGCTTTATTTCGGGAAAATACTTTTCCTTGTCCACCTCTGCAAAATCGTCGATATGTCCCGAAAAGCCGAGATGCTCAAAGCCCAGAGCGATTGCCTGACATACCATCTCCTCCGCAGTATTCGTGCCGTCGCAAAACACCGTGTGCGTGTGATAATTTGCCCTGATTTTCATTCTCCGTTCTCCTTATAGGCCACCATGTAGCAGCCGCAGTATTCGAAAGTAAAGCCCTCATCCTCGAGCAGTCCGGTGTCGGAGCCGATGGGCATTATATATGCAGCGTCGTCCTCCGGCTGATAGGGGCTGACCCAGAAGTAATAATGATCAAAGCTTAGCGCATGCAGGTAGGGTGCGGGATAATATAGATACTGCACGGTATCGCGGAAGACATCAACCGGCGTCTGCGTATAGAACAGAACCTTGGTGTAAAACTCGTTCTGATCGATATAGATTTTCTCGCCCTTCTCCTCCGCGATCTCCAGCGCCTGCTCCAGCCCATATGAGAAGTGCGCACGGGTATCCTCGTCGTAGTCCGTAAAATAATAGACCTCAAAGCCGATGAACAGTGCGGCATATATGCAGGCAATACCGGTCAGCACACGGCGATGCGTCACTGTTGATAAGAAATACGCGCCCAGCGCCGCAAAAATCACGATGGGGATAAAGAGAATATTAATCTTGGTGGCATTGGCCTTGAGCAGCAGACACAGCGGCAGCCCCACTATAAACTGCACCGTCAGCATTGACGCCGGCCTGTACTCATGGCGGCGAAGCCCGATTACGAACTCACGGATGCAGAAGATAAGCCCGAAGAGTGCAAACGGCATGGTGATATAATAAAACAATCCGTATTTTTCCGGGCTGTTCCATATGTTTTTATCGTTCTGCGTGATGAAAATATCGCCCAGCAGCTCGAGCTTTTTCGCCTTCTCATCAAAGGAGAGCTCGCTTGAGCGCATATATAATAGCTTCGGAATTGAGAAGAACGATGTGCGTATCTCGTCGATATAGCCGTAATTTACGAGAAGGAAAAGCAGCAGCGGCAGCGCCATTATGAAGAGAATGAGCACGAAAAGCAGGAGATAACGCGAAAAGCGCAGCTTTTTATATGCCATGCAGTATATAAGCTGCAATAATATAATCACGGGGACAAAGGGCCAGATCGTGGCATATGTGTAAAGGCTCAAGCCGTACATCAGCGCCGAGAGCAGAAGATACCGCTCGTTCTCCGCCGCGCGTACGAAGAAATACAGTCCGAACAGCAGAAATCCCGGCGCAAGATTGGATTCAAGCCCCCAGCGTGAAAGAATGATATGCCACGGGCAGATTGCAAGCATGAACATCGCCATAAGTCCGGCGCGTCTGTCAACCGTGCGCTTTACAAGAGAGTATACCGTCGGCAGACTCAGGCAGGCGACTATCAGCTGCGGCATGCGTATAACCCAGACCTTTAAGCCGAAAAGTGCTATAAACGGTATCATCAGGTAGGTTTCCAGCGCATTCATACCGCTGCCCCACGCCGTGAGATACACGGGGTTATGATAGCCCGCCGTGTCTATCCCGTAGTTTAGAAGCGACCACGCCTCGTAGCCGGCAAAGGCCTCATCCTGATTTAATCCGTTCGGCACAAGGCCGAAGCGGTATACACGCGCAAATATACCGGCGGCAAGTATAAGCCAGAAGAGTAATTTCTGCGTACTCTCCCGCTCAAAAAAGCCGTCGTTATTCTTCAGAGCTTTAGTCATCGCCAGTTCTCCTTCAGCGACATTGATTCGATCCTGATTATATCGCATATCGATCTCCAATGCAATCAGGCATTGCGCCGTGATTCTGTCACATTTTCCTGAAAAGCCGCTTAAATATTCCGTTAGAATTACGGCATCGCAGTGCAAAAGGCGTTGAAATTGCGCGCACGATGTGGTATTTTCAAGCTGTGTATATAGAGTAAGACAGTGGATTATATTCCGGAGGGTATTTATGAGCAGACAGGAAGCAATGGATCAATACGCCCATGCGCTGAAGCTGGGACAGAAATATTATAAAAACGCGGTCATTCGCGGCGAATATCCGTATCCGCCGGTATTGGACGAGATAATAGATGAATCAACCGTTGCCGGGCGCGTAAACATCGGCCTTGTCAACATCCCGTCGGAGCTTATTGTCGGCACCAAATCCGCCGGGCGCGTCTCTGCCATTGCAGGTAATTTTATGCCGCTGCTGGAAGCGGAATCGGAGTTCGGCGCAAAATGGGTAAGCCTGTGCGAAGCACATCTGAGCGACGAGGGCATACGCGATCCGATAAAGTGCTATGAGTACATGGGCCGCTTTTACGTACAGGAGGGCAACAAGCGCGTAAGCGTATTTAAAAGCTACGACGCGCCGACCATTCCCGGCAACGTCACGCGGATAGTCCCAGAGTATTCCGAGGATCACGGCGTACAGGTATATTACGAGTTTATGCGCTTCTATCAGCTCTCGCGCACATATCTTATCTCTTTCCGGCACAGAGGGCAGTATGCGCGGCTGCAGGCATTGCTCGGCTTTGACGAGAACCACGAGTGGACGGGAAAGGAGCGGCTGGCCTTTTCGGCAGGCTTCCAGTTTTTCCGTCAGACCTTCGACCGGCTGAACACGGAGGGCATTGATGTCACGGCGGCGGAAGCTCTGCTCGTATGGCTTGAGGTCTATCCCTTCAGCAACATTAAGGCTCACACCTCATTGGAGCTCACGAAAACACTTGCCGCGCTCTGGTCGGACATCAAAGCGCTGACGGAGAAGGACCCGATAGAGGTCAGCACCGAGCCGGAGGAGCACGACAAGAGCTTTCTCTCAAAGCTCCTGGGTGCAGCGAGACCGGAGCATCTGAATATTGCGTTTATCTATGCCTTTGACCCCAAGGTGAGCGAGTGGACACGCGCTCATGATCACGGGCGCGAATATATAGAAGAGCGGCTGAAGGACAAGCTGACTATAAAAGTATACGAGGCCTATGACGGGGATTATTACACTGCCATGCAGAAGGCCGCCGAGGAGGGTGCGCAGGTAATCTTCGCCACCACTCCGCACATGATAGATGCCTGCCGCCGCATCGCCGCAGAGCACGGCAATATTAAGGTCCTCAACTGTGCCCTGTCGCTGCCGTATACCGGCGTGCGCATGTACTACGGGCGAATATACGAGGGCAAATTTATCACCGGCGCCATCGCCGGGGCCATGGCCGAATCAGACACCGTGGGTTATATCTCGAATTACCCGATTTTCGGCGTTCCGGCAAGCATAAACGCCTTCGCCCTCGGTGTGAGGCTGACAAACCCCCGCGCCAGAGTAAAGCTCCGCTGGACCTGCACCCCCGGCGATCCTCTGGGAGATTTTCTGAACGAGGGCATCACCGTCATATCCAACCGCGATGCGACTAATCCCGTCAATTCACACTGGGCGCTTGAATGGGGCACATATAAGCTCATGCCGGACGGCAGCATGCTCCCGCTCGCCGTGCCCTGCTGGCACTGGGGACGCTTTTACGAGAAGGTTATATACAGCATATTCTCCGGCGCATGGAACGACATGCACGCCTCGCGCGCGATTAACTACTGGTGGGGCATGGACAGCGGCGTGACCGACGTACAGCTGAGCCCCACCCTGCCGGACGGCGTGCATTCTCTCGCCGAAATTCTCAAGCTCGGATTGACGAAGGGCTCCATCTCGCCGTTCAAGACACGCATCGTCGATCAAAACGGCGTTTTGCGCTGCGATAGTGAGCATGAGCTGAGCGCGGAGGACATAATGAAGATGGACTGGCTGTGCGAAAATATTGACGGCAGACTGCCGAGCTTTGACGAGCTCTCTCCCCGTTCGCAGGGCTTGGTGAGGCTGCTGGGAATATACAGGAACGATCTTCCGCCGACGAAGGAGGCGCAGCATATATGAAAATACTCGTCGTATCCGATGAGGAGAGCGCATATCTCTGGGACCACTACCGCCCGGGCAGACTCGCCGGAATCGACATGATACTCTCCGCAGGCGACCTGAAGGCAAATTATCTCAGCTTTCTCGTCACAATGGCAAACCGCCCGTTGTTATATGTTCACGGCAATCACGACGGGACATACGACAGACTTCCGCCGGAGGGCTGCGACTGCATCGACGACAAGCTCGTCACGGTCAACGGGCTGCGCATATTGGGTCTCGGCGGCTGCGTGATGTACAACCGCGGGCCGTATCAGTATACGGAGCAGCAGATGCAGCGGCGCATAAAAAAGCTGGCGTTCAAGCTCTATCGCTCAAAGGGCGTGGATATTGTGCTCACACATGCTCCCGTCCGCGGCTACGGAGACGAGGACAATATAACGCACCGCGGCTTTGAGGCATTTCTCCCCCTGCTCGACAAATATAAGCCGAAATATCTTGTTCACGGTCATGTGCACCAGAGATACGCCGGCCCCTCGTTTGAGCGCATACGCCGCTACGGTGATACCACCATCATAAACGCCTCCGAGCGATTTATTATCGACACGGATGAAATATTATAATAAGCAAAAAAATCTCTCGACGATTAAGTACCAAAATCGTCGAGAGATAATTTTATTTTATGCTTTATGCTGCCTCGGCTGCTGCGTCGAGGTCTGTGATGTCGTACAATGCGGTCTTATTCTGGGTGAAGCGCCAGTATGCGCAGAGTGCGTAATAGCTCTGTGCGGTCGCAAGCTCGTTAAGCTCGCCGGACATGGCGTGTGAGAAGCCGCCGCCTTCTACGTAGAAGCTGCACAGGGAATCAAGTACGCTGACACCGTTCTTTATAAAGCGGCTGTCGGTGTCCGGATCTATGCCGAGAGCAGTCAGGGCGGTTATCACCTGGGCTGCGGATTCAGGCGTTACGGAGCTTCCGCTCGTGAAGCCGCCGGTGGTCGTCTGTATCTCGGAGAGACGATTGATCGCCTTGTCGACTGCCGTCTTGACATCCTCGTTCTCGGAATAATACGCAGCGAGTGCCTGCAGCACCATGGCGGTCATGTCGGACTCGGCACTGTCGCCGGAATATGCCCAGCCGCCGTCTGCGAGCTGTCTGTCAAGGATGAAGCTTATAAGCTCTTCGCGCGTCGTCTGCAGCTTTCCGTCGGGCGCATCCGGGATCTCGTAATCACGGCAGTCAAAAGCCAAGAGCGTATATATCGCGCCGCTGAGGCCCTGGGACTTGACATAGTTCATATCGGCAAGCGCCGTGAGGAGATTATGTCCGCCGACATCGGTGACGTCCTTATCAATGGCCGAGAGCGTGATAACCAGCTTTGCATTGTCCGTCGCGCGTGTGGCATCAAGTCGGCCGCTGTCGTCAATGTTCTCACTCACATATTTTTCGACTGCGGAGTAATACGCCTCATAGATTTCAGGGAGATCTCTCTCACTGCGGGCAAGGCCGAAGATCAGCCACTCCCCGCCGAAGTTGCAGAGCGTGTTCTCATCCATCTCGCTGATATAGTCGCCGGTGGATGTGTAGATATCCTTAAAGCGTGCAGCAGAGTCACGTATCAGCTCTGCGTATTTCTTTTCTGCCGCAAAGAGTGTGCTGCGGTTTGTCACCTTGGCCTTGTCGCTGTCGCGCAGGGTATCATAGGCCGTGCGCGCTGCAACGATTTTATCGCCGCTTGACTTGTCAACCGTGCCTATGGCGTTTATCAAATCTATAACCTGCTGCACCGTGTACTTGGACATACCGAGAATCTCGCGATAGTCATCGGTATAGAAGAACACCATCGCGTCCCCGTCTGAGAGGTAATACTCCGTCATTACAAGCTCGGGTATATTGCCGTTTACGGAATACATCCAGCCGGAATACTCTCCGCGGGACTTGTTATAAAGCATTCCGCCGCCGGGCATCGAAACGCCGGTGACAAATTTGCCGCCTGCATACGCGTAGCCGCCCTCGGCCATTGCGCGCCTGAAGAGATCAAAAGCCGTCGCGCCCTCAAGAAGATCGTCATATGCCACGGTATACCAGGCGTTGCCGTTATCGGTGAGTGCGAAGGTCACGCGCATATTGTTGTCCTCGGGCTTGTCCTTCGTCGGGTTTGTGCCGAGAACTATAAGCTCCGCAGACACGGGCTGATTGTAAAGCGCGGCAAAGCGTGCATCATTGGGGTACATCTCGGCGTACTTGCCGTACTTCTCGCTTGAAAGCCAGCTTGTAACGGTGACGCGCTTATGCTCCGTGTCGCGTGTGACAAGCAGATTCTCGTGGGTTATTACCTTCGCGTTGGATGACTTGAACGTGCGCCAGCTCTCCTCGACTTCCCAGCCGTCCATCGCTACGGGTACTATACCGTTGCCGGTCATGGTGTCATAGCTGTACGCCCAGACGAGCTCTCCGTCGGACATGCTGGCCTCAAGGAACGGGCGCAGATCCGTCGTTATCTCCTCGGGATCGGTGTTCTCGTTCTTTATGCCGTCAAAATAATGCGCCTTGACCTGCTCCATCAGCGCCGTCTCCGCCTCTATCTCCTCATTGGTGAGCGGGCTGACGGTTACGGTGATGTCGCGTGAAACGGTGACCTCCGTCTCCTTATCTGTTATGGTGATCGTGACGGTTACATCAACGGGATCGGAGCCGGGCAGAGGCCGGTACACTTCCGCGCGGGCAGAGTTGTTGACATCCGGCGTCTTTATTACGGACTCATCGGAGCTTGTAATAGTGACAGGCTGATACTTGCCGTCAATGCCTATATCGCGCGTGGTCGGGAAACGGATGTCGCCGGTGACATTGCCGGTGTCGAGCTTCTCGCCGGTGGTAAAGTCACGCAGGCCGGGATCCTTGAGCGCCGCATCAAGCTTTTCGCCGAGCTCATATCTGAGGGCATCGCGCGGGTCTTCATCCGAGGGCTTTACGGTTACCTCAAAGCTCTTGGAAGCGCTGAGATAGTTCCCGTCGGAATCCTTCACCGTGTTGAGGCTCATTGTTGCGGTGAGCGTGACCTTTACTCTTGCCTCATCCGGTAAAATCGTCACGGGATAGGGCGAGTAAACAGGCGTGCTTGGTGCCGTACCGACCTTGATATAATTTGCGCTGCTCTCCCAGGTCATAACCGCCCAGGTATTGAGATCTGCGTTGGAATCGTAATCGATGCTTGCCTCGTCCGCTCCCTCCTTGACGGAGTAGCGAGGAAGTGTGCTTATTGTGCCGATGGTCACTACGCTCGGCACGCTTACACGGTCAAGTTCTGCATTCAGTGCCTCGCGGGCGCGGTCAATATCCCATGTGAGGTGGGTGTAAATCTGCTTTTCAACCGACGCGCCGTTGAGGGAGAATACAAACGTCACGTAAAAATACGCGCCGCTGCCGGTCATCTCGGGATTGAAATAATAGCAGATGCTGCCGTCCTCCTCAACGGATGCCAGCTTATTTGTCGCCTCTGCGCGTGCTTTAACGCTGACTGTTATCCCGTCGTAGCCTTTTCCCGCAAGAATTGCTTCAAGTGCGGTGTTCGCGTTCTTGTCCGTATCATATGCAGGCTCAAAGCGATACGGCAGTGAATACAGCGCTTTTTTCAGCGTGCTCTCTGCAGCAACTGCTTCGTCGGAGTAGATAACAAGCGTATATTCGCGGCTCTTGGTTTCGCCGGTTGCGGTTTCGGTCACGGTGGCAGTGAGCGTTACGGTCTTGCTGCCGCTCTCCGGAACTGCGAGTATCTCGCCGCCGCTTATATAACCGTCATCACTGCCGGAATAGCTCACGGTCCAGCCCGTCCCGCTCTCGGGAAGTCCGAGAGAGCCTGTGCTGCGGACTATGTTTCCGGTGGGGAGCTTATTTTCTATTGCCTTGAAGGCCGCGCCAAAGGTCGTCTCCTTCCAGACCGCGTAGAGTGAAAAGGTCTCGCCGTCGTCATTGTACCAGCTGTCATACTCGCGGTTGATAACTGCGCCGTCCTCATATTTTACGGTGCTGCTCCATGATGAAGTGCTCCAGCCCTGGAAAATGTAATCCTCGCGGGTGAACGTGCACTCCGGAAGCGTATAATCAACGCCGAAATCCACGGTCACATCATCCATGCTGCCTTCGCCGCTCTTCGCGTTAAATCTGATTTTGTAATTATAGCTGCGATAGTGCGCGTAGAGCGTCATGCTCTCATTTATGGGCGTGGTCGTCTCGATCTTGTCGCCGCCCTCTGCGGCAGTGTACCAGCCTTCAAAGGCCTTGTTGCTCAATGTCGCACTCGGGAGATAGCCGAGAGTGCTGCCCTTGGCTATGGTCTTGCTCGTGGTGTAGCACTTGCCGCCGTTGGCATCATACGTGACGGTTACAGCCTCAACCCAGTGGGCGTAGAGCGTGATGCCGTTCGTAGAGTCATCAGCGGTGAATTTATACTGATTTGTTATCTCTTCCCCGCCAGTGGCCGCACTAAACCAGCCTGCGAATTTATAACCGTCGCGGGTCGGATCCTTTAATTCAGAGTAGCTCGCCTTGCCGCTCGTCTCGTTGAGCACATAGTTGTAGTTTGAGCCGACGACGCCCACACGCGAAGTAATACGGCCCTCCGTCTCATAGTTCAGATCTACGGTGACTGCGACGCTGTTGCCGGTCCATTCGGCCTTGAAGGTCAGGACATCGCCGTCCGTGGCAGTGAGATTGCAGACCTCTTCTTCATCCGCATAATGCGAAACGCCGTTGCTCCATCCTGCAAACTTATAGCCGCTGCGGGCAAATATGCTCTTCGGCAGAGAAACCTTCTGATCATAGCTGAGCGACAGCTCGTCCATTATGCCGGTGCCGCCGTTTGCATCAAAGCGCACGGTGTAGCTTATCGGCGTCCATGAGGCAGTGTAGCTTGCGTCCTTGGTTACTGCAGCCGACGCATCAAGCTGCACACCGTCACAGTACCAGCCGGCAAGCTTGTATCCTTTTTTGCTCACCTCGGGAATTTTATCGGCACTGATAGCATCGCCGGTCTTGACGTTTACACTCGTATTTGCATCCGTAAACGTTATAACACAGGCATCTGCCCAGACAGCGTACAGCGTGATATCGCTCTCGGGCTTGTCTATCTGCTGCCCGTCGGTGTATTTCACTTCACCGTCAGCCGTTTCGGCCCAGCCGATAAATACTGCGTGGTCCTTGGTGAAGGCGTTCTGCTTGAGCGCTGTGCTGCCGTAGACCTTCTGCGTATCCATCTCGCCGGTGCCGCCGTTTGCATCAAAGCTGACGAGTATCGGATCTCCTGCCGCGAAATTGCGCAGATACACGCAGTCATCGCCGGCATCGCCGCTGCCGTCCTTCTTGTAGGTAACGGTAATCGTGTCGCCCTTCTTGGCATCGACCTGCAGTGCGGTCCAATCGATCTCGCCGCTGACGGCATCGACAAGCACGGTCGAATTATGACTTATAGTTACCTTGTCGTATTTTGCTTCCGTTGATACCTTGTATTCAAAGCTTATCAGGGCATCACTCGTCAGGGTGAGGGTCAGCGTACTGCTGCTGTAGCTCCTGCCGCTGTTGCCGGAGCAGAGATATCCGTTGCGCACGCCCCATCCTGTTGTGCCCGAGCCGGCATCTGCCGTCACCGGTATGCCGTTGAGCAGGCTCTCATCAAACGCCGCGACGTATGTTGAAGACAGCGCGGCAAGCGAAATCGTCTGCTCCTCGCTAACCGCTTCTTCAACTGCGTTCGTGGCCGGTGCCTCCGTCGGCTCGGCCGTCGGTTCCGCAGTCGGCGTTGCCTCTGCAGGTGTCTGGGTGTGCTCTGCCGCCGGGGTTTCTGTCGCTTCGATAGTCTCCTGCGGCTGTGTATCTGTTTCGTCTTCCTCCGCAAAGGCATAGGCCGGAACAAGGCTCATCACCATGATGAGCGCGAGGAAAAACGACAGTAGTCTTTTTTTCATGTCTACCTCCGAAAATGCATTCTCTTTCCTGTATACTGACTTGCGATCTTACGCCGTCATCCGCATCATTCGTAGGTTATCTTTTTGAGTGTTGCCAATACGTCCGCGCGCATTAAAACCGCTCCCCTCCGATTGTATTCTTGAGCATCCGCACGGGCAAGAAAAATGCAGCCCTCTTTCGAGACGGCTGCACACGGCAAATCTGACCCAGCTTTCGCTGCGTCAAAAAAATGGCCGCCTGCTCCTCCTCGGGACGGATGACACACAGCCTTCACGGTAAGTCTTCTGACTCATGGTTCATTCTCAGGCAAGCCTTCCCACACGCTCTGACCCCAGGTCTTATGCGCGCAGTGACATTTTATGCCCTCGTCCCCAAATACAGCAGCGGGACTGCTCCGGATTCTCACCGGATTCCTTGTTAGGCCAGCCATTACAGCCGGCGCCGCAAAAGCTATTCAATTCTTTTTTGATTATATCACGGCTGAGGTCTGATTGCAACGCAATAGTGCCGGGATCTGGGTGTGAAAATCGGGCACCCGTTAAATCGGATGCCCGAGAAATTATAAATTTATATACTGCCCATTCTGCCGAGGGGGCCTCGCATTGACGTGCCGTTTGCAAACGTGTCAACATCGCGCTGCATGTATGTCACGAGCGGGACGGCTTCGCCTATATATTTTTTATCGCGGCCGTCTAAGAGAAACTCTTTGAGAATATTCTCGCGCCCTGTCGTGTATACCACGGGTATGCCTGTCATGTCCGAAGCCTCGCGGATGACATCATAGCCCCGGCGCAGATCGTCGGCACTCGCAAAGCTCATAAGATTTGAGTTGTTTACAAAACCCGTCACCGTCTGGCGCGCAAAGCCCTCCATCTCACCTTTCAGCTTGATAATCTTCTCCGCCGTCTCCGACATCGGGCGGAACACGTTTACTATGTCGTAAACCTCAAGCTGCCCCGGGTCGAGCTGCGCAAAGTCCTGATGGTATCTCGCAAGGGAGAGCGCCCCCGCCGGATCTCCGCCGACATCGAAGACGACAAGATCCCAGTCCTGCGCGAAGGCAGACGCCACTGCCGCGGGCATGTTTGTCTGCGTAACCCCCGCTCCTGCAAATGTCGGAGATACGAGATTTATATTGCTGTCTTCGAGCAGCTTTACATTGTCCGACATACGGAAATAGTCGTTTATGCGGTCAAGGTCTATTACCTGGGTTCTCTTGCCCTCCGCGGCAGACTTTATCGCAATGTTCAGTGCAATCTCAGTCTTTCCCGAGCCGTAATTTCCGATGAGTATGATAATCTTCTTCATTTCGCACCTCCGCAAATTTAATCATGACGCTTATGGCGATTATGCCGGCTGTTTTTACTAATATAATTCAAGTCGCCGCCAAACGCAAGTGGTGACGCTGCGAATGAGCAGATAAAAACACT
>CAVAPH010000020.1:0-24779 GCA_963590455.1 bacterium | reverse complement strand
GCGCTTTTTGCGCGTTTGAGCACTATTAAAATTAATTATAAAAGGAGGACACAAGAGATGAATGAAAACAAAGTAGCAAACATATTGAAAACAACAGGAATTGTAGGGGCAATACTCATACTTATCGGCGGACTAGTAATAGCGTGTACCGTAGATGAGCTTGGTTTTATTTTATTTCTGTCATGCGCAGTTTCTGCATTCTTAACCGGGATTGCTTTCTATGCCTTTGGAGAACATATACAGCTTTTGCAAGATATAAAAGATAACACGTCGAAAAATGCTTCTGTTGATCAACCAGCGGAAGACGAAATACCGGACATTTGAGGTAAAGGCTATGGCAGAAAGATATATAAGAGTATTTACGGCAAAAAACAACCTGTATATAGAGGGATCACCGGTTATATTGTCCGCCGGAGCGTTATTGAAGGACAATAAGACGGGTAATGTGTTTGCACAGCTGAAGATTAAGAATATCTCAAACAAAAAGATAAAAGCATTACGCCTAAATATTTCTGCTTTTGACTGTTTCGGTGAGAAACTTAGCGGAGACATTTCCTTTGAGTATCTTGATTTGAGTGCGGTGCGAGACGAAGAATTTGGGCAGAAGACACTTGTTCCCCTGAAGAGTACATCAGCTCGTTCTTTTGAGGTTACTGTTAACAAGGTCTTATTTAAAGATAATTGTGTTTGGGAAAATGATCAGAAATATACGTCTGTATTGCCTGAACTGACATCACTTGCGTTAGTATTGCAGGATGCTGAACTTGTAAAACAATACGCTATGCATTTTAACCAGAAGACAGCAAAGCCGGAGAAAGTGCTCGATCTCTGGTACTGCGCCTGTGGGGCATTAAATCATCAAGAAGAAGTGGCGTGCCAAAAGTGCGGAAATAAGCTCGAATCGCTGCTTGCCTGTGACTTTGAAGCGTTGAAGTCAGAGCGCGATGAACGACTTGCAAAAGAAAAAGCGGAACGTGAAGAAGCCGAGCGCATAGCACGTGAAAAAGCTGTAAAGAACACAAAACAAGCAATCTTGGCAATATGTGCAGTGATAGCAATTGCGCTTGTAATCATAAAAGTAATAATACCAAACAACAAATATAACGCAGCCGTTGCCTTGATAAATGAAGGGAACATCATCGAAGCCTATGAAAGCCTTATTGCATTAGATGGATATAAGGATAGCGTGGAAATAGCTGCAAGCATATATGATAGGTATAAGATGCTTGTCGCAACTGAGGGTGAATACATAACCTTCGGCACGTACGAGCAGGATAATAATACAGCCAACGGCAAAGAAGACATAGAATGGCTGGTACTTGCAAAAGAGAATAAAAGAATTCTAGTAATCAGCAAATATGCGCTTGATGCCAAACCTTATAACAATAAACGAGAAAACGTAACGTGGGAAACTTGTACAGTACGTACATGGTTGAACGGGACGTTTCTCAACGAAGCTTTTAGTGAAGCGGAGCAATCCATAATACAGACAACTGAAGACAAAATATTCCTACTGAGCATAGATGAGGCCAACAAATACTTTGCGTCAGATGAAGCAAGATTGTGTGCCCCTACAGCATATGCGACAGCAAATGGCGCGCGCACAATTGACAACTACAGAGTGGAAGGCGCCTCCACCTGCTGGTGGTGGCTGCGTTCGCCCGGCCTCAATCAGTACTATGCTGCCAACGTCGGCATCGGCGGCGGCGTCATCTCCCGTGGCACCCATGTCAGAAATGATAGCGGCTGTGTTCGTCCCGCCATGTGGATCGACCTCGACGCATAATAATATAAAAAACACCGCACATGGTCATTGGCGAGCCGATTATACTCGCTAATGCTGTGTGCGGTGTATCGTTTGTTAGATTATATTCGTATCAATTATAGAATATTCGCGATCAAATGGGTTGAGACACAGCCGATCTTATCACGTTATATAACTTCACCAGCGCGAGCGTTGCCGCAAAGCTCACGAGTGCGAGCAGGGCTAAGCTTAATCTGCCGCTATGCAGCCCCCAATTTACCATGAACTGTCTTAGCCCTTGTATCGTCAGCTGATGGATAAGAAACGCCGTTGATGACAGATTTCCGAGCTTGATAAGCATCGGAGCTTTGAAAAGCTTCATAAGTGCGCCGCCGCTGCGTGCAAATAAACTGATGAGCAGCAGCGAAACGGGAGCAAAATAAAGATTATACTGAATTCCGCCAAGGCCCAAGCGGAGAAATGCGGTATATAAACATAGTAAAGCGCCGGCAATGAGCAGCATTGTGATAGATTTTGCTGTGCTCAGCTCAGGGAGGTTCTTACGCATTAAATAGGCTTGCCCAAGAATCACGCCGAGTGCGAAATCCAACAATCTGTATGCAGGGCAAATATAAGTGAACCATTTTGCAAAATCATCACCCAGCGGCACATGAATTACAGATGTTGCAAGGCCGCATACGAGCATAAGAATTATTATAAGCAGCGTATGGATAATAAGCTGCTTTTTTTCGTTTCTGGCGGCAATAAACCTCAGTATTACAGGGGCAAACATACATATAAACATGTACGTTGAGAGATACCACGCGATTCCGTTATATGAGAAATATACGCCGGAGCTTGGATAGAGGCTTTGCAGCAGGAGAATGTTAATTGCAAGCTTTATAAATCCCGTTATGCTCTCCGGGGCACCGCGCAGAAGCACGGCGAAAAACGCCGTAATAATGTGCAGCAGGTAGAGCTTTTTTACTTTAGAAACAGCAAATTTTACGCAGCCGATTACATCCGAGGGCAGGGTTTCCAGCTTCGGAATATAATTTATTGCCATGCAAAACCCGGACAGTATTATAAATATTGATACACCCAAAGCACCCATAAACGGCGATATGCCGCAATGCCCGAGAAATATTTCGATAAATGCAAGTGCACGCAGGCTTTGCAGTGAATCTATCCTTTTTCTCATTGTAAAATATACTCTCCCCAAAGTAATGTAACTCATTACTGCATATTATATAACACAGTATTAATAATTTGTCCATATCTTGCGCACTCAAAGCGAAAAAGAGTGAAAAAGAAGGTTGACGTATGTGCTATAATTGTAGATAATATATACTTGAATGTCTGTATTTGAAGAATTCACAAATCGTGAAAGGATCAACTTATATATGATAGAACAGACCATAAAAGTTGACAGAATGGAGCATGTTATAAGCGTGTTCGGCTCGTTTGATCAGAACCTGCGTATAATCGAAACCGAGCTTGGCGTGAAAGTTCTCGACCGCGACGATATGATTCATATCTGCGGCGAAGAGGAGAGCGTTATGTTTGCGGAAAAGGCGATAAACGGCCTCTTAATGCTTGCCGCCCGCGGAGAAAACATCGATGCGCAAAACGTGCGCTATATTCTTAAACTTGTAAAGGAAGGCCGCGAAACCAAGATAGAAGAGCTGGCGGGAGATGTGGTATGCATAACTGCCAAGGGCAAGCCGATAAAGCCGAAAACGATAGGACAGAAGACATACTGCGATGCGATTGCAAAGAACACTATTACGCTCGGCATCGGCCCCGCAGGTACTGGAAAGACCTATCTTGCGGTTGCAGCAGCAGTTGCAGCATTTCGTGCGGAGGAGGTAAACAGAATAATTCTCACGCGCCCCGCCGTTGAAGCAGGGGAGCGCCTCGGATTCCTTCCCGGTGATCTGCAGAGCAAGGTTGATCCGTATCTGCGCCCGCTCTATGATGCGCTTTTTGATATGCTCGGTGCGGACACTTATCAGAAATATCTTGAGCGCGGAAATATCGAGGTTGCACCGTTGGCATATATGCGCGGACGCACGCTGGACGACAGCTTTATAATTCTCGACGAGGCGCAGAACACATCCCGCGAGCAGATGAAGATGTTCTTAACGCGAATTGGTTTCGGCTCTAAAGTTGTCATCACAGGCGATATTACGCAGATAGATCTGCCGGAGGATAAAACAAGCGGACTAAAGGTCGCGATGAAGGTACTCGAAGGGATAGATGATATCGCCATATGCACACTCACCGGTTCAGACGTTGTGCGTCACCGTCTTGTGCAGAAGATAATAGAGGCCTACGAGATATACGACAAGAAAAATCCGGCTGAGCAGATCAAGAAGCTGCCGGCAAAGAATTTTAAGAGGAAACAGAAATGAAGCATGAGATATACGTCAGCCGTGAGGTGAAAAATCTCGGGCACAACAATTCTGCAGCGCTTATAAAAAAGGCGGCATGCATGGCATTAGATGCGGAAGGTATAGATGTACCCTGCATTATAAGCGTTATGTTAACCGATGACGATGGAATCCACAGCGTGAACAATGAATTCCGCGGAGTGGACCGGGCAACAGATGTGCTCAGCTTTCCCCAAAATGAGCTTGTGCCCGGCAATTTCAGCGACGAAGGCTGCGAGCGGGACATGGATACCGGCGCAGTGCTGCTCGGCGATATGATGATCTCTGTGCCGCGCTGTGAGGCGCAGGGCGAGGAGTTCGGCCACGGCTATGAGCGGGAGCTGATGTATCTTACAGTTCATTCCGTACTGCATTTGCTCGGATACGATCACGTGGATGAGGGCGAGATGAAGCGCGCTATGCGTGCAAGAGAGAAAGCCATAATGGGCGATGAGTGAAATAAGGGAGAGTAAATAATGACAAAGTCTGCAATGATAACCGTCTGCGGAAGACCGAACGTAGGGAAATCCACACTTACAAATGCGCTTGTCGGCGAGAAAATAGCCATTGTCTCAGATAAGCCGCAGACAACGCGCAATAGAATCACTGCAATAGTTGAGCACGGAGAAACACAGTTTGTTATAATGGATACTCCGGGCTTCCACAAGCCGCGTACGCGTCTCGGCGATTACATGGTGAACGTCGTCAGCCAGAGTGTGGCGGATGTTGATCTCGTGCTGCTGCTCGTAGAACCTGTGGCGGAGATCGGCAAGCAGGAGGAAGCATTGCTTGCAAAGCTTAAGGAAACCGGCGCCCCGGCCGTGCTGGTTATAAATAAGATAGACACGGTAGAGAAGGCGAGACTTCTTGAGGTCATGGCTCTCTATTCTGCCCAGTATGATTTCGCTTCTATCATACCGATTTCGGCAAAGACCGGCGAAGGAACGGGAGAACTCTTAGATGAGATGGAGAAGTACGCAGTCGAGGGGCCGCATCTTTTCCCGGACGACATGATAACGGACCAGCCCGAACGTCAGATATGTGCGGAACTGGTGCGTGAAAAGCTGCTGACCTGCCTTGATAAGGAGATACCTCACGGCACGGCTGTAGAGGTCACGCGCTTTAGCGAGCGGGACAACGGCATCATAGACCTTGAGGTGACGATATACTGCGAGAAGGAATCTCATAAGGGCATTATCATTGGCAAAAAGGGCGCAATGCTCAAAAAGATAGGCGAGCTTGCGCGCAAGGACATAGAAGAATTTATGGGCACAAAAGTCAATCTGCAGACCTGGGTCAAGGTCAAGGAAAATTGGCGTGATTCTGTGTCGCTGCTGCGTAACTTCGGCTTTAATAATGACTGATACAGAGGTCTGTGCGTCATGTACGAGACAGTGAAAGCGCTTGTTCTGCGCGAAGTCAGGTACAAGGAGTCCGACAGAATATTAAACCTTCTCACAAAGGAGCACGGCAAAATCAGCGTGAAAGCGCGGGGAGCGCTGCGCAAGGGCAGCAAGATCGCGGCTGCAACGCAGCAGCTTACGTATTCTGAGCTCACACTTTTCTTCAACAGAGGAAAGTGGACAGTTAACGAGGGTGTCGTGCTTGAGCCTTTCCAGGGGCTGCGTACGGACATCACGGCGTTTGCGCTTGCAAGCTATTTTTCCGAGTGCATAGATGCAGTCAGCGTGGAGGATCAACCGGATGAACCTTTGCTGCAGCTCGGTTTGAATTCAATGTACGCGCTCAGCCGGGGCTTATATAATCAAAAGCAGATAAAAGCAGCGTTTGAACTTCGTCTCATGTGCATTGCAGGGTATACACCGGAATTAAGCTGCTGTGCTGTCTGCGGAGCGAGCGAACCTGAAGATCCGTACTTTGGACTGACGAGCGGAACACTCTGCTGTCGACGCTGCCGAAATAACGATCTTGGTCCCACGGCACAGCTGTGCAATGCGTCTCTTGCTGCAATGCGATACGTTGTAGATGCACCGCCTAAGCGTCTTTTCTCATTCGCTGCAGAAGGTGCCGTGCTTTCGCGCCTCTCAAACGCGTCGGAGGCTTATCTTCTGCGCCAGACGGAAAGAAATTATTCAACACTGGAATATTATAAAAGCGTGCAAATTTGATATATTTTATATTTGTATATTTATTTGCACGGATAATCGGAGATAACTATGAGTTTTACGGAAAAATCACTGCTGACGCTTGAGCTTCCGGCGGTCCTGAGCATGCTTGCACATGAAGCTGTTTCGGAAGCTGCAAAGGAGCGCGCATCAACACTCACACCGTCAACGGAGCCGGCTGAAGTTAAGCGCCGTCAGGAAGAGACAACAGCTGCCAAAAACATGATGACGGTGCGGCAGAGCCCGTCTTTTTCCGGGGTGAAGGATGTACGCGCATCGCTCGCGAGGGCGGATCTCGGCGGCGCTCTGAATACGCGGGAGCTTACGGATATTGCGCGGGTGCTTCAATGCGCAAGGCTTGTGCGTGGGTATATCGCCGATGACAGCGTTGGAAAGACTTGCATCGACAGCCTCTTTTATGCCCTGCGCGCTAATAAATTTCTTGAAGAGAAGATAAACACATCTATCGTCGGCGAGGACGAGATAGCCGACAGCGCATCGCACGAGCTTACAAGCATTCGCCGGCAAATGCGCGCCGCAGCGGCACGCGCACGTGATGCACTGAATAAAATAATTTCCTCGCCAAGTTATGCAAAGATACTGCAGGAGCCGATAATAACCATGCGCTCCGATAGATATGTGGTGCCTGTCAAGGCGGAATTCAAGGGATCTGTTCCCGGCCTTGTGCATGATATTTCGGCGTCAGGCATGACCGTTTTTGTTGAGCCGATGGCGGCGGTTAAGGCAAACAACGAGCTGCGGGAGCTTGCTGCAAAGGAAAAGCTTGAAATAGATCGTATACTGGCTGAGCTCTCAGCAGAATGTGCGGAGCATCGCACAGATATAGAGGAAGACTTTGAAATGCTTGTACGCCTTGATCTCATATTTGCCAAGGCAAAGCTTTCGTATAAACTCGATTGTCAGCAGGCAGGTGACGAGCCTGAACGCGGCATAGTATTGCGCCGCGCGCGCCATCCGCTGCTCGACAGAAGCAAGGCGGTTCCGATAGATCTTGAGCTCGGCAGCAGCTTTGACACACTTGTTATTACCGGCCCAAACACCGGCGGCAAAACGGTATCGCTGAAAACAATAGGTCTTCTTGCTGCGATGAATCAGTGCGGCCTGCATGTTCCGGCAGGGGACGGCAGCAATATTCCGGTTTTCAGCCACATCCTTGCCGATATCGGTGATGAACAGAGCATTGAGCAGAATCTCTCCACGTTCTCTGCACATATGACGAATATCGTCAGTATACTTGACGAATGCGATGAACGCTCGCTTATATTATTTGATGAGCTCGGCGCAGGAACTGACCCGACAGAGGGAGCGGCACTTGCTATAGCAGTTATTGAAAAAGCGCGTCACAGAGGTTCGGTGATTGCGGCGACCACGCACTATGCCGAACTGAAGGTGTATGCCACAAACGAGCCGGGAGTACAGAACGCATCCTGTGAATTTGACGTAGAGACTCTCAGACCCACATACAGGCTGCTCGTAGGCATTCCGGGAAAATCCAACGCCTTTGCAATCTCCAAACGTCTCGGACTCAGCGATGATGTAATAGAGGATGCAAAGTCACGTGTCAGTTCCGAATCGGCGAGCTTTGAAGCGACAATAGAGAAGCTCGAGCAGACACGGCTGATGCTGGAAAAAGACCGAACTGAGGCGGCTTTGAAGCTGCGTCAGGCAGAGGAAAATGCGAAAAAAGCCGCATTTCTCAAGGCAGAACTTGAGGTTCGTCTTGAAAAGGCCGATCAGAAATCCCGTCGTGAAGCCGAACGTATAATAAGCGAAGCGCGCGCCACGGCAGAAGAGGTTTTTGCAGAGCTTGACGAAATGAAGAAGCACGTCAATGATGAGGACGATACCCAGCGCATAAACGAGGCACGCAGCGAGCTCCGTCGTCGTCTGAATAAGCATGAGGACAGCCTGAGACCGGCAGCTCCCGCACCCGTTGAGGAAAAGTCTTCACGTGAAATAAGGCCCGGAGACACTGTTAAGATAAAGTCTATGGGGCTTAAGGCGGAGGTTATTTCCGTATCTGCTGACAGAGTACTTACTCTGCGCGCCGGAATAATGAATGTTACGGCGAAGGAGGACGAAGTGCTGCTGCTTGAGAATGAGACAGCGAAGAAAAAGATCAGCGTTTCAGCCTCGGCCGCGGCTCAGCTGCGCACGGCAAGTGTTGCTTCAGAGATAGATCTGCGCGGTATGGAAGCCGCAGAAGGCGTGCTTGCAGCGGAGCGGTATATCGATAGCGCCGTGATGTCCCGTCTAAAAACGGTCACAATAATTCATGGCAAGGGAACCGGCGTACTGCGCGCCGCAATACAGCAAATGCTCAAGAAAAACAAAGCTGTAAAGTCTTTCCGACTCGGTCGTTACGGAGAGGGTGAGACAGGCGTTACTGTTGTCGAACTGAAATAAAATTTTGGCTTGCTCGACGTAACAAATGTGTAAAATAACGAATCGCGTAAAATCGGTTGACGTACGGCCAAAAATTTGATAAATTAGATACTGCACAAAGTGGTGTAAATTAATCTTAATTACAATAGATTTTTAAGGAGTGGCGAGTATGATAAGCAAAGAAGTAGTCATCAACAATCAGGTAGGTCTTCATGCCAGACCCGCGACTTTCTTCATTCAGAAAGCCAACGAGTTTAAGAGCAGCATATGGGTCGAAAAGGATGAGCGCCGTGTCAATGCGAAGAGCCTTCTTGGTGTTCTCTCCCTTGGTATTGTCAAGGGCACTGCTATTAAGATAATCGCTGACGGTGCGGATGAAGAGGAAGCAATCGCAACCCTGTCCGAGCTCATTAACTCTGATTTTTCCGAGTGATTTATTAATTATTTCTGCAATGTAGGGGGCGTGCGTGCACGCCCCTGTTTTTCTATTTTAATAACAAACAGCATATAAAAGCCTTGATTAATATAATATCTGTAATCCGGAGATGTGACCTAATGAAAAAAGAAAGTGTAGCGACAATTGAAATGCTTATCTGTGCAACGCTTTGGAGCGTTGCCGGCATATTTATAAAGCTTATTCCGTGGAACGGATTTGTCATTGCGGGTATACGCAGCCTTATAGCTGCAATGACAATCGCAGCTTATATGTTAATTACACACCGTAAATACGTTCTTAACCGGCGCACGCTTATTGCGGGCCTTTTTGCAGGCAGTGTATATACCTGCTTTACGGTTGCCAACAAGCTTACTACGGCGGCAAATGCGATAGTGCTGCAGTTTACCAGCCCTGTATTTATCGTGATTTTTTCGGCCCTTATATTCAAGCAGAAGATACGCCGTCAGGATCTTGCCGTTGTCATTGCCACACTTATCGGTATCGCTCTGTTCTTCTTTGATCAGCTCAAACCCGGATACATCCTCGGCAACTTCGTAGCCATTGCCTCCGGTATGGCGATGGCCGGTATGTTCCTCGCAGTCGGCAACATCGAAGGTGATGAGCGCTTCAGCGGCATAGTCAACGGTCAGCTGTTTACGTTTCTTGTCGGCTTGCCGTTTATTATAAGCACAAAGCCTGAGTTTACTCCGACTGCAGTATTGTGCATTGTCATTCTCGGCGTATTCCAGCTTGGAATCTCTTATGTGCTTTATGTCAAAGCGTCTGAGCACTGCCCGCCGCTGACGTGCAGCCTCCTCGGCGCACTTGAGCCGCTGCTTAACCCTGTCTGGGTGCTGATTTTTGACGGTGAACGTCCGGGCATATTTGCGCTTATCGGCGCGGTTATAGTCGTTGTCTCCATCACACTCTGGACTATATTCGGCAATGAAAAGAAGAACGAGGAGCCTGAAAAGGCCGAGGCCTGAGCTATGCTTGATATTCTCAGCGAAAAGGCAAATAATCTTCCTTTGCTCCCGGGCGTTTATATCATGCTTGATGAGCACGGAGAGGTTATATATGTCGGCAAGGCAAAAAAACTGAAAAACCGCGTTTCAAGCTATTTTCACGGTGAGCATTTGCCGAAGGTCGCCGCTATGGTTGAGAAGGTACGCGATTTTAACGTGATAGTTGCCGGCAGTGAGTTTGAAGCGCTGGTGCTTGAAAACTCGCTGATAAAACGCCATAAGCCAAAGTATAATATCCTGCTTAAGGATGATAAGGGCTATCCGTTTATACGTGTTGATGTAAGAAGCGAATACCCGCACATGACACTTGTAAATAAACACGGCAAAGACAGTGCAAAGTATTTTGGCCCATTCGGCGCACGCGGACAGACCCACGAGATAATCGAGACTATAAGCAAGGCACTCATGCTTCCGCTCTGTGCAAAAAAATTCCCGCGTGATATAGGCAAGGAACGCCCCTGCCTGAATTATCATATCGGATGCTGTGCCGGTTGGTGCAAGGGAATACCCGACGGTGAAGAGTACCGCCGCCGTATGTCGCAGGCTATGCTCATTCTTGAAGGGAAGAGCGAGGAGCTCGCGGCCGAGCTGACGGAAAAAATGGAACAGTCGGCCGAGGAACTGCGCTTTGAGCAGGCGGCCGAGCTGCGTGACAGGCTTCGCGCGGTAGAAAGCCTCGCAAATAAGCAGCGCGTCATATCTACTGCTTTTGCGGATACGGACGCAATCGGATTCTGCCGTGGTGCGAAGAGCTGCTTTGCCGTGCTGCATTTTGTCAACGGTGACCTTGTCGGAAAAGACGTTGAGATGATGGACGAGCCGCTTGAGGACGACAGCGAGGCTGTGGGGGATCTTGTATTGCAATATTATACGGCCCACCGCGGCGGCTGGCCGAAGTCGATTCTGCTTCCTTGCGAGATTGACGGAAAAGAGGCGCTTGAAGAGCTGCTGAGTGAGACGTCCGGGCGCCGCATGTATGTGGACACCCCAAAGCGCGGAGAACGTATGCGGCTTATAGAAAGCGCTGCACTCAATGCCCGCGAGGAGGTACAGCGGCGTACAACCGCTGCGCAGCGCACGAATAAAACTCTTGAATGGCTGCAGAAAGCTTTGAACCTAGATTCAATACCGACGAGAATTGAGTCATTCGACGTTTCCAACCTCGGAGACACCGGGATTGTTGCGGCTATGACAGTACATGTTGACGGAAAACCCCTCAAGAGGGCCTATAAAAAATTCCGCATAAAAGACATGCCCATCCGCGATGACTATGCAAGTATGTATCAGGCAGTATATCGCCGTTATAAGCACTATGTTGACGGTGATGAGAGCTTTGCCCCGCTGCCGGAGCTGCTGCTCATCGACGGCGGAGAAAATCATGCAAAGGTCGCAGCAAATGCTCTGCATGAGCTTGGGCTTAATCTTCCGGTGTACGGCATGGTCAAGGACGACAGGCATCGAACCCGCGCCCTTATCACGCCGGACGGACATGAGATAGGGATCAGCACGAATCAGGCTGTTTTTGCCCTTGTCGGCAGCATACAGGAGGAGACGCACCGATTTGCAATAGAGTATCAGCGCTCTCTCCGGAAAGAAGGCTACGTTTCCACTCTTGATAAGATAGACGGCGTAGGCGAAAAACGAAGAAATGAACTTATAAAATATTTTAAATCGGTCAAAGCGGTGCGGGAGGCAAGCGTGGAGCAGCTCCGGCTTGTGGTACCGAAGAACACGGCACAGGCCGTATATGATTATTTCCATAGGGAGGACAATAAAAATGAGAGTGATAACGGGAACGGCACGCGGCAGGAAACTCAAGACTCCCGAAAATTATGATATTCGCCCGACTACTGATAACGTAAAAGAGTCGCTTTTTAATATAATACAGTTTGATATAGAGGGCAGACGAGTGCTTGACCTTTTTGCCGGCACGGGCCAGCTCGGCATAGAATGTCTCAGCCGTGGTGCGTCAGAGGTCGTATTTGTCGATGAGAGCCCGTCAGCAGTAAAAATCGTAAAGGATAATCTGAAAAGCTGCGGACTGAACGGGACGGTAATGCTTACTGATGCGCGCAGTTATCTTCACGGCTGCGGTAAATTTGATCTTATCTTTATCGATCCGCCTTATGACTCTGATTTGTACGAGGATGTGCTTAAAACCATCAATTTGATTGACATATTGTCGGATGGTGGTATAATAATATGTGAAGCACGCCGCGACAGGCAGCTTCCGGAGATGGACGAACCGTACAGAAAGCAGCGCGAATATGTATACGGTAAAGTCAAGCTCTGCAAGTATACGAAATAATCGGCGTCTCAGGGGGATCAGTGCTGTTAATCGCACTGATGGTGATATTATAAATTCCCTCCATGCGCGGAATATTAATTTTAATGCGGTTATGTCCGCATGGAGGATTATATATGACAACAGCAATCTGCCCGGGCAGCTTTGACCCGATCACCCTTGGTCACCTCGATATTATCCGCCGCACTGCAGAAATTTTTGATGAAGTCGTGGTTGTGGTTATGAAGAACGCATCCAAGACCTCGCCGATGTTCAGCGTTGAGGAAAGAGCGGACATGGTGCGCCGAGTGGTTTCTGAGTTCCCGAATGTCCGTGTAGATACGCCGGACGGCCTTCTTGCGGAGTATGCCAGGCAGTATGAGCATGCCACCGTTGTGAAGGGTCTCCGTGCGGCATCGGATTTTGATTATGAATTTCAGATGAATCTTCTGAATAAAAAGATAAACCCGCAGATGGAGACTATGTTCCTTACGGCAAGCTCAAAGTACACTTTCCTTAGCTCTTCCATCGTGCGTGAAATGGCTAAATACGGTGCTGACCTGACGGGGTTTGTCCCGGATGAAATAAAGGCAGATATTGAGAAAAAAGCTCTCCAGTGGAGGAATTAAATAAGGAGGACGCAGACAATGGATAACAACACCGATATAATTGAATTGCTGGATATCCTGTACGGCATGGTTACGGAGGCCTGGGGCGTCCCGCTCGGCAATGACAAGTGCATCATAGAGCGCGAAAAGGCAATAGATATCATAAACGAGATTAAGGCGAATCTGCCCAGCTCATTGGCAGAGGCAAAGCGCCTGGTTTCAGCACGCGATGAATTTATCGGGAATGCCAAGCGCGAGGCGGAAGCTATGCGCAAGAATGCCGAAGAAAAATCCAAGGCGATGATTGAAGAGCAGGAGATTGTCCGCGTTGCCCGCGCACGCAGCGCAGAAATGATAAATGCAGCGGAGGCAAAATCGAAGGAGCTTCGCCGTGTCGCAGCGGAATATGTTGACGAAATAATGAAACAGTCTGAGCGCAGTGTGAGTGAAGCACTCAATAAGCTCCAGACTGCACATAATGCGTTTAATTCCATTGGCACAACTGCGGCTTCAGCGCCGGAGGCTGCACCCGTTAAACAGGAAACTGCTCAACCAAAGGCGGCACCGTCGCAGGAAGTACGCCGCGCACAGCCCGCACCGTCACAAAATCAGAAACGCCCAGGCGCTCCGATTATGAAGGTAACACGCGAGCAGTAATCAAAAAAACAATATATAGTAATCTTGCACCTCAGCAGCGGAATATATAGCTGCTGAGGTGATTTTTTGCCTAAAATACCGAAATATATACAAAAAGCGACAAATAAAGTCAAAAAAATTTACTTGCATTTTAGAAGATGCCAAATTATAATAAAACCACGCTGTGGGTAATTGTGGTGAAGAATGGAGCAAAATCCCGCGAGAAAGGGGAGAGAGAACATGACGGGCGAATATCAACACTCGCTTGATAATAAAGGCCGCCTTTTCATTCCTGCCAAGCTGCGGGACGAACTTGGCGATGTGTTCTATGTTACCCTGTCAATGGATCGCTGTCTCTGCGCCTACAGCAGCGAAAACTGGAAGATACTGTCCGATAAGGTCAGCGCTATGCCTTATATAAAGCAGCGCAAGATGAGGCCCATTTTTGCTCATGCTGCAAGATGTGAGCTCGACAGTCAGGGGAGAGCACTTATTCCCCAAAATTTGCGTGATTTTGCAGGATTAAAGCAGAAAGTTACTGTTATCGGCTGCAATAATCATGCCGAGCTTTGGGACAGTGAGGCCTGGAACGCAGTCTTCGCAGAAGAGACGACGCCTGAGAACATCGCTGCCGTTATGGAGGAGCTTGAATTCTGATGGATACTCCGATACATGTTTCAGTGCTGCTCAACGAGTGCATAGATAATCTTAATATAAAGCCGGACGGTATATATGTGGACGGCACCTTGGGGCTTGGCGGACACTCATACGAGATTGCCAAGCGTCTCGAAAGCGGCCGCCTTATCGGTATTGACAGAGATGAGACGGCGATTGAGCGTGCCGGCAAACGTCTTGCCGAGTTTGGTGATCGCATTACGCTTGTGCACGGAAATTTTTCAGATACAGTAGATATACTTGACTCGCTGAATATACAATCTGTTGACGGAATGCTTTTCGATCTTGGCGTATCCTCTCCGCAACTGGATGAGGCAGAGCGTGGTTTTTCTTATATGAATGATGCCCCGCTCGACATGCGTATGGACAGAAGCTGTGGTATCACGGCTTATGACGTTGTGAATACATGGCCGGAAGAACAGCTTACTCGTATTTTCCGTGACTATGGTGAAGAGCGTTTCGCTCGCCGTATCAGTGCGGCTATTGCTGCCCAGCGTGACGAAAAACCGATAGAAACAACTTTTGAATTAGTGGATATAATAAAAGGCGCATTGCCTGCACCGGCACTGAGAGAAAAGCAGCATCCTGCCAAGCGCAGCTTCCAGGCAATACGTATCGCCGTCAACGATGAGCTGGGTGCTGTCAGAACACTGATGGAAACAGCTCCGGACAAGCTTAAAATCGGCGGCAGATTATGTGTGATAAGTTTCCACTCTCTTGAGGACCGCATTGTCAAATCAGGGATTGCAGCCAGAGAAAACGGATGCACCTGCCCAAGAGAGGCCCCAATATGTACTTGCGGCTTTGTAAAGACCCTCAAAAGTGTCTGCCGCAAGCCCATATTGCCGGGAGAGGATGAAATAGAGAGAAATCCGCGCTCTCGCAGCGCGAAGCTCCGCGTTGCGGAGCGAGTATAAAGGCTGATTTCAGCGGCGCCGGCGGTGCCATTGCTACCAAAGCCTGCTCTGCCGTACGCTGTATTACTTGACAGCGTGCGGCATTTGTGCTTTATTAATAAAAATGAAAATAGAACAGTTTTGCGGAGCGGAGAATATTATTGCCAGCGTTGCTCTGCAAAATTATATGAACGGAGGGAAACATATGAAGCTTGGTGAACTTGTAAAAAATCTGGAAGTAATTAAACGCACGGCGGATTTAGATACGGAGATATCCGATATCAGCTATGACTCACGCAAAGTTAAACCGGGCGATCTGTTTGTTGCAATTAAGGGTCTGTCCTCAGACGGACATAAATATATTCCAAAGGCATTGGAGAACGGGGCAACGGCAATTCTGTGCGAAGATGCGCCGTCTGAAAATGTCCCGTATGTTCAGATTGCGGATTGCCGCAAGGGATTAGCCTATGTCAGCCGTGAGTTTTTCGGCAATCCCAGCGCTCAAATGAAGCTCATCGGCATAACCGGGACAAGCGGCAAGACGACTTCCTCCTATCTTATAAAGCATATTCTCGAGGTTGTACTCGGCGCAAAGGTCGGTCTTATCGGAACTAACGGAAATATGATCGGCGATGAGCAGATTCATTCGGAGTTTACAACACCGGAAAGCTATGAGCTGGAGCAGCTGTTCCGCAGAATGGCTGATGCAGGCTGTTCACACGTTGTGATGGAAGTTTCGTCCCACGCACTTGCGCTCGAACGCGTTGCAGGCATACATTATGACGTCGCAGAGTTTACCAATCTCTCGCAGGATCATCTTGATCTGCACGGCACTATGGAGGAGTATGCTGCGGCGAAGCGCAAACTGTTCAGCCAGTGCGATATTGGATGCCTCAATGCGGATGATAAATGGACACCTTTTATGCTTGAGAAAGCTTCTTGCCGGAGCTTTACATTTGCCGTTGATACAAACGAAGCGGATCTTACTGCGAAAGACGTCCGCATGAATGCAGAAGGAGTACGTTTTGCAGCCGTATACAAGGATGAGCTTGCACTTACAAAGCTCGGTATACCCGGTATATTCTCCGTGCATAACGCGCTTGGTGCAATCGCTGTGGGCCTTGCTCTCGGCTTAAATCTGCAGGACTGCTGCGAGGCCATGAAGACCGCTAAGGGCGTAAAGGGTCGCGTAGAGCTTGTACCGACTGACGGAGACTACAGTATTGTGATAGATTATTCGCATAAACCGGGTGCTCTTGAGACAGTCCTCAAAACTCTGCGTCCGGTTACCAAGGGGCGGCTTGTTTGCCTATTCGGCTGCGGTGGTGACCGCGATAAGCTTAAACGCCCGATAATGGGCGCAATCGCTGCAGATAATGCAGACTTTGTTGTTGTCACCAGTGACAATCCGCGCACAGAGGAGCCGGAAGAGATTATCAGAGAGATAACGGCCGGCATGAAAAACAAGCATACGCCCAAGAAAGTTATAACAGACCGCGTTGAGGCTATACAATGGGCTATTGACAACGCACGCCCCGGTGATGTAATATTACTTGCCGGCAAGGGCCATGAGGATTATCAGGTTGTGGGGCATGAAAAGCACCATATGGATGAGCGCGAGATTGTGGCCGACTGGCTGGAGCATAGAAAAAATAATAAATAATATGCTCTTAAGTTCGTATTTGGAGCTATAGTGTAATGACAATAAAGTTAATAACCGCCTTCGTCTTGGCGTTCCTGTTTTCTACAGCCTTTGGCAAGTATTATATTCCGTGGCTTCGCCGCCAAAAGGCAGGTCAGGAGATAAAGTCGAACGGACCTACATGGCATATGTCTAAAAGCGGGACCCCAACAATGGGCGGTGTGATGTTCATCGCGGCAGTTACCCTTGTCTGCCTGACAGTCGGTTTTGACGGAATGCTGCACGGTGATTTCGTTCATATATTCGTCTTGCTCTTTGCGCTTGTATTTGGCGCAATCGGATTTTTGGATGACTGGGAAAAATTAAAGAAGAAACAGAATCTTGGCCTTTCAGCCAAAGTAAAGTTCCTGCTTCAACTTGCCGCTGCACTTGTATTCATATTTTTGATGCGCGAAACAGGTTTTGTCAAATCAAGTCTCTATGTGCCCTTTTTTAATAAAACTGTGCAAATGCCTGATTGGCTTTATTTTATCTTTGCCGCATTTGTAATAGTCGGTACAGTCAATGCGGTGAACATTACGGACGGAGTTGACGGACTTGCTTCCGGCACCAGTATTCCTGTCTTCCTGTTTTTCGTTGTTGTTACCATGCTCTGGGGAGAAGATTTTCTGGAGCTCGGCATATTTGCATCCGGAATGGTTGGCGGCCTGATGGGCTTTCTCGTATATAATTTTAATCCTGCAAAGGTGTTTATGGGTGATACCGGCTCGCTGTTTCTCGGCGGTGCCGTCGCAGCACTCGCTTTTGCATATGACATGCCGCTCATCCTGATTACACTTGGAATTATATATATTCTTGAAACCCTTTCTGATATTATACAGGTCGGTTATTTCAAACTCTCGCACGGTAAGCGTGTTTTTAAGATGGCCCCCCTGCATCATCATCTTGAAATGGGCGGCTGGACGGGCAAAAAGTGGAAAGAGAAAGAGCTTTTTGTCTTGTTTACCGGTATATCTCTGATTTTTGCCGTTATATCTTTCATCGGAATATATCAGCGTTACCCGCTGTAATGTATTACGGCTGCAGGTCGGGGAGGCAGTGCCGCGCAGTGACTGCGCACGCCTCGCCGGCTTTTCTGCGTGTAATAAGCAGTGAAATGCAGCCGTTTATGGAGGTTTAATATGAATTTTTTACTAACCTGCGGAGGTACTGCAGGCCATATTAACCCGGCACTCGCTATTGCCGGACGCATGCGTGAGCTTATGCCGGACTGCGGCATACTCTTTATTGGTGCTGAAGGGAAAATGGAGACTGAGCTTGTTCCGCGTGAGGGGTATGATATTAAAACCCTGAAGATAACCAATATAAGCCGCGCGCACAGCCTTGAGGGATTAAAGCATAATATCGAAACGTTAAAAAATGTGGCCGTATCCACACATGAGGCTAAGAATATTATACGTGAGTTTAAGCCGGATGTTGTTATAGGCACCGGCGGATATGTCTGTTATCCTGTTCTCTCAGCGGCACATGAGCTTGGCATACCGACTGCTGTACACGAGAGCAATGCAGTCCCCGGACTGACGACAAAGCTGCTCGCAGATAAAGTCGACAAGATCATGGTCGGTTTTGAAGACAGCAAGAACGCCTATCATCAGTCCAAAAAGGTCGAGGTTACCGGTACGCCTGTGCGCGGAGAATTTTCCGCATACACCAAGGCTCTTGCAAAGCAGGAGCTTGGCCTTGACGTACATGAACCGCTTGTTGTGTCCGTTTGGGGTTCACTCGGTGCCGCGCATATGAACAAAATAATGGGGGAGCTTATTACGATGCTTGACGCAGAGCATGAGTTCCACCTAATTCATTCCGTTGGCTCGATGTATTTCAAAGACTTCAACGAGAAGCTCTCTCAGCTTGTTCCTGATCTTACACGCATTGGTGCGGATGTGCGGCAATATATATACGATATGCCGCGTGTAATGGCCGCAGCTGATCTTATTCTCTGCCGTGCAGGTGCTTCAACACTCTCTGAGCTTGCATACATGGGTAAGCCGGTTATTCTTGTTCCGTCGCCGAATGTGACAAATAATCATCAGGAAAAGAATGCCCGTGTACTTGAGAAAGCAGGAGGAGCAAAAGTCTTCCTTGAAGGCGAGTTTGATGCATCGTCACTGCTCAACACTGTGTGTGAACTTCTTGGTGATCAGAACAAGCTTAATGAGATGTCAGAGGCAATGCTTTCACTTGCAGTTCCCGAAGCAACAGATAAAATTTGCAATATAATACTCGATCTATCCGCCAAGAAGAGAAAAAATTGACGATTTGCCGCGCAAATTCAAGTAAATTTAACACTTTTTACTTCCTAAATCACTCATGCTGTGATATAATAAACTGATTTGCGCAGTGGCTTTGATGAAATTTCGTTACACTGCAGTTATCCTTAGTATTGAAGCAGAGGACTAAGATTTACTTGTAAGGTGCCCGATGCTTCTTCCGAAAGGACTATGCCATGGCATATACCCATTCAAATCAACCGCCTGCTGACAAGCATTCGGAATATATGAAGCCTCGCCGGCGAAGCAGCATAAGCGCGCCGCTGATGTTCGTCATTGTCGAGGTTGCGCTTATCTTCGTAATGAGTGTCTTTTTCCGCGTTTCAGACATAGAAGTAACAGGCAATAGTCATTATACGGACAGTGAGATAATCCAAGCTATCGACATTGAAGAGGGGGATAACCTTTTCTTCTTTGACCGGTTTGCCGCGCTTAGCCGCGTTTTTGCAAAGCTTCCTTATATTGAGGAAGTTTCTGTTGAAAGAAAGTTGCCTAACAAGGTTATAATCGAGGTTACGGAGAGCAGTGCGCTTGCGTATCTTTCTCTCGGTGATGAAGACTGGACAATAGATCATAATGGCAAGGTCCTCGGCAAAGCCACGGAAGACGAGATTGGAGATCTTATCGCCATCAGGGGAATAAGCCCCGGTACTCTTCTCATCGGTGAGACGATGCAGACTGAAGACGGCGATACGGAATCTGTTGAATATCTTGCGGAAATACTCGGACAAATAGAAGACAGGGGGTTGGCATCCAGAGTTTCACAGGTTGATTTTTCAGATCCTTCAAACGTTCAGTTTGAATATGACGGTCGATTAACCGTGGAGCTGGGTTCATATTCCGATGTTGAGTATAAGTTTGGCATGTTCGTATCGGCTGCAAGTCAGCTCAGCAGTGATGATGTCGGTTTTCTTGATCTATCAGACGGCTCTACCGCACATTTTATGTCTGAGTGACGGTTAAATTACAATTTGTTTACAAGAAACATTCGAAAAAATAAAAAAATCTATTGACCTAAAGCGGAAAATGTAATAATATATTAAACACGCATAAATAATTAGATATTGTTGCTTTTTAGCTATAGAGTAAAAAATACAGGGAGGCAGAAAAATGGATTTCAAAGCCGAAAACGGGCCTGAAAATGTTGTTACTATAAAGGTGGTCGGCGTCGGCGGCGCGGGAAACAACGTCGTCAACAGAATGGTCAAATCCGGCGCACAGGGCGTCGAGTTTATTGCAATCAACACGGATAAGCAGGCTCTTGCGGTTTCCAACGCCAATCAGAAAATACAGATAGGTGAGAAGATGACTCGCGGACAGGGCGCAGGCTCCGATCCCGATATCGGCAAGCGCTCCGCAGAGGAGAGCCGCAACAACATTGCTAAGGCAATAGAGGATGCGGATATGGTGTTTATCACTGCAGGTATGGGCGGCGGCACCGGCACAGGCGCAGCACCCGTTGTTGCAGAGATTGCACGTGAGGCCGGTATACTTACCGTCGGTGTTGTTACAAAGCCCTTCAAGTTTGAGGGTAAGCGCCGTATGGATCAGGCTAACATGGGCATCAAGGAACTGCTTGGTCAGGTTGACTCCCTGCTTATAATCCCCAATGATCGCCTCAAGTACGCAACCGATCAGAAGGTTACTCTTGCTAATGCATTTGAGATTGCCGATGATGTTCTGCATCAGGCTGTCACCAGTATTTCTGATCTTATTAAGAACACCGGCTTTATCAATCTTGACTTTGCTGATGTTACCTGCATTATGAAGGACGCAGGCTTTGCTCACATGGGCGTTGGCCATGCGGCAGGCAAGGGCAAGGCAGAGGACGCAGCGAAGCTTGCTGTATCCAGCCCGCTTATGGAGACCTCTATAAACGGTGCACGCGGCGTTTTGATAAACATCACCGGCTCCGAGGATATGGATCTCGAAGATGTCGAGACTGCGGCAAACCTGGTTCAGGAGGCAGCTCATCCCGAGGCAAATATTATCTTCGGTGCGACCTTCGATTCCTCCCTGCAGGATGAGATTCGCGTAACAGTTATTGCTACCGGCTTCGAAGAAACAGCAGCGCCCGCAGCTCAGGCTCCTGCTTCTGCAGCAACAGCATCCGCTGCAGCTCCCGTTCGCCCCGTGGCAAAGGAGAGACCGCAGGGCGGAATATTCACCGGTGCTGTTGAGAGACCTGCTGCTTCACCGGTTCAGAATATCCCTGTTGCTCCGGCACCTATGAGTGACGCGCGTTCTGTTTCTGCCGGTACGGAGGCTCCTGCTGAAGATCCCTTCGACAGCATTTTCAAGATTTTCAACAAAGAATAATAATTGCGGACAGAATACCGCATTTAACCGTTGATGCGTATGCAGGAGTATTGTATGATACTCCTGCATACGCAGTTATAAAAGTATTACCTGAAAGATTTCCGCACTGCTGTTCGGAAAACGGAGGTGCAGATTCCTTGGACAGTAAACTCGTCCGCTTTGCTAAAAACTTTGTCCGCATATATACCGATAATCAGCTGCCCATTGCTTCTGCGGCGTTGTCGTATTATTTTACAATGACTTTTTTCCCTTTGATTATCTGTTTATACACCATGCTTGGCAACAGCTATGATAAGGCACTGCGGATTATTACATTTCTCGATAATTTTGTCTCCGATGAGACGATGATATTATTGAATGATTTCCTGAATTACGTTGCTAAAAATAATAATACGGCCATGATGATTGCCGGACTTATTGTCCTTGTGACGAGCGCTTCTGCCGCCTCGCGATCAGTGCAGACCACTATCGGCAGAATGCAGGGCGGCGTAAAGTACAAGGTCGTAATGTACTTTGTTTTCAGCGTAGTGTTTTCATTGATTTTCCTTGCGGCTATTTATTTTGCAGCACTTGTCATGCTTACAGGCCGTCAGTTTATAAAATCGGTTAATGAGCGTTTGCCGTTTATCGATATAAGCGGCTCGTGGAACTGGATGCGATTTATAGTTCTCGGCGCAATATTCTTTTTCCTGATATGGGGTGTTTACGAGGCTGCTAAACGCAGCACGGATAAATACAGCACGTTACCGGGTACGGTTGCTACAACTGTCGGGCTTGTTGCCTTTACTTTGATATTCTCCAACTTTATCAGCCGTTCTGCCCGTTACCCGCTTGTTTACGGCTCTCTTGCATCGTTGATACTCTTAATGCTTTGGCTTTACTCCTGCTGTCTTGTGATCTACAGCGGTGCTGCCGTAAATATCGCCATTCGTGACACAAAGCTGGAATGGCAACAACTCAGTCAAGATGGGCAGAAAACAGAATAATCTGTAAAAATGTTTCCCTCCGCAAAGCGGAGGGAAATGTCGCTCTAATCAGGGAAAGTATTCTTTTATCCATTGGCTGAGGAGATTTATTGCATTTTCATCCTCATCGCCGTCAGTCTCTATCACTAACGTATCTTCGTCCGCGGCGAGAGATTCATGAAGCGCGTGCAGATAACCGCTGTATTTTTCGCCGAGACCGAGGATTGAACGCATAGCCTCGCCGTCATCTTCGGTTTTTATGACGCCAATACATGGCAGCTCAGAATTAAGCAGATCCAACAGAGCATTGCGAAATTGAGGTATTATCAGCTCAAATCCGCCAAACTCGTCAACCACGGCAAACGGATAATATTCCGCTTCTTTTAAAAGCCGAACTCCCTCGTTACGAAATACTTCGTTGTCGGTGTGCGCGCCCGATTCATTAAATGAAAGGAACTGTGCACGTTCATATCCATCTATCCCGGCTCCGGCTGCGGCGGGAATGAGATCGAGCCCTGTAAATTGCCCATCAGCGTTAATTGAGGGAACCGTCATATAACCGCCGGCATATCCGAGCTTGTCACCAAGCGCATTTTTTATCATAGTGCTTTTGCCGCAGCCTGTCGGCCCGGTCAGGAACAGATGTCGCTGCATAATTATTCTCCTTTAGATGTATATAGCTATATAATGAGGCATCACGCACAAAGTCCGCTAACTTAGTATCGATGCAATTCGTTTTCATTTGCGGATTGACATAGTCGGCAGCAGGGAATATAATCACCGAGATTGCATCGATATCTGCATGGTGTATGTTTTGCATGATTTTGCAAAATTACTAATATTATTCGGAATGAAGTGGGGAAGTTATATGATCGCAACGATTGTAAACAGCGTTGTTATAATTATCGGCGGACTTATAGGAAGCATTTTCGGCGATAAAATAGGCGAGCGGTATACTAAGCCTCTCATGGCTGCAATGGCCTTCGTTGTCGCTATAATCGGTATTCAGGGGGCTGTCGAAACCAGCAATATTCTTATCGTTGTTGTCTGTATAGTTATCGGTACTATTATAGGCAGTGCGCTGAAGCTTGATGACAGAATATCCTCTTCCGGAGACAAGATAAAGGCAAAGCTCTCCGGAACAAAAATTTGCCGCGGTCGTTTTTCCGATGCATTCGTTACGTCTTCACTGCTTTTCTGCATCGGCACTATGGCTATACTCGGCTCCATACAGGCGGGCTTAAATCATGACTACAGCATACTCTTTACCAAGAGCATCATTGACGGCGTCAGTGCCGTTGCATTCTCTGCTGCACTCGGACCCGGCGTTATCCTGTCAGCTGTTCCGATATTTATCATTCAGGGTTCGATTACGCTGCTTGCAGGTGTTGCCCAGCCTTTCCTTACCACTGAGGTCATCACCGAGATGTCTGCCGTCGGTGGCCCCATCTTCCTTGGCATGTCCGTAAACATGCTCGAACTCCGCAAAGAGAGAATAAAAATCGGTGACATGGTACCGTCGATAATTATCCCAATAATCTATTTCCCCGTAGTAAACTTCTTCGCGAACATCTTTTGATATTATATATCAAAGAGACAGAAATTCCAAGAAAAATCAGGATTATATATAATCATAAACACATTGGTGCAGCACCCGATAGAGGTCAGCTGCACCAATGTGCTTGTAATAAGATTTATGAAATCATATTACATTTGAGCTTTTGTTTTAGCATCAATACATCCCGTTATTTATACGCCTGTTGACTTCATTATAAATGTAGTCTATCTCATTTGTTGTCAAACCGCTGACATCAAGTTGGATTCCGGACTCACCGCGTTTGAATGCAGCAATACATTCCTCAAATTTCCCCTCGAGGACGGAATTTTGATAGCCCATATAACTTGTAAGGTCATCCATTTCTTATTCTCCTTTATGAAAATAAAGGGCGAAGCATTATAATTGCATGGACACAGGTCTGGGCAATTACAATAACTTTATCTTCCTGCTTCGGGGAGACAGTGCATTTGTGTCACGCCGAGTACGCGGAAGCCCTCGGCTTGGCCTTTTAAACTTCGCAGTCCGAAATCTGCGGCACGAAGTTTAATATACAGGCTTATTGACTTTGCGTCAGGACTGCCTTCTGGAAACTGGCTCATGTGACAGTCAAAGATCGCAGACAGCTGCTTGCCAACATAGCCTGTGGTTTTTATAAATTGATTTGCCTTTGCTGTCATGTAGTATGCAATGGCCTTGA
>CAVAPH010000019.1:0-24798 GCA_963590455.1 bacterium | reverse complement strand
CGGGAGATAATTCCAAGGCAGGCATTTTTGCGTTTTAGTGAGAGGGGGCGTGTGAAAAGCTATTCACGCAGGGCAGCGGCGAAAATATAAGCTCTGCGACTGTAGATTTTTCCACCGTTAGGCTGTATAATACAAGCATGTTAATTGACCGAAAAGTGGCAGCAGTGATATACTGAAATCAAAAGTTTAGTTGCGAAAAATGATTTTGATAGGGAGATTGGGCAATGACAGATGCACAACAAAGAGCGGCGGCAAAAGAGTTTGCACGAAAATGGCAAGGCAAAGGATATGAAAAAGGCGAAAGTCAGAAATATTGGCTGTCGCTGCTAAGCGATGTTTTTGGCGTGGAGCATCCTGATGAATTTATTTCTTTTGAAGACCAAGTGCATTTAGACCATACAAGCTTTATTGACGGAATGATACCGTCAACGCGGGTAATGATAGAGCAAAAGGGGCTGGGTAAGCGGCTTGATAAACCTATCAAACAGTCGGACGGAAGTTTGTTAAAGCCATTTGAACAAGCAAAGCGGTATGTTACAGAATTGCCACTGTCACAGCATCCACGCTGGATTGTGACTTGTAACTTTGCAGAATTTTATATTTACGATATGGAGCGTCCGCAAGGCGAACCAGAGATAATTCAACTTGCGGATTTGGAAAAAGAATATTATCGCCTTCAATTTCTTGTGGATGCTGGAAATGAGCATTTAAAAAAGGAAATGGAAGTCTCAATTGCCGCAGGTGAAATTGTGGGCGTATTGTATGATGCTTTTTATAAGCAGTATAAGCAGCCTGTTAGTGAAAAGGACATGCGTGACTTGAACGTGCTTTGCGTGAGGCTCGTGTTCTGCCTTTACGCGGAAGATGCAGGAATTTTTGGAAAGCGCGGTATGTTTCATGATTATTTGGAACAGTTTGACGCAAAACGCATGAGAAACGCACTAAAAGAGCTTTTCAAGACGCTGGACACAAAAATTGAGGACAGGGACGAATATCTTGAGGACGATTTAGCGGCATTTCCGTATGTCAATGGCGGATTGTTTGCAAAAGAGGATATTGTTATACCGCAGTTTACTGATGAAATACGTGAGTTGCTTTTGACGAAAGCAAGTGAAAATTTCAACTGGTCTGAAATCAGCCCGACAATTTTTGGCGCAGTATTTGAGAGCACCCTGAACCCGGAAACCCGCCGCAAAGGCGGTATGCATTATACGTCTATCGAGAACATCCATAAGGTCATTGACCCGCTTTTTTTAACTGATTTAAAAAAAGAATTTGAGGATATTTGCAATATAAGTGTCACAAAAACGCGTGATAAAAAGCTAAAGGATTTTCAGATAAAATTAGCATCGCTGAAATTTCTGGACCCAGCGTGTGGAAGCGGAAACTTTCTGACAGAGACATATTTGTCACTTCGCCGCATGGAAAACGAGATAATTTCTCTGCTTAACGATGGGCAGATTGTTATGGATATGGGAAATCTCATTCAGGTGTCCATTCGACAGTTTTACGGTATTGAGATAAATGATTTTGCTGTGACGGTCGCAAAAACGGCGCTGTGGATAGCCGAAAGCCAGATGATGAAAGAGACAGAGGATGTTATTCATATATCGCTGGACTTTCTGCCGCTGAAAACAAACGCAAGCATTGTTGAGGGTAATGCGTTGCGCATTGATTGGAATGATGTAGTTCCGAAGGAAAAGCTCAATTATATAATGGGAAACCCACCGTTTGTGGGTCAATCTTTGCGTTCAAAACAGCAATCGGATGATATGAGCTTTATTTGGGGTAAAGGTGAAATTGAAACTAAGCTTGATTACGTAATTTGCTGGTATAAAAAGGCTTTAGATTACGTGAACGGCGAGAAAAAGCACGATTCAAATATAAAAACAGCTTTTGTTTCCACAAATTCTATATGTCAAGGGGAATCGGTGCCAACTTTTTGGAGAAAGATGGCTGACAACGGAGCGTCTATCTTTTTTGCATATAGGACTTTTATATGGGATAGTGAAGCGAATGAAAAGGCTGCAGTTCATTGTGTTATAGTTGGCTTTACTAATCATGATATCAACGAAACTAAATTTATATTTGACGCAAATAATCGGCGTGAAGCAACACACATTAATTCATATTTGCTTGACGCACCTGATGTGTGGGTTGTTAACAGAGTAAATACGCCGCAAAAAGGGCTTCCCAAAATGACGACGGGAAGTCCACCTACCGATGATGGAGCATTGACATTATCTGCTGCCGAAAAAGATGAATTAGAAAAACAATATCCTATTTTGAAAAAGTATATTAAGCCGTTTATTGGAGCCAGAGAATTTCTACATGATAAGTTGGGAAGTTTTTCACGCTATTGTTTGTGGTTTAAGGATGGAAATCCTTCAGAGTATGCAAACATTGGAGTAATTAAAGAACGGTTTGCTCGCGTGAAGAAGCTTAGAGAAAGCAGCAATGCTGATAGGATTCAAAAAATGGCGGATTATCCATATCTGTTTTGCCAAATACGTCAGCCCAAAACAACTTATTTGGTGTTTCCACGTCATTCATCTCAGAGTAGAAGATATATTCCAATAGGTTTTGTTTCACCAGAAATAATAGCAGGAGATGCGTGTAGCATTATACCTGATGTAACAATATATGAATTTGGAGTGCTTACATCGAATGTTCATAATGCTTGGATGCGAGTGACATGTGGAAGAATAAAAAGCGACTTTAGATATTCGCCAATCGTTTACAACAATTTTCCGTGGCCGTCACCGACGGATGAACAAAAGGCAAAAATAGAACGGACAGCGCAAGCGATAATTGACGCGAGGGCAAAATACCCAGATTGCAGTTTGGCAGAATTATATGATGATGTGATTATGCCGCCGGAACTCAGAAAGGCTCATCAGGATAATGACCGCGCTGTAATGCAGGCGTACGGCTTTGATGTCAAAACGACGACGGAAAGCTTGTGTGTTGCAGAGCTTATGAAGATGTATCAGCAGCTTACTCAGAAGAAATCATAGGCGTTAGTTGATATTCCATACTCAAAGATCCTCACGAATCTGTGCGAAGGCTTCGTCAAGAGGAATCGTCTGACTCCCATGTAAAACAAAAGGACCGTAGAAATACGGTCCTTTTTCATGCTTGACTTTTTAAGCTGCGTGATTTATTATACTCGCAAGAAAGTAACTCGTAAGTTACTAACTCGTAAGTATAATTATGATTACAGAGGAGATGCCGGATGAGTCAGTTTTACTGCCGTGAGGATGAGCTTAGGAAGCTGAACAAACGATATGCAGACGATAAGTTTGAGTGCATTGTCATATACGGGAGACGGCGTGTCGGCAAAACGGCGTTGATCAATGAGTTCTGCAAGGACAAGCCGACCGTTTTCTTTTCCGCTCTGAATACGACGGAATCGGAAAATCTGCAGGCTCTTTCAAAGTCGATCATGAGCTATGAGCGGCCGGATACGGAGTCTGCGCCTGAGTTCAGGTCCTTCGATGCCGCCTTGGATGAGCTGACAGCGCTTTCAAAGGAGAAACGGCTTGTTTTTGTTATTGATGAGTATCCGTACCTTGCAAAAGCCAAACCGTCCATATCAGCAATGCTGCAGCATATTATTGACCATAAATGGACAGAGACCAAACTGTATCTGATACTCTGCGGCTCGTCTATGAGCTTTATGGAGAATCAGGTGCTCGGCAAGGAAAGCCCGCTGTATGGCAGACGGACCGGTCAGTTTAAGATTGAGCCGCTGGACTACAGGGAAACAGCCGTGTTCCATCTGGATCTGTCTGCGGAGGACAACTCGCTGATTTACGGAATCACGGGAGGAGTCCCTCACTATATCAACAAGCTGGACGTGAGAGACAGCGTGGATGAGGCATTGCTGGATAACTTCTTTGATCGATCCAGCTATCTGTACGAGGAGCCGGAAAACTTGCTCAAACAGGAGCTCCGTGAGCCTGCAATTTACAATGCAATTATTAAGGCAATCGCAGAAGGCGCTTCCCGGCTGAACGACATCAAGATGAAGGTCGGCGAGGAAAATTCGGTCGTAGCAAAGTATCTGAAAACGCTGATTGATCTCGGAATTGTAAAAAAGGAAACCCCAATCACCGAAAAGCCGGGCAAGAAGACTTTATACCTGTTAACCGATAATTTTTTCCGGTTCTGGTATCGTTTTGTGCCGTCCAATATGAGCGCCATTGCCTCCGGAAGGATTGCAAAAACCTACCTGCATGCGGTGAAACAGTATCTCCCTGATTATATGGGGCTGATTTTTGAAAAGATGTGTCAGGATTACCTGCTCTATTACTCAGACAGTCTTCCCATTGAGCTGAGCGAAATCGGGCAATGGTGGGGCACGGATCCAAAGAAGAAAAAGCAGATACAGATAGATATCGTCGGAACACCTGTTGAGGGCAAAGATTATATAATCGGCTCGTGCAAGTACAGAAACGAGAAAATTGGCATGGATGAGCTCGATTTGCTCAAAGAGTACGCCGCAGCCTTCGGAAAGGGCGCGAACTATCATTATTATATCTTTTCTAAAGGCGGCTTTACGGATGGACTGCTTCAGGCGCAGGATCGCGGCGAAGTCAAGCTGATAACGCTGGAGGACCTCTACAGATAAAATATTAAATTGCCCTGCCGATAAATCCCGGCAGGGTATTTTCACACCCAAGTTAATCACATTTAACCAAAATTCGCGGCACATCGCCAAAACAATTTGTTGCATTTGCTGCATGACAGTGGTATATTAAAAGCAAGAATGTGGATTTTTTCACATATTTACGGAGACGAATATATCAGACATAAAGGAGGAAATGCAATGTTCAGCAAACCCGGTGACAAGATGTGGCAGGAAGAGTACGAAAAATGGGCAAACAGCATCCGCCCGGACACGATGTTCGGCCTTAAATTCGATGAGGTGCCGCGCCCGATGATTCAGAAGCTTGCGCTGCACATAACCGACAGGAAGTTCGTCAAGGAGATCAAGACGAGTGATGCTGAGTACTACGGGCTTTCTCCGTGGGTGACGGACGAGATGGCCGAGGTGGCGCTCACAATGAAGGTGCACGCTGTCTACACCTTTGCGGAAATCCAGAAGATGACCGGGAAAGAGCCGAAGCATCTTATGGAGCTGCTTGAGGCGCTGGCGCAGGTCGGCGTGATGGAGTACAAGTGGCCGGGCGGCGACGGCAAGGGAACTGTAGACGAGAGAATGTACTCCTTGCCGCCGTTTATAGTGGGCAGCGGCGAATATATGGGCATGAAGAAGTCCATGGTTGCCGAGCATCCCGAGGCGATCATGATGTTTGACCGCATGGCGTTTGAGCCGCTTGTCGGGCTGACGCAGATGATTCCTCCCGGCGGCGCCGGAATGGCGATGCACGTCGTGCCGGTGGAGAAGGCGATACCCGCCGGCTCAAAGTCCGTGGACAGTGAGCATCTCTCGTACTGGCTCAAGAAATATACGACCTTTGCCGCGCTGCCCTGCGTATGCCGTATGTCCAAGGAAGTGCTTGATGTGGGCGCGGGCGAGGATCCGGAGGATATGTGCCTTGCCGTGGGTGATATGGCGAGATACTGCGTTGAAACCGGGCGCGGGCATTACATCACCTATGATGAGGCGATGGAGATTATCTACAAGGCCGAGGAGCTCGGCTGCGTGCATCAGATAACCAACCTTGACGGGCCGGAGCATATACTCGGTATCTGCAACTGCAGCATTGCAAGCTGTGAGGCACTGCGCGCCAGCCAGTTTTTCAACACGCCGAACCTCTCGCGCTCGGCATATGTGGCACACGTTGAGAAGGAGAACTGCGTTGCCTGCGGCAAGTGCGTAGAGGTCTGCCCGGCGGGTGCCGTCAAGCTCGGTCAGAAGCTGTGCACGAAGGACGGCCCTATAGAATACCCCAAGCAGGAGCTGCCCGACGCAAGCCACTGGCCGAAGGAGAAGTGGAACCCGAACTATCGCTACGACGCCCGTACAAACTGCTACGATACCGGCACCGCCCCCTGCAAGACTGCCTGCCCGGCGCACATCGCAATTCAGGGCTATATTAAAATGGCAGGCGAGGGCAGATACCGCGAGGCGCTCGAGCTTATTAAGAAGGACAACCCCTTCCCGGCAATCTGCGGCCGTGTCTGCAACCGCCGCTGTGAGGATGCCTGCACGCGCGGCGACGTGGATAAAGCCGTTGCGATTGACGCAATAAAGAAGTTCGTCGCGGATCAGGATTTGAAGGCGGAGACGCGCTATGTCCCGGAAATCCACTCTCTCAAGCGCCACGGCCGTTTCGAGGGGCGCAAGGTTGCCGTTATCGGCGCAGGCCCTGCAGGTCTCAGCTGCGCGTACTTCCTCGCCGAGATGGGCTACTATCCGACGGTGTTCGAGAAAAACCCGCTGCCGGGCGGCATGATGCGCTACGGTATACCCGCGTACAAGCTCGACCGGGCAGTAATCGATGCGGAGATAGATATTCTGCGCGAGATGGGCGTTGAGATCCGCTGCGGTGTGGAGATAGGCCGTGACGTCACGATTCAAGGTCTGCGCGATGAGGGATACGAGAGCTTCTGCCTTGCCATCGGCGCACAGGCGGGCGCAAAGCTCGGCATCCCCGGTGAGGATCTGCCGGGCGTGCTCTCAGGTGTGGACTTCCTGCATCAGGCCGCCGAGGGAAAAGCTCCCGAAATCGGCAAGCGCGTCGCTGTCATAGGCGGCGGCAATGTCGCGATGGACGTGGCAAGAACCGCAAAGCTGCTCGGCGCGGAGGAAGTGACGATAGTATACCGCCGCAAGGAGAGCGACATGAAGGCCGACAGGCAGGAAATAGACGAGGCTCTCGCCGAGGGCATCCTGCTCAAGACCGAGCATAAGCCGCTGCACATAGATGCCCTTGACGGTAAAGTCGGTGCTCTGGTGTGCGATGCCGGTGAGATACCCTGCGACACCGTTATTGCCGCAATAGGCCAGAAGGTCGACCTCGGAGGCATAGATCCGGAGAAGATGGTCATCAGGCAAAACGGCACAATAGAGGCGGCGGAGCTGACGTATCAGACCGCGCAGAGCGATATTTTCGCAGTCGGCGATGTGTTCACCGGCCCGAAGTTCGTCATTGATGCCATTGCCGCCGGACGTGAGGCCGCAATCTCCATGCACCGCTTCATGCGCCCCAAGTCCTCTCTGACGCTCAACCGCAACCGCAGAGATTTTATAGAGCTGGATAAGAAAAACGTTGTTATCCCCATTAAAAACATCAAAGCGGCCCCGCGCGCAGAAGGGGATCTCACGGAGGAGCAGGTCAAGATCGAGGCCTCCCGCTGCCTCGGCTGCGGCGCCGCGGTTGTGGATACAAATCGCTGCCTCGGCTGCGGCGTCTGCACCACCCGCTGCAAGTTCGACGCGATCCACCTCTCCCGCGACCTGCCAGAGTGCTCCAACCTCGTCGACCGCTTCGAGTCACACAAGACAATCTTCCCCTACATGGCCAAGCGCGGAGTTAAGATCCTGAAAAAAGACATCAAAGAGAAGATCAAAAAATAATATAATCCCCCCAATAACAACTCATGCGGCTGCCCGAAAGGACAGCCGCATGATGGGTTTTGTGTTGTTCGAAGATGGCGTTAATCCGAAACCGTCTTCGATTAAGAAGATCCGGTTCGGATTATTCGTAAGCAACATGGTTTTGATACAATGCACAGAGTGAACGCGGGACTGTGCAAATTCAAGCCAAAATTAAATGATATTTTCCGGAGTGAATGCGGTTTATTACCAAGAGACGGATGTGATCACAATATTTTATAGACCTTTGTATGCAGATAAGATTATGGTTTAAGCAGATCCAATGGCAGAGAAAGCTAAGCTCTTTATATCGATCAGTCTAATCTTACAAGTCCTCCAGGGGCTTTGCAACGTTCTGCAAGGTCAATGTATGTCTGCTTACTGCGCTCCCACGCTGCTACATCTTTGTCCTCCAGTTCACGTAGAAGCCTTGCCGGAGCTCCGCCGACGACAACACGTGGAGGTATCTGCTGATGCTTTTTTACCACAGCACCCTCTGCAACGACAGCATATTCACCAATATCGGCAAACAGGCTTACTATCGCACCCATGCCGATATTAGCTCCGTCGCAGATGTGATTTCCGTGCACTATCGCACCGTGCCCTATGGTCACGCGCTTTCCAATGTGGCAACCGTCGGTCTTCGCATCAGGACCGCCGACATGGATGAGACAGAGGTCTTCAATAGCACTTTCATCGCCGATCCAAATCGGCCGTTCATCGCCCCTGATGATGGCGCCGGGACCGATATAACATCTTGCCCCGATAGTTACATTGCCGATGATAACCGCTGAATCGCTTATATACGCACTCGGATCGATTATCGGTCTTACACCTTCAAATTCGTAGATCATTTCTGAACCTCCTCATTTCTGCTTCCTGACATATGTGCCGGGTATGCCAAGCTCATCACGGTACTTTGCGACTGTGCGCCGCGATATCGGAAAACCTTTTTTGCCGAGTATGTCACACAGCTGCGAGTCCGACAGCGGCGCTGTCTTATCTTCATCACTGACGAGCTCTCGAAGAAATTTCTTCGCTTCGTCGGCAGAACATTCGCTTCTGCCGTTTTCAATTTTTGAGATGAAGAATTGCTTGGCAGGTATGATGCCGCGGCTGCACTGAATATATTTGCCCCTCGTAGCACGGCTGACGGTCGAAATGCTCAAGCCTGTCGCTTCCGCAATATCGGCAAGAGCCATTGGCTTTAGAACGTCTGAAACCCCTCTGAAAAAAGCATCCTGTATTTCAGCAAGCTTTTCAAAGCAGTTAAGGAGCGTTTTTTCATATCGGCAAACATTCTGATAAAGTCGACCTGCTGTCGATATGCGATCTTCAATATAGTTTAAAACCTCTGGATCGTCGGTTGAGCTTTTAAGCTCACTGCAAAATGAGCTTATTCTCAAATGCGGGCTGAATTGACGGCAGAGCGAAACGACAGGTCCATTGGCGGTGATATCAATATTTATATCTGGCGAAACATATATGTCAGGGTCATCCCCATCGCCCTCTAGAGCCGAGGAGGGAAAAGGATAGAGCCGTTTTATTTGCTTTTCCGCTGCCCGCACTTCACCGACAGTAACGGCGAGTGACTTAGCGATATAAGAATAGTGCCCGCGTGAAAGTTCATCAAGGAAGCCATTGACGATATCAAGTGCGACACTGTTGCCGGCAAAGCTGCTCAGCTGCGCTGCAAGGCAGCCGCGCACATCCTCGGCACATATGCCGATTGGCGTTAGGGAACGCATTACGGCAACACAGTCGACAAGCTTTTTGTACGGAACACCGAGCTTTTTGGCCGTCTGGCCCCAATCTTCAGAAAGAAATCCACGACTGTCTACGCATCCGATAAGGTAGCGGTAAAGCTTTTTCGTCTCACCGTCCGCATCGGAGTTTAAAAGCAGCTCCGAAAGATATGAACGCACATCCGGAGCACGGCTGCGTGCGGCAATTGGATTTTCAGGTGTTTCATCATCGTCATATTGAGAGAAAAATTCTCCGTGCCGAGGCCCAAAAGATGAGAGCCACTCAACTTTGCCGGAAAGTTCTCCATCCGGAGAAGCCTTGGAGAGCTCATCAATGTCGATCGCCGGATTTTCTGTAGCCTGCTCTGTCAGAAAGCTGTTGAGCTCGGCTGTGTTCATCTGGATCATTTCCATCAGCTGAATGGTCGTCGGTGCAACGGTCTGCTTGATTGTAATTTCGTTTTTTAGCTTCATGATCTAAAAACAATGAGGCAAATTTCCTCAAATACTTTTAAAATTTAATAGGTTTACAACTTGACAATTTAAGACACTTCCAACGGCCTTTGTTAATCTTATCAGAACGCGGACACAAAATCAAGCCCTCAAAACACGAATTTGCACAAGAAAAAAACGACAAATTGTATCACAACGATACAATTTGCTCCAAAAGCGACAAACGCAGGTGACACAGTTTTAACAATTTGACACACGAAGCTCTTAGTGATACAATGGCCAAAAACGAGTTTTAACGGCAAATTTTCGCGTAGAAAAAATTTTTTTCGTAAAGGAGTGCAGCACAGGTATGGATTTTTTGAACCGTGGAAAAGAGTATATCAGTATGCTCGAAAGCTCAAGATACATGTGCGATAAAAACGGGCTTGACTCACACGCAAAAACTCTCCCCGCAGTTACGGAGGAGGATATAGAACGATGCAAAAATCATGTTACGGGTCATATACGCCTTATGCGAAAAAGCACGCCTGAATATTATGAGACAGTAAAGAATACTCTTGCCGCAAACAATTCCGTGTTGCTGTATTTGTACGATAATTTTGATATTTTCGGACGCTATGGCGATAAAAAGCTCAAGGATGAGCTTGCGTCAAAGAACATAAGGCTCGGAGGAAATTTAGGTGAAAACAGCGCGGGAACGAATGCGGCTGTAATGGCCTCACGCAGCCCGACAAGCGCATGGGTCATCGGTGATGAGCATTATCTTGATGCACTCAAGCCTTATGTTACTTTCGCTTTTGCAATAAAGGGCAAGTACGGTCGCAACGGCTATATTGTCATAATAACCTACAGAGAAAACTTCGATGAGCGCGTATATAATCTTTTCAGACTGATAGAGTCGACTGAGGGGATAATAACCACGGGACATGTCACAAAAGATGTAATAATGCGTGACATTATGCAGCGTAACGAATACAGCAAAGGCAGCACGAGCGATATAGTCATAATGGTAGACAACAGTTGTTCGGTGACTTTTGCAAACGACAGATTTTATGACTTTTACAATTATCATCCGCAGGAAACAATAAACAGCTTCTTAAGCGATATCTGTCCAGAATTAGTATCGCTTGTGTCGAAGATTGCAGAGGGCAAGACGGTCGTCGGAAAGCCGGTGGAGCTTGTGTCAGGCAAAGGAATGCGTGAGCAATATTTTGCCGATTGCAGCATCATAAATTCAAATTCCCGTCAATTCGGCGCAATTATCACTATATATAGGGGCAAAGGAAAGAAAGAGGAAAAACCAGCCGATGGCAACTATGCCCGTTATACATTTGACGATCTTATTGGAATTTCAGATAATTTTGTGCAATTAAAGCATTTTGCGGAGCAAATATCCTCGACTTCAAGCCCAATTTTGATACAGGGCGAGTCCGGTACGGGCAAGGAGCTTTTTGCAAATGCGATTCACTGCACCAGCCAGCGTAGGGACAAGCCTTTCGTTGCAGTCAACTGTGCTGCGATCCCTCGAGATTTGATAGGAAGTGAGCTGTTCGGCTATGTCGGAGGCTCCTTTACGGGTGCAAACCGCACCGGCGCAAAAGGCAAATTTGAGCTTGCCGATGGAGGTACGCTTTTCCTTGATGAGATAGGGGAGATGCCGGTTGAAATGCAGAGCGTTCTACTGCGCGCGCTGGAAGATAACAGCATAATGCGTATAGGCGCTACAAAGCCCATAAGTGTTGATGTCCGTATAATTACGGCGACAAACAAGGAACTGACGAAGTGCATTTCAGAGGGCAACTTCAGAGCTGATCTATACTATCGTCTGAATGTGATAAACCTTACCATGATACCTCTCCGCCGCCGCAGGGCGGATATAAAAGAGCTTGCAGAGTATTTCCTTGAACGCTATTGCGCGGAAAACGGCAAGAACATCCTTGGGATCAGTCCGACTGCCACAATGGCTATGACCGAGTACAACTGGCCGGGTAATGTCCGTGAGTTGCGCAACTGTATGGAGTACAGCACTGTAGTTTGCAAAAGCGATTACATAGAGCTTGATGATCTGCCGCAAAATATCAGCAAGCTTGAGCCGACAGAGGAGTCCGCGACTGAAGAACCTGAGGCGGGCGAGCTGCGCATGATGAGCGATTTCTTCACGAAGCAGCGCTTTGAAATGGCAAAGAAGCTGCTTGTGGAGTTCAAGGGCAATAAATCGAAGGTCGCACAGGAAATGGGCGTATCACGCTCGACGCTTTACAGAATACTGAACGCCGCAGAGGGTATGCATAATGACAAATAGCAAAAGCAAGAAATAAAACGAAAGAGCCAGCCGCTACAAGAAGGCGGCCGGCTCTTTTATTCTAATTTATACATATTTCACCTGACGTCTCAACTGCGAAAATAAAAATATCAAAATTTTCGGTGTAGACTTGGCACGATATTTGCAGATAGAAAGTGTGTCACAAAAATAACTGGCACGGTCAGTTCCCCGGCCGGGATAATCGATGCTGAACCGTGGTTATGAAATTAAGGAGGTAACTATGAAAAGACTTTACACCCCTTTCCAAGTCAACAAGCTTGAACTCAAGAATAGGGTGATCATGTCACCCATGAGCGTGGGTCACACTGTTGAAGGCTTTATTACGGATGATGTTGTCGAGTTTTACAGACGCCGCGCATTGGGCGGTGTGGGACTGATCATCTTCGCCAATATGCAGTGGGACAAGGTACGCTACAATCCCAATCACGGTGCAATGCTCACCGATGAAAAATTCATTCCCTCGCTCAAAAAGCTCACCGACGCCATTCACGAGGGCGGCAGCAAGGTGTTCGCACAGCTCATGCATCGCGGCAGATGCGCAAATCGCGCAAGCATTCAGGGCGAGCAGGCTGTGGCTCCGTCCCCCATCCCCGGCAGATTCACTCATTTTGAAATGCCCAAGGAGCTCACCGTTGAGGAGATAAAAGAGTTCGTTCAGTGGCAGGCCGATGCTGCGGTTATCGCAAAGAAAGCAGGCTTCGATGGAATCGAGATCGAGACAAACTCCGGCTACTTGTACGGTCAGTTCTTCTCTCCGCTAACAAACCATCGTACCGACGAGTATGGCGGCTCTCTGGAAAATCGCTGCCGCTTTATGGTCGAGACCCTTGAGGGCATGAGAAAAGCAGTCGGCCCGGACTATCCTATTTCGCTTCGTGTCAGCGGCAGCGACTTTATGGACGGCGGCTGCAACGGCGACGATATCGCAGAGATATGCGAGCTCTTGGACAAGACTGGCTATGTTGACGGCTTTTCCATCACCGCAGGCTGGCATGAGTCGGCAGTGCCGCTTATCACCATGGAGGTACCTCACGGCGCATGGGCATACCTCGGACGTCAAATCAAAGCAAGGGTCAAGGCTCCCGTCGCGCAGGGTATGCGTATGAACATTGAAAAGGCCGAGGAACTCGTCGACCGCGGCGATTTTGACGCCATTGTAATGGGCCGTCCATTCTTGGCGGACCCCGATGTTGTCAACAAGGCAATAGCAGGCAAGGCATCAACCATCCGTCCGTGCGTCGGATGCAATGCCAAGTGCCTGGATATGGCAATGATCAGCAAGCCCATCGGCTGCATCGGCAACTACGAATGCAACCGTGAGGAGGAGCTTGAGGATGAGAACGGCTTGATGCCGACGGAAAAGAAGAGCGAAAAACCCGAGAAGATACTTGTAATCGGTGCGGGCCCCTCAGGTATGGAATTCGCTCGAGTCGCAACATTGCGTGGACACAAGGTAACCATTTGGGAAAAGCGCAACCGCACGATCGGACTTTCTCTGTTCGCGGCAACGCCTCCCAGACGTTACGATATACGCTACCTTGGTCAGTGGCTTGAGCGCACATGCCGTGAGCTTGGCGTTGAGATAGTGCTTAACAAGGAAGCAACCGTCGAGGATATCATTGAAGCAGCCAAGGATTACGACCGTGTCGTTCTCGCCTGTGGCTCTAAGGCCTCAATACCGCCAATTCCCAGAGACCCGAGCGTTCCCGTTGTTCATGCATGGGATGTGTTTGACGGCAAGGCAGAACTCGGTAAGAATGTCGTCGTGGTCGGCGGCGGTGATGTCGGAGTTGAGGTCGCGATGTATATCGGTGAGATCGGTACTCTTACCGCCGACGAACTGAGATTTATGATGATCTACAAGACCGAGCCCTATGAGAAGCTCCAGCAGTTGCTGAACCATGGCGTTCACAATGTTGCAATTGTCGAGATGGGCAGTAAATTTGCTCCCGATATAAATCCCGGCAGCCGTTGGTCGATCATCGCCCGTACAAAGCAGCTCGGGACCAAGATGCTCAAGGAGACAAAGGTCATCGAGATAACGAAAGAAGGCGTTGTTGTCGAAAACGAGGAAGGCCGTCAGACTCTCCCCGCCGATACAGTTGTAATAGCAGCAGGCGCAAAGCCCAACAACGATATGTACGAGCAGCTTGTTGGAAAGGTCAAGGCCGTTGATTGCATCGGCGATGCAGTAAAGGTTGCAAGAATTCCAGATGCGATTGAGTCTGCATATAAACTGGCAGCAAGCATATAAATATACTTAACTTAATATGATCCTTTCATATCCACCTGCTCTTTATTCCCTCATCTGCTGCCGAGGACAATCCCTCGGCAGTTCCGAGGGAAAGGCAGGTAAAAGGATCACATCTTGTGAGGATAACAAAAAATGAGTCAGCTGCAAAATAAAAACTTTGAGGATGCGCTGATCCGCTACAGAAAAAAGTGGGAGAAGATCAAAGACCCGTGTGTGGTGTATGATTTTCCGATCCCCGATGTTTCTTGTAAGGAGCTATTCCTCGAAAGAGTAAGAGAACATCCCAACAAGACATATATTATCTGCCAGGGTGCAAAGATGAGTTATGCCGAGTGCAATGAGCTTGCAGTAAAGCTCGCAAACGGGTTACTCGCAAGCGGACTGAAAAAAGGTGACAGGGTAATAACCTATGTCTCAAACGGTTTTGAGTTCGTAGCACTTGCACATGCCTGCTTTAAAACAGGCATCATAATGGTAAACACAAATCCACGCTCGACCGCAGATGAGATCATTCGCAGAATAAAAGACTGTACGCCGAAGATGGTCATAACTGATTCCGATGGCGCAGATGCAGTCATCAAGGCTCTCGAAGGCGACATGGGAGGGATAGAACATATTGTGTTCTGTCCTGCGCTCGAAAAGGAAAACCGTTGGAGCAGACTTGAACAGTGGGAGAGCATCATTTCGGATGACATCTCGGAACCCGACATCAAAATATTTCCCGAAGACATTGCAATATTGCAGTATACCGGCGGAACTACCGGGGTTCTGAAGGGCTGTTGCCAGACAAACCATGCGTTTGTTGCAAAGGCAATGGCTCAGGTGCAGTACTTCAGACCTTTCCTCAATGATAACGACTATGAAAACTACATGGTCATTATAGCCTTGGGTATGTCCCATGCGTTCGGCTTTGGCCAGGGCATTGTAGTGAACCTCACTATGGGCGGTACGATATTCTTTGCAGAAAATCTTGACGAAGTACTCAGCGTCATAGAAAAATATCGCCCAACCGTATGGCCCTCCGTACCGCTGTGGATGAAGCTCATTGCCTCAAATGAGGAATATCAAAAGTACGATATAAGCTCACTCAAGGTCATAACCTGCGGCTCAGCTCCGCTGCCGGTCGACGTTATAAAGCGTGTGGAAGAGCTCACTGGCGCCGTTATCACCGAAGGCTACGGCATGACGGAAACCGTCAATACCATAACCATAAACGGTCACGACCACCGCAAGGTCGGTACGGTCGGCGTAGTTAACCCCAACATCGAATACCTTATCGTCGATCAGGAGACTGGCACTGAGGTCGTCGAGGACGGAACGCCGGGCGAGATAATCTGTCGAGGCGAGTGCGTTATGCATGAGTACTGGAACAATCCCGAAGAAACGGCGAAAATGTTGCGAAACGGCTGGCTGTATACGGGCGATATAGGCTGCATTGATGATGACGGCTTCCTGATAATCTGCGACAGAAAGAAAGACCTCATAATAACCGGCGGCTTTAATGTGTTCCCAAGCGAGCTTGAGGCCGTGGCAATAACGGCTGAGAATGTTGCAGATGCAATTGCGATCGGAATCCCGAATGAACGCCGCGGCGAGGTACCTGCAATATTCGTACAGCCCGTAAACGGAAAGAGCGTCGACCTAGAAGAAGTCGAGCGTATATGCAGGGAGAAGCTCTCGCGTTTTAAGGTTCCTAAGGAATATTACATCATGGATGTACTCCCAAAGACAAAAAACCGTAAGCCTGACAGAAAAACGGTCAAAAGAATGTATCTTGAGCATGCATTTGACGATCAAAAGAGGTAAAAGAGAAATTTTAAGCAGTTAATGTTAATTAATTAATAAACGCAAAGAAGGAGAAAATTAATATGTCAAAGACTACAAAAAGGACACTTCTTGGATTTGTGCTCGCAATCGCAGCACTTCTGCTCATAGCCTATATACCCGCAGAGACAGAGGCCATGAGCCGGGCAGCATGGCAGTACCTCGGCTGCTTTGTATTCATGCTTGTACTTATCATTTCCCGTGCCGTTCCCGACTGGGCGGCAGTATTGTGCACGATGGCTGTGCTTGTAGCTCTTAAGGTTGCCACAGTTGCACAGGTAACTTCGAACTTCGCGTCCAGCACCGTTTGGCTGTGCATCGGTGTGTTCATCATGTCAATAGGCATAAACAACAGCGGCTTCATGAAGCGCCTTGCTTTATGGGTGCTGACACGCTTCCCCGGAACTTATGCTGGTCAGGTAACTGCAATGCTCCTCTCCGGCGTTATTATGAGCCCCATTATTCCTTCTTCCACTGCAAAGACATCCATGATGGCTCCGTTTGTCAATCAGGTATGTGAGGCATCAGGCGCAGAGCGCAATTCCAAGCAGTCCCTCGGCCTTTGGTTCGCAAACTTCATGGGCACTAATCAGCTCGGTATGGCATTCGTGTCTGGCTCTGTCTATGTCGCACTAATGCTCGGCTTCGTAGGTGAAAGTGTTTCTTGGGGCCAGTGGTTTATCCGTGCCTGCGTATGGTATGTAGTCTGCATTGTCCTTGTCTATGTATTCTGCCTCGTCTTCTGCAAGCCTACCAATACCCAGAAAGCTGCAAATGTCGAGTTCATCAAGGAGTCCTACAAGGCTCTTGGCAAAATCAGCACCAAAGAAAAGCAGGGCATCATCATCGTTCTCGTGGCACTTATTCTCTGGCTCACCCAGTCAACACATAAGATCGATGCCGGTATGGTTGCCATTCTCGCGGATGTTGCATTCATAGCCTGTGGCCTTATTACTCCTCCCGAGGTCGGCGCAAAAGGTATGTGGACGATAACTATTTTCGTCGGCGGCGTCCTCTCAGTTGCAGGCCTTATGTCTTCCCTCGGCGTCAGCACATGGTTGGCCGGAATCCTCGGCCCCATCCTTGCACCTATCATGAGCAGCCCGTGGATATTCATCCCCTGCCTGTGCATCATCACTTATCTGCTCCGCTTTGTTATTGTGTCCCAGTCCTGCTGCATGGCAGTTATGATAGCAATCTTCGGCTCACTGCTTGAGGCACACGGCATCAACATTTTTGTCCTCGTATTTACCTCTTGGGTATCTGGTACTTGCTGGAATGTTGCTTACCAGAATCCCGCATCTGCAGGCCTTATCAAGATGTGCGATCCGTCTCTTGACTTTGCAACCGCATCAAAGGGTTCATATGCGTACTGCATCATCAACCTCATTGCAATGACATGCAGCATTCCTCTTTGGATGGGACTTGGTCTGCTGTAATAGAGTATGTACGATTACAAACATATTCAGGTCGAACTTCCAGAACCCGGGATAGCCGTAATGAGCTTTATAAGACCCGAAAAGCTTAACTCGTGGTCACGAGAGGTCTTCAACGATATGTTACACTTTTTCCGTCTACTCAAAACGGATGATGAGACGAAAGTGCTCATCATCCGTGGCGAGGGCGAAAGAGCCTTCTGCACGGGAGCGGACTTTGTGAGTCTGTTCCCCGGCGAGGGCGACCGTGACAGCGTGGCAAAATCCTACGCATTTCAGGAAGAGCTCAGAGAACTTATGCTTCTCGTGCACGAGGCAAATCAGATAGTTATAACTGCTGTCCACGGTTATGCAGTAGGCGGAGGATTCTTTCTGACCATGGCGTCGGATATCCGGCTCATAGCAGACGATGTGAAATTTTCGTGTCCGCTTCTAAAAATGAGTATGAGCTGTGGAGACCTAGGCTGCACATATATGCTGCCGCGCCTCATAGGAGACGGAATTGCGCGAGACATACTTCTCACAGGCAGATATATGCTTGCCCAGGAAGCAATGTCTCTCGGTTATGCGTCCGGTTGTTATCCGCTTTCAGAGCTTGACGATGCGGCAATGGAAAAAGCAAGAGTGCTCGCAGGCTACTCGAAGGAAGCGCTGCAATACAGCAAACAGCTCCTTAACATGATGGAATCCGTAAACAGTCTTGACGCGGCTATTAAAATTGAAAATCGCAATCAGCAGCTCGTCAAGGCGTTTAACAAAGAGAATAAAAATAAATAAAAAAATAAAGAATTGAAAGGAGAACACAAATGCAAAGCTTACCAAAGAAATCTCTTCTGCCCTTCACCGAGGAGCATGAAGCATTTCGCAAGGAGTTCGGTGAATTCCTCGACAGGGAGATCGTTCCTTACTACATGGATATGGAGAAAAACCATACCGTCGGCAAGGAGACCTTTAAGAAATTCGGCGACGCAGGCTATGGCTGCCTGTGGCTGGACAAGAAGTACGGCGGCAGAGAGCTTGACATGCTCTACTCTATCGTGTACGGTGAGGAACTGAATAAGCGCGGTCTCAACGGCGTTCTTACACGCTTGAGCAGCGATACCGTCGCGCCTTATATCTACACTCACGGTACTGAGGCACAGAAGGAAAAGTATCTTCCGGGCGTTGCTTCCGGCGATACCTGCATCTGCATCTGCATGACAGAGGCAGATCACGGCTCCGACCTTGCCCATATTGAAACGAGCGCTGTCAAGGATGGCAAAGGCAATTACATCGTAAACGGCGGAAAGATCTACATCTCCAACGGCATGGTTGCAGACTATGCTATCGTCGCAGTCGTGACCAACCCCAATGCCGAGAAGCCTCACAAGGGTATCAGCTTGCTTATCATCCCGACCAATGCTCCGGGCTTCGAGCGCAAGCTGCTCAACAAGATAGGACTTAATTCTCAGGATACCTCCGAGTATATCTTCCATGACGTCGTTGTCCCGGAGGAGAACCTTCTCGGCGAGGAAAACCGTGGCTTCTACTACCTTATGCAGCATCTAGAAAAAGAGCGTCTTATGGGTTCTTGGAATACCCTCGGCATGGCAGAGTATGCATTTGAGCTGTGCGTACAGCGCGCAAATGAACGCCTCATTGCCGGCAAACCCCTCGGCTCCTACCAGCATTGGCAGTTTGAAATAGCAAAGGCTGCTGCCGAACTGGATCAGGCAAGAAGCTATGTTGAGCACCTGACAATGCTGTTCATGGCAGGCGAAAGCGTCAACACTCAGGTCTCCATCGCAAAGTATGCCACCAGCGAGCTGGCATATAAGATCTCCGACCTCGGCGTTCAGATTTGGGGCGGCCCCGGTATCCTGCGCGAGAACGCCATCGCGCGCCAGTTTGTTGATACCCGCCACTATCGTCTGATGGCCGGTACCTCCGAGGTGCAGCTGGGCATCATCGCAAAGGCCATCGGTCTCGGAAAAGTGAAGTAATCAACAATCTCTCAAAAGGGGGATCAATTTGATCCCCCAATACGAGTAAGGAGGTGCTTTAATGGCATTACCACTTGAAGGAATAAAAATACTTGATCTGAGTACGATGCTCCCGGGCCCGTTCTGCTCTATGATACTTGCAGACTTCGGCGCCGAGGTCATAAAGGTCGAGTCGGTAAAGGGCGGCGACCTCTTCCGAGGCGGCGCCCCGAAGATTGGTGACACCGGCGGAGCCTTCTTCCAAGTCAACCGCAATAAAAAAAGTATAACCCTCAATCTCAAAACAGATGAGGGGAAAGAAATTTTCTACAAGCTCGCAAAAGACGCAGATGTCGTACTTGAGCAATACCGTCCCGGCGTTGTGAAAAAACTTGGCGTTGATTATGAAACGATAAAAGCAATAAACCCGAAGATCGTCTATTGTTCGCTGTCTGGATACGGTCAGACGGGACCGTACAGATTGACTTCAGGTCACGACCTTAACTATATAAGCTACGCAGGTATCCTCGGCCTTACCGCACGCAAGGGCCAGACTCCTACAATCCCCGGAGTGCAGATCGCCGATATAGGCGGCGGTGCACTGTATGCGGCGATAGGTATTCTCATTGCACTAATGGGTGTAAAGCAAAACGGCGTAGGTCAGTATGTGGACACATCAATGCTTGACGGCGCCGTATCGTGGTTGCCTGTGTTGGCAAACGACTATTTCGTCAAGGGTGTTTCGCCCAAGGCGGCCGAGAATATACTCAATGGGCAGAACGCCTGCTATGAGGTCTATGAAACTGCTGACGGCAGATACATCAGCATTGGCGCTATAGAGCCGCATCTGTGGGCAAATTTCTGTGATGCCATCGGTAAAGAGGAGTTTAAACTTTATCAGCGTGACTTGACAAAGCAGGACGAGATGTTTGCGTATCTGCGCAGCATGTTCAAGTCCAAGACTCAGGCAGAGTGGATAGAAAAGCTCACTGGCGTTGACTGCTGCTGGGCACCGGTAAAAAATCTCGAAGAGGTTTTTGCCGACCTGCAGGTGCTCGCACGCGACATGGTCTATGAAATGACCGATCCCACAGGCCGTTACGGCAGCGTAAAAATGATAGGCTCAGCGGTTAAACTGTCCGAAACTCCGGCCCGCAAGGAGCTTTTCCCACCCAGAAAGGGCGAACACAACGCAGAATATCTCAAATCCGTCGGCTATAGTGATGAACAGATAGCTGAGTTTGAGAAGAACGGTGTTATATAAAAATTAAAATAAAAGGAGAAAAACTATATGAAAATGCTCGAAGGCGTAAAGGTTTTGGACTTTACCACCAACGCATCAGGTCCTAAGGCCGGCACTTATTTCGCAGACTATGGCGCAGAAGTCGTTAAGGTCGAGGTGCCCGGAGGTGAGGGCGGCAGAAAGTTTGCTTTCTATGTAAACGGCATATCCACCTACGCCTGCGGCAAGGACCGCGGCAAGAAATCCATTGAAATTAAGCTCAGTGACCCTGATGCCCAGAAGCTCCTGCTTGATGTCGTCAAAGATTTTGACGTGCTCATTTCCTCCAATAAGCCCGGATTCCTCGAAAAGTTCGGCCTGGGCTATGAAGATGTCAAGAAGGTGAATCCGGGAATCGTTTACGGTGCTCTTACTCCGTTCGGCTACAAGCCCAACAAGTACAGCAGCAAGCCTTCCTACGATATCTGCGCAGTTGCAATGAGCGGTCTTAACGCACAGACTGGCGAACGTGACGGCAATCCTACCCGCATAGGCTCTGTTATCGGTGACATGATCGGTGCCGAGGGATTCTTTGCGGCGCTGATGCTTGCTCTGTTCCACAAGCAGCGCACCGGTGAGGGACAGTTTGTTGACTTTTCACTCGTTCGCAATCTCGTTCACATTAACGATACCCTCCAGTACCACAATAAGAAGGGCCACATTCAGTATCGCTCCGGCAACCATAACGCCAACATGTCTCCGTACGGCATCTACACCGGCAAGACCATGTCTATCGTTATCGGTGCCGTTGGACCGAGTACATGGAATCCTCTGTGCGACTGCATGAAACGTCCTGATCTTAAGACCGATCCGGATTTTGCGACTCTGCCCATGAGGTCTAAAAATCACCTCAAGGTCGAGCAGATAATCACCGATTGGCTCATGACTTTTGAAAACACCCGCGATGCATACGAAATGATGGAAAAGGCCGGCGTTGCCGTTGCCCCCGTTATGACCGCTGAGGAAGTGTGGGAAGATGAGGAGTACAACCGCCTCGGATGGTGGGTCAATTTCCCCATGTACCCCGAGTGGGAAGGCACTGACATCATCTCAAATAAGCACTGCGCTTACTTTGCAGACTTCTCCACCATTGACGAGAATCCCGAAAACCGTCCCGCCAACATCGGTACCCGTGTCGGTGAGAATAATTATGAGGTTCTCAAGGAGTGGGGCAAGACCGAGGAAGAGGCCAAGGCTCTCCTCGAAAAGTGGGGCGCAAGCAACATCTGATAAGCTTGTACTTTCCACGCATAGTGTGGCTAAACGGGCTCACCGGTCGTATACCGGCCGGTGAGTTTAGAAAATTGAACTGGGATTATAAAAAGGAGATAACACTATGAAAATGCTTGAAGGTGTAAGAGTTCTCGACTTTACGACTAATGCTGCCGGCCCGATAGTCGGTTCATATTTTGCAGACTACGGTGCTGAGGTCATCAAGGTCGAAGTGCCTGGCGGCGAGGCCGGGCGCAGGTTCGCATATCTTGCAAACGGAATGTCGACCTATGCCTGCGGAAAAGACAGAGGCAAGAAATCAATAGAGATGAAGCTCAGCGATCCGGCGGCTCAGAAGCTTATTCTTGAGCAGGTCAAAAATTTTGATATCGTTTTGGTTTCCAACAAGCCCGGCTTCATGGAAAAGTTCGGCCTCGGCTATGAGCAGATGCGCGAACAAAATCCCGGAATAATCTATGCTTCACTGACCCCGTTCGGCTGCAAACCGTCAAAATACAGCAACAAGCCGTCATATGATATCTGCGCTGTAGCTATGAGCGGAATAAACGCTCAGACCGGCGATGCTGACGGAGCTCCGACGCGTATAGGCTCGGTCATTGGTGACACCAGCGGTGCAGAAGGTATGTTTGCATCGACCCTTTTGGCATATATTCATAAGCTCAAGACCGGCCGTGGTCAATTCGTTGATTTCTCTCTCGTACGTAATGTTCTGCACATAAATTCCAGCACCTTGCAGATACATAATCACAAGGGTCATATTCAGAGCCGCAGCGGCAACCACAATGCCAATCTTTGCCCCTACGGTATCTATACCGGTAAGACCATGTCCATGGTCATAGGCGCGGTGTCGCCAGCAACATGGAACAGCTTGTGCGACTGCATGGAGCATCCGGAATATAAGGAAGATCCTCGCTTTATTACCATGCCCGACCGCTGCAAACATCACACCGTTGTTGAGCAGATAATAACTGACTGGATAAATACCTTTGATGACTCTAAAGAAGCATATGATAAGCTCGATGCTGCCGGCGTTCCGTGCTGCCCGGTGCTCACGCCTGAGGAGGCATGGGATGATGAAGAGTATAACCGCCTCGGCTGGTGGGTGAATTTCCCCATGTACCCCGAGTGGGAAGGCACCGATGTTGCATCAAACAAGCATTGCGCATATTTTGCCGACTTCTCTGATGTAAGCGAGGAGGATCGCAAGCCTCAGCTCGCTCCGCATATCGGCGAAAATAGCTACGAGATACTCGAAAGCTGGGGCAAGAGCCGAGAGGAAGCTAAGGCACTGCTCGAACAGTGGGGCGCAAAAAATATCTGATATTGTGTTCAAAAGCATTAATGACGGGCACAGACCCGTCATTAATGCTTAAAACTGCAAGGAGATAATATGGACAAAAGAAACTTCATCATACCAGAATATGGACCGCTGGCAGGGCTTCGCGTCGTCGGCGCAGGCTCACTTATCGCAATGCCATTTGCGGCAACAATGATGGCGGATTTCGGCGCAGAGGTCATACAGATAGAACGCCCGAAGGTCGGTGATACATACCGCAGCTTTCCACCTGTAAAGTCTACGGAGCAGGGGGCGGCAAGCTCGTCATGGATACAGGATGCACGCAACCGACTGTCAATGACACTTGAGCTTGATCTTAGCGATCCGGATGTGAAGGATATCTTCTGTAAGCTTATTGCGCAAAGCGATATCTTTATAGAAAACATGGTCTGGCTTGAGAAACTGGGTATTCATGATGAAAAACTTCTTGAGGTTAACCCCAAACTCGTAATTGTTCATATCTCTGGCTACGGGCACAAGGAATTCGGCGGGCGACCGGAAATCTGTTCTCAGGCATCTTATGATATGACGGGACAGGCTTTTTCGGGTTATGCGCTGTTTAACGGTTACAGTGATATGCCGCCGCTTATCGTAAAGCCGTCTCTCGGTGACTACATAACGGGGTTGTTTGCGCTTTTCGGCATGCTTGCCGCATATATCGACGCCAAAAAAACCGGGCACGGGCAAATTGTGGATGTTGCGCAGTTTGAGTCGATGGCGCGTGTAATGCGTGATGCTTTTACAATGTCGTCTCTCGGTCTTGCAGAGGTACAGCGCTGCGGAACAAAAGCTACGGGATTTCAGCCATGGGATCTCTTTACAAGCAGTGACGGAGTATATGTCAGTATCGGAGCTGTCGGCAAAAGCGTTTTCGAGCGCTTTATGAGAGCAGCAGGTTTTGACATTGAAAGGTACTCCTATGAGAAGACTTCAAAGAATAAAGCTGCCGTCAATTCACCTGAGGGCAGAGAGCTTGACAGACTCATAAATGATTGGTGTGCGACTCATACCGCAGATGAGATTGAAGAGGCAATGCGCCGCTGGCGTGTACCGTGCTCGAGAGTAAATGATGCGCAGGCATGCATGAAAAGTGAGCATTATCTAAGCCGTAAAGACTTTGTGAACTTTATTGACCAGACTACAGGCACCAATGTGACCGCTTTCGGTATAGCACCGAAAATGAGCGCGTCACCAGGCGCGGTATGGCGTGGTGCTCCGAGGCTCGGTCAGGATACTGATGATATATTGGGGAAAATACTCGGTTATGATAACGAGCGCATATCCGCATTCCGCGAAAAGGGAATAATATAAAGAAATAATATATAATCGTAAATTGCAAGTGCAAGTTGGACACCTGCACGGTAGAAATTAGTTAATCAGAGCA
>CAVAPH010000018.1:0-26943 GCA_963590455.1 bacterium | reverse complement strand
TTATGTAGAGAAGAACGGGGAAGTGCGCGGCTTCTTCTCCTCTCCAATATTTGAGAGCGCCCCTGATGTAATATGCACACTGCCGGAGCAAATAGATGCTGTGCAGGCCGATAATTCCGATGAGGAGTGCGCTTGATTTCAGCGTAAAAAATATTGCATAGAGCTTGAAATATTGCCCCCTTTCTGATAGAATCTGCCCTGTTGACGATATATTATTGATGATCTTGAAGAAAGGCACTGAGATTTGTGAACGGAAGCATTGGCCGGATAACAAAAAATGCGGCGCTGGATCTGCTGATTGCGGCTGTAATCCTGCTCGCTTTTGCCTATTTTCAGCACGGCAGGGCATTCTTGAAGGGTGAGCTTGCGGTTGATCTGTCAGATGCAGTCCCCGTATCTGATGTTGCTCAATCTACGCCGCCGGAGGAAGTAGAGCTGCGCTCGAATCTTTATGACAGCAAATTTGCCGTTGGAGATCCTGTTCAGACGGAAAACTCATATAAGAGTGAAAACATATCTGTCACCTGGGAGCGGTACGAGGAAACAATTGACGACAAAACCGTTGTCTATTATGTCGCGGATATATATACACGCAGTGCGGACTATATTTGCACGGCCATGTCGGAAGACGGATACGAGACTGTGCAAAAGCTGGCAAAGGAAAACAACGCAATACTTGCCATCAACGGCGACTATGCCCCGGCACGTGAGCGAGGCGTTATAGTTAGAGACGGAATGCTCATCAGAGACAGCAGCTTCGGCGATGTGCTGGCGTTCTATACAAACGGTGAGATGAAAACCTTTTCGGCGGATGAATTTGACCTCGAATCGGAGGCTGATGCAGGACTGCGCGATGCCTGGTCATTCGGCCCGGCTTTGCTCGATGAGGACGGCTGCGCAAAAACTGAATTTGATACAACCGTTGCCGAGGCACACCCGCGCACTGCGATCGGATATTATGCCCCGGGGCACTATTGCTTCGTCGCGGTTAACGGTCGCGGTGAGGAGAATTCAGCCGGCATGACGATGACTCAACTCTCTGCGCTTTTCGAGTCACTGGGATGCACTGCTGCATATAACCTGGACGGCGGGCAGTCCTCCGTAATGGCGTGGGACTGCGGAAGCGTCACAGTGAACACACCGGCAAACGGCGGCCGCCCCGTAAGTGATATAATCTATATTCCAAAGGACTGAGCTTGAGTGAATAAATTCCGGTCTGTGCTTTCACATATCACGGTCGGCCTTGCGCTGGCAGTTGCCGTGATTCTTGTAATAGATATGTTTTTCAACAGCGCGATGTGTTTTGCAGAGAGCATGCAGTTTAAGTACATAGTTCTGGCCCTGTGTGCCTGCGCCGCCGCTATCGCATGCTTAAATCGAAAGTGAGTGTAAATAAAGAGAGGAAGCTTTATATCCGAGGCTTCCTCTCTTTCTCTTATAACCGCGCAAATATCACGAGTTCTTCCTGCTCAGCCTTGACGAGGCAATGTACAGCGGGATGGCTGCGAGCTGGGCGACAACCGATACTGTGATCATCACGGGGATGCTCACGTCATATAGCACACCCATAAGCCAGCTGCCGAGGAACCAGAACACACCGAACGAGCACTCAAATATGCCGTATCCTGTAGCGCGGCTCGCCTTCGGCACCATGCCGGTGACTGCGGCCTTGAGTATGGACTCCTGCGCCCCCATGCCGACGCCCCACAGCGCCACGCCGATGAGCAGCATAGGCACGGAGTCAAACGCGAACACGAACACTGCAAACGGTGCGGAGATAAGTGTTGACCAGACCAGCGCCTTTACGCCCTTCTTGTCATACATCAGCCCGAACATTAATGCTGCCACAGCGTCGACGAGCATCGCACCGGCATACAGCAGCGGGAGAGTGCCCGTGGAGACAAGCGACGAGGTCTCACTCAGCCCTGCCGAAAGCTGAGAGTATGAGCGCGAGACATGCATTATTATGATGGAGTAGTCGATAAATCCAAACGCAAAAAGGCTGATTCCTGCTATGTAGAGTATGAACTCCTTCTTCAGCTTAAACGGGATGTATTCTTTAGGCTCCGGCTCGAAGTGCTCGGGGTTCGGGAATTTGCAGCGGGTGATGATGAGCAGTACGAGAGTTATTGCGCCCGGGATGGCGAGTACTGCAAAGCAGGTGGAATATATCTCAAATGTCGTCCCGTCGGTCTTAAACAACATTACGAGATACAGCAGCACCGGTCCTAAGAATGCGCCGATCTGATCCAGAACCTCTTGTATGCCGAAGCTTTTGCCTACGCCCTCCTGAGATGCGGCAAATGACATTATTGTGTCCTTTGCCGGTTTTTTTATCGCCTTGCCCATGCGCTGTATGATCAGCAGAGCGCATGCGGCAATCCAGCCATGCTCGTCTAACAACGCCAGAGCGGGAACTGCCGCGATGTCCAGCACATAGCCGGCAATCGTCATAGGCCAGTACTGCTTTGTCTTATCCGTCAGCTTTCCGAACACGTATCGCATGGAATAGCCGATAAGCTCACCGAGACCGGACACAAAGCCTATCGTGGCAGCCGATGCACCCAGCAGCGACAGATAAGCCCCGCGTATGCTTGATGCCCCCTCGTGTGTCATGTCGGAAAAAAGACTGACAATGCCGAAGAGAATAATAAACAGCATTGCCTGTGAAAGCTTTTTCTTGTTCCCGTTATTCATTGCGTTCATCCTCCGTGTGCTTTAATAACTCCGTCATCTCCGGAAAATCTGCTTTGCTCTCTGCTTTGCAGCGCTGATATAAAATGTTAAGAATGCGGGCAAATTCGTCTTTGTCCTCTTCGCTGAGCACAGAGGTCAGCCATTCGTAAAACTTTGCCTCGATCTCTGCCTTTGAGTTTTTCAGACTTTCCGCCTTTGGTGTGGCGAAGAGCAGCATACTGCGCCCGTCCGCGGGGTTGGGCTGCCTCTCAAGATAGCCCTTTGCCTCGAGATTCGCTGTCTGTCTTGCAACGGCGCCTTTGTCCAGACCCGTAATTTTGCACACTCCGGATTGAGTAATCCCGGGATTCTTGCGTATGGCGTGGATTACGTCAAACTCACCCGTGCCTACGCCGTCAACGCGCATGGTGCGTACCGTGAACTTTCCCACTTCACGCGCGATCTTTGTTATTTTTCGTTTCGTAATATCCATAAGCAGCCCCCCCTGTGAGAAAAATAGTTGAAGCATCAACTAAATTCAGATAGATGATACTACAACTTTTTCACTTGTCAATAGTTTTTTCGTTTTTTACAGAGATAACATTGATTATCTGCGATGAAAAAACTATAATATCATAATCAAAAAATATATGGAGGCACTGAATATGGATCTTAAAATAACCGATCCTGAATTTTTTGAACGCTTTGAACATTTTGCCTTTGACGAGGTAGTAAATGAGGACGGACAGCAGCTCGATGCTCCCACGCGCTTCCTCGCCATTCTTGCCACGCTTATCGGCTGCGGCGGCACGGATGCATACAACGAACTGTTGCCGAACGCTTTGGATAACGGAGTAACGCCGGTCATGGTGAAGGAGTGCGTCTATCAGGCGGCGGATTATCTTGGCTACGGGAGAATGCTGCCGTTCCTGAAGGCGACAAATGCCGTGTTTGAGCAGCTTGGCATAGCACTGCCGCTGCCCGCTCAGTCTACAACCACGATGGATGACCGGCTTGAAAAGGGTGTCGCCGCGCAGGTCGCCATTTTCGGCGAGGGCATGAATGAGGCATGGAAGAAGAGCCATATCAACCGCTGGCTTGCGGATAACTGCTTCGGCGATTATTACACACGCACGGGCCTTGATCTTAAGCAGCGCGAGATGATAACCTTCTGCTTTATCATGGCACAGGGCGGCTGTGAGCCGCAGCTCACTGCACACGCAAAGGGCAACATGAATATCGGCAACGATAAAGCCTTCCTGACCCGTGTCGTGTCACAGTGTCTGCCGTATATCGGCTACCCGCGCAGTCTTAACGCCATTTCCTGCATAAATAAGGTTGCTGAAATGTAATACCGTCAAAAAGCTACTTGATTATTTCGATTTCGGTATATATAATAGCTCTGCGTTAGTGCAAATAATAATTACTGCAAAGCATATCGGAAGGCAGAAAGATGGAGAAAGATACGAAGAAAAAGAAGAAAAAGCTGTGGCTGATCATTCTGGCTGTAATCATTGTGCTGATTATTGCTGCAGTCGCCGCGTATTTCATATGGGAAGAGGCACCGGCGACAGCCGATGAAAAGCATCAGGCCGAGGAAGAGACCGTTGCCGAAGAGACGGAACCTACAGCCACGCCGGAACCGACTTCAGTGCTCGACAGTGCAGTTGCACCGGCCAATGAGCGGGAAGACGGAGTTTACACAATACTGCTTGTGGGCGAGGATATGTGGACAGGGCACACTGACACTATTCTTGTCGGAAAGATTGACACGAACAAGCACACTATGGATTTCGTCAGCATCCCGCGTGATACACTGCTGAATATGGACGGCGATATGCGTAAGATAAACGCCGTGTACTACAACGCTACCCAGCTCGAAAAAGATGGTATGGAGGCCCTCGTCAGCAAGGTAAAGGATCTTATCGGCTTTGAGGTTGACTGCTACGCGAAGATTGATCTTAATGCCTTCGTCGAGATTGTTGATGCCGTCGGCGGTATAGATTACTATCTTGATGAGCCGCTTTACTACGATGATGTGTGGCAGGATATGTACATCGATCTCCCTGCCGGTGAAGCGCATCTGAGCGGCAAGGAGGCAATGGCACTTGTACGCTACCGTGCCGGATATGCCAGCGCCGACATAGGCAGAATAGATGTGCAGCATAAGTTCCTCGAAGCGTGCCTGGATCAGTTTATTTCACTCGGAAACATCCCGAACATCGGTAAAGTTATGGATATACTCAGTGAGTCACTTGATACTGATCTGAGTGTGCAGAACATTGCTTACTTCATCCGTCAGGGACTGATGTGTGATACAGAAAACATCCGCTTTGCAACGATGCCGAACGCAGCCAAAACCTTAGGCGGCTACAGCTACGCAGTCATCGTCCTGGGTGACTGGGTGAAGATGATAAACGAATATATTAACCCTTATGTCCAGGAGATCACCAGCGCTGACCTGAACATCATGTATAATGATATATTCGGCTACGGCTGTACAAAAGAAGTGCAGGGCGCATGGTACTACGTAGGCGCCGCCGAAGCCGAAATGTATGCCGCACAGCATATGTATGATTCGTAACTGATATATTGATATGAATAAGTTAAAGGCTCCCTCTCAGAGGGAGCCTTTAAACATATACGCTCAAGTTTTTCAGCGCCGGATTACTTGCAATAGTTTTTATACATCGTATCAGTTGCGCTGCGTATTGCGGCGGTGACTTCCTGGACTTTGTCGGCGTCCCATTCTTCGGGCGCTGCGCGCAGGAAGGATGTTTTATCAACGCGGTTGTCAAATATGCCGATGGGGAGATGATAGGTCTTCCCGTGCGCCTTTACGGTCACGGTGTCTTTAAGTTCCGTATTGTTCACGAGGTACTCCATATCATCGCAGCCGTAGTCGCCGAGCATGACGGCCATAGGCACGCCGTGGTGCAGGTTCGAGCCGGGATCGTTCGGGTCTGCGCGGTCGGCATTCTTGCGGCGGGATTCCTCCGGAGTAACCCAGATGTAGAGTATGACAGCGTTTTCGAGTATTTCCGGGCAAAACATCGGCAGGGAATACTGATATCCGTAGGTACCCGTCAGCGGCATGGATGCACCGTCAGGCCCTCCTCGGGCGCACTCGATGATAATAGTCTTGTTCTCAAAATTTTCAGGATAACCCGCGTGCTTTTCATCGAGCATTTCCCGTGCCTCGGCCTCCAGAATAACTGCGAGTCTGCTGCGGACATCCTCACGGAGAAGCCCCATCCTGGGAGGGAGCCCCGCCTGCTGTGCCGCAGCATCAAAGCGGTCAAACAGCAGCTGGGCAGCAGAATCCGGTTTGACCACGTTGCGGTTCATGAGGTCGTGATAATCCTCGTTGAGAAGATTACAGAGTGTGCCCCAGTCGCGGCCATCCCTGAACGGCTCCTCTCCCGGATAATAAATACGCGGCTCGCCCATTGCTTCAAGCTCATTGTCGATACGGCGCATCATATGCACATACGGGAAATCATCAAGCTGAAGATTTTCACCTATGTGAAACTCGTCCTGCAGCCGCTGCGGTTCAACGTTTGCCATAAAATTGCGTACTTCGGACTTGCCTGATGCGGGCAGCGCCTGAAGAAGCACGACTTTAAATACTTGATTTTTCATGTTCTCTCCTCGTTTTATTATTAATATATTATATTAAGCCATTTGGTCTTGTCTACGATAATGCTGCCGTGACGCTCTACATAGTCAATTATCAGCTCGGAAATCTCTGTGGGCTGCTCACGCACAATCTCACAATTTGCGTAGATGCCGTATCCGCCTGCCCCCGTCGCACGATAGTTGTTCATGCAAAGCGTGAGCTTTTTATAATCTGCCAGCTCTTCACCATGATATTTAATCGATGTGACGCGATTGCCTGTCTCGCGCCGGATATCCATTGTGACTTCTATTCCGGAAATGTAATCATAGTTAAAATGCTGCTCAACAGGGCGAAGAAAGCTCTCGCTGATGCAGAGCCCGCCATTTTCGTCAAGCGTAAAATACTCAGCGCTTCTCTCTAATGCTTCTTTCAAAACTGCGCGGTTGACAAGCAATGTTTTGAGCGTGTTTGGATATATATAGGTTGAAACTATATCTCTTATCGTCACATCACTTGAAAAGCCCTTGACAGTGTTGGCAAGGCTTGTTGACGAGAGCTCTGCGCCGGATGCCTCAAGCTGCACCTGATTGAAGAAGTTCGCTATATATGAGCCGTTTGCCGCCATGTCGAGATGATCTGACGGCAGAAGGGGAGTGTCAAGATGCCCTACCGGAGTATCCAGCCACTCGGCGTTTGCTTTTTCAAGTGGTGCAAGATAATCCCAGGCAGCCTGCATTGCTGTGTCCCCGGGGCTGCACAGCTTTGACTGCACAGTTGTTTGCCCCATGTCATCTACAGCAGTGTCCAGCTTTATGTATTGCCTTGCACGATCAGGCGGCTGACATGTGTGTGTCCCGCCGATGCATAGATTTTCAGCCGCGGCGTGCTGATGGGCGCACAGCACTATATCAAAATCAAGCTCACTGCACATCCGCCAGCCCTGATTTTCGTCCGTTGACGAGAGCAGCGCACCGGTTTTTATATCCCGTTCAAAGCCGCCGTGATATATGCACACAGTGATGTCCGGTTTTGCAGCCTTAAGCTCCTCCAACGCAGCTTTTGCGGCGGTGAATGCGTCCGTTATTGTGATCCCGTCTAAATTCTCCGGAGTCTCCCAAAGGTTTACATAATGCGTGATAACTCCAGTCAGTCCGACTTTAAGCCCGTTTTCGAGAGTTACAAGGGCGGTCTTTTCCACACCGGCAAGTCCGCTGACATTTGCGCCCAGACATATGGCGTCCAGTGCGTTAATATAGCGTTCCAGCTCTTTGCGGCCATAGTTAAAATCGTGATTTCCGAGCATTACAAAGTTATATCCGCCAAGATTCATTATGTGTGCAGGGACACAGTCGCCGTCTCGATTTCGAGAGTAGAGCCAGTATGTAAAGGGACTTCCCTGTATGGTGTCGCCGCCGTCGATAACCAGCGTGTTGCCGTCATGCGTAAAATTGCTTATGCAATTTGAAAGGCCGCTCGCTGTCATCTCACCCGTTGCGTAATCCGTCGGCGAGAAATAACCGTGAGAGTCACTTGTATAAAAAATAGTGAAATTACGCTGCATATATCTCCTCTTAAATACATTCCCCTGCGGTTAAACGCAGGGGAATAATTTATTATTAAAATCAGACATCGTGGGCAAGCTTCCTGCGTATTCTGGTCGAGATAAGCTCGATTATAAGCACCAGAACCATCAGCCCCCACACGAACGAACCGACCATTGCCCAACGGCGGCTGTTGAGGCACTGCACGAGGGATGCGCCTATACCGCCTGCACCGACAATACCAAGAGTTGTGGCGTCCTTGAGGTTAATGTCGAAGCGGTAAATGGTGGTAGAAATAAAGCTTGCGGTGAGCTGAGGAATAACACCGTAGCGGATTTTCTGGAATGCAGTGCAGCCCATGGCGTCAAGACTCTCCAGAATGTGCGTGTCAAGATCTTCTATTGCGGTGATATACATCTTTGAGATCATGCCTATTGAGCAGACCGACTGTGTTATAACGCCGCAGGCAGCACCGGGGCCGGTAACGCGTATCCACATCAGCGCCCAGACGATGCTCGGAATGGTTCGAATCATGAGAATGAGAATGCGCACAGCATAAGCTATCGGCTTTGGCATTATATTAAAGGATGCCAAAAATGCAAAAGGAATGGCGAGTATTGCACCGAAAAGCGTGCCGAGAACAGCGATTGCTATAGTCTGCAGGAGCAGATACGGGACATCGGATTCGCCGGAGCCGAACATAAGGTCGAGGTCAGGGTCAAATATGCCGTGAACAACACCTTTCGCAACCTCAGTGCCGGTTGCCGTGAGACCTGAGTAGCTTATATCATCAGCCGACCAGATAATAAGCACGGCGATGACCAGCACGATGAATGTGTACAGCAGCCACTTGCGGGGGCGGTTTGCATACATTTCCGCAGTTGTTAGCTTGCGGTCGAGCTTTTTTTCGAGTTCTTCGATAGTGTTTTTCTTCTTTGCCATCATGCCTCTCCTTTCAGCTCAGCTTTGAACGCAGGTATTCGCTGAAAAAGTCGATCGCCACGACGACAACGAACAGAGAAAGCAGTACCATGCCCAGACTGTTATAGTCACGCCAGCCGATGCGTTCGTTTATAGTGATACCGAGACCGCCGGCGCCGACGTAACCGAGAATTGCAGAGGCGCGCACGTTCATTTCAAAGCAGTAGAGACTGTGGCTGAGATAGACAGGCAGAATCTGCGGGACACAAGCCGACCAGAAGGCCTGAAACTTGTCAGCTCCGAGTGCCTCCATAGCCTCAAACGGGCCCATATCTATTGTTTCAATGCTTTCAAAGAGCATCTTTGCGACAACACCGAATGTGAATATTGCAATTGCAACGGTGCCGGAGAAAGTGCCGAGGGAGAAGATAAGTGCGCACACAAGGGCAATAATAAGTGTAGGCAGCGTGCGGATAAGGCCGAGAATAAAGCGGAATATGCCGACCAGAACTAGATTGTGGTTGATATTGCTCGATGAGAGTACAGCCACGGGCAGAGCGAGCGCGCAACCGATGACCGTGCCCAAAATGGACATCTTGATTGTATCAAGCAGCGGAGAGATTACCTTCGGGAAGAACTCCCAGTTCGGCTGAAATATTTTCTCAAGCAGGTCAACCATCTTGCCAAATTTGCTTATGACCACGGATATGCTGAATTCCGTCATGTGCAGCGACCACCACACAGCCAGTACCAGCAGGATTATGATAATCGGCAAAGAGCTCCTGCGGCGCTGTACGGAATGGCCATTGGCGAGCGTTATAGTCTGCGGCTTGAATATCTTATCATACAAGGTCTTCCTGTAAAGACCGGTTTTATTTTCCTCCATGTTCCGACCCTCTCACTGCTTGCCAACGGGGGAGTCGCTCTCGCCCTCACCCATAGTGGGGACCTTGCTGCCGTTGTATACGGAATCTATCTGCTCCTGTGTGATGGTGCTGGCAGGCCCGTCGAAGACTATTTCGCCGGCACGTATGCCGATGACGCGGTCACAGTATTTCAGCGCGAGATCAACGTGGTGTATGTTCAGCAATATGCTGATATTATAGTTCTTGTTGATGCGCACAAAGTCCTGCATTACCTGCTTTGCGGTAATCGGGTCAAGCGAGGCGACAGGCTCGTCAGCGAGGATTATTTTAGGATCCTGATTGAGAGTGCGCGCCAAAGCGACACGCTGCTGCTGACCGCCGGAGAGCTGGTCACAGCGGGTATAGGCCTTATCCAAAATGCCAACCTTGTCAAGGCTCTCAAGTGCGCGCATTTTCTGCTCCTTTGTGAAAATGCCGAAAAGCACTCTGAAGAACGGCATATCGGGGACATCCGCAGTCAGCACGTTCTTGATTGCAGTGCTGCGGGTGACGAGGTTGAAGCTCTGGAATATCATGCCGACTTTGCGGCGGTATTTGCGAAGCTCCTTGCCGTGGAGTGAGTCAACATCGACCCCGTCTACGGTAAGCTCTCCCTCGGAAATGTCGTGCATACGGTTGATGCAGCGCAGAAGCGTCGATTTACCGGCACCGGAGAGACCGATTATAGCGACAAACTCGCCCTGTTCAATCTGCAAATTTATATTCTTCAGGGCCGTTAAGCCGTTTGGATAAGTCTTATACACATTTTTGAATTCTATCATGCCGTGACTCTTTTCTTTTTCAATATTTTTCTCTCAGTTTATAAAGCTCTGAGAGGTTGAAACACCTCTAAAGGAGAAAAGCGCCCTGTATGCGCAGGGCGCTTTTCAATTATGACATTAGTCGGAAACTGCGGACAGAGCAGCGCGTGCGCCGTCGTAGTCGGAGTCAACAGCCTTGGCATAGCCGGTGTGGCTGTAAACGGAGAATATCGCCTGACCCTCTTCAGTGTTGATGATGTTTATGAAGCAATCCTGAAGTGCTGCGACGATCTCGGGAGTGTAATATGCGCTCTCCTTGGAGATTGCAACGGTGTCATTGTAGATACCGTCAGTTACACCGATAACATTGAGCTCGTTCCAGATGGAGTCGCTGCGGCCCATGCCCTGCTTGCCGGTTTCATCCTGCTGATCGGTGGGGAGCTGCCAGCTTGCTTCGTAGTCGTTGCGGCCGTCAGCATAGCAGACAATGATGTCGACCTGCTCTGCAGCAGCGTAGGAGAATGCGGTGCCGTAGCCGGAGTCAAGAGGAATGACGTTGCTCAGATCGGAGATCTTCTTGCCGTCATAGTTGGCCATCAGCCACATGGAGGGGTAGATGTAACCAGCGGAGGAAGAGGTCTTCTGAACTGCCCATTTTGCCTTGTCGAGATCTTCCCAGGTGAGGGTCTCGCCGTTTGCAACCTTAGCTGCGAGCTCTTTGCCGTACTCGGAAGGAGTTGCGTAGATCAGGGAGCGGTAGTAGGTGACCTGAGGACCGTTCTTCTGGGTGGCGTTCTCTTCGCCGTTCCAGGTGTTAGGATCGGTGCTGTCGTTGGACAGACCGTTGCGGGTTGCGGTGAGGATGACGTCGACGTCATCGGAGTAGAGAGCGTAGGTGCCGCCGGGCAGCCAGCCGAGGTCGATAGAGCCTGCAGCCATAGCCTCGCCGGTTGCATCGTAGCTGGTGCCGACAGTGATGTCGACTTCGTCGATGTCGTAGCCGAGCTTGCTCATCTCTGCCTTGACGAGATCAGGCAGACCTGCAGTGCCGGTGATGATAACGTCTGCGTCCTTGGAGGGGACAAACTCGAGGGTCAGCTTGTCGAAGTGCTGATTCTCGGTTGCGGTCTCAGTGGCCTCTGTCTCTTCGGCGGGTGCCTCAGTAGCAGCAGTGCTGGAAGAGCCGCATGCGCACAGTGCAAACACCATGACAAGTGCAAGAAGAAGTGCTATTGCCTTTTTCATTCTGGAATTTCCTCCATTAAAAATTTATATTCACAGCTTAAGCTGATGAATATTCAGATCACCCTGGGGACTGCTCCGGATAAAAACGGCGGTTCTTCTTTGCACAAAGAAGAACTTGGAGAGCCCTCCAAGTTATAAAGCCTTCGACAACATGCATTATAAAACACATGTTGCGGCTTTTGGCTATGCAGCATTCTCAGCTGACAGATTATATATATCACAAACTGTTCATAAATACAAGAGCCGCTGCACATTTTGAGGCGTAAAATCTATGTAATAAAGGAAATTCACATGCTTTCTGTACTTATGTAAACAAAAATATCAAAACAAGATATATCAAACGCTTACATGCTGCATGCGGCCGAGTCTCCTCCATTCCGCGATAAGGGCGGCAATGGAGATAATTCCGACGAGCAGGCTCGACAGCGCACCGGCGTAAAGCAGACCGTCTATACCGAATATCTTTCCCAGTATCAGCATGGCCGGAATCTGCACTATGATCTGCCTGAACATGATCAACGCCATAGCAGGAATCGGCTTGCCTATCGACTGCAGCAGGGAAGTGCCGACCATCTGGAAGCTGTCAAGGAAGATGAGCATGAGAAATATACGCAGGCACTTCACGGAAAACTCATTATATAACGGGTCAGATGAACCGAAAATACGCACTATGCTCATCGGCGCCGCCTGAAACCAGATGGTTGCAAGGCCCATCAGTCCGGCGGATATCAGCACCAGCAGCTTGAGAACCTGCCTTACGCGGTTGTAGAGCGCTCTCCCGTAGTTATAGCTTATGACAGGCTGCGCGCCGGAGCAAAGACCGGTAATTGCGTTCTGCAGCAGAGTGAACACTTTCATCGTGACGCCCAGTGCAGTCAGCGGGATCTCGGCACCGTACTTGCTCAGTGCGCCGTATTTCACGAGAAGATTATTCTGGAAGTAGAGCACAACTACGACAGCGATCTGCGTAACAAAGCTTGCAAGCCCCAGCTTTGCGGTTTTGGGTACGTATTTTGCGCAGCCTGAAAATGATTTTTTCGACAGCTTGACCATCCCGTGCCCGCCGGCAATATATACGATGCAGACAGCTGCGCTTGCCGCCTGACCGAGGACTGTAGCCAGTGCTGCGCCCTTTACGCCCCAGTGGAATACGTAAATGGTCAGCGGGTCACCGATCATGTTGATTGTAAAGCCTGTAAGCATGCTCAGCATTGCGGTTTTCGGCCCGCCGTTTCCTCGCACTATGCTCATCGCCCCGCATGGGAAGAGATTAAATATAGTTCCAGCGACGATGATATAACCGTAATCCAGCGCATAGGGCATAATATCATCGGTTGCACCGAACAGACGGCACAGCGGCTCAAGGAATATAGTCAGACCTACGCTCAATATAAGACCTGACACGACTAAAGCGGCGAGACCCGCCGCCATGCCCTTCTCGGCATCCTCGCGCTCGCCCTTGCCGAGCATTAGATTTATATATCCTGCGGTTCCGTCGCCTATAAGCAAGCCGATTGCGATGGCCAGCATAGTCATCGGAAAGATGACATTCGTGGCGCCGTTCCCGAGATAGCCTACGCCGTTGCCGATAAAAATCTGGTCAACCATGTTGTAAACGGCGTTTAAGACAAGTGAGATTACGCTTGGCACGGAGAATTTTATCAGCAGCTTGCCAAGACGTTCATGCTCGTACTCCTGTTCAATAGAAGAATTCATATTGCACCTCTAAATATAACTAATTAGAAAACTAACTAAATTAACATGATAAAAACCTTAGGATCAAGGCCTGTGGCGTAGATCAAAGGTTTTCAATCATTTTTTTCGTGACCTCGAGCCATATCGAGAGATCATGCTCGGATACTCCGCGCAAAAGCCGGTTCTCAAGCTCCTGCACATCGGAGAGAACCTTTTCACGGTGCTGCTGAGCTTTTTCACTCGGCACAATCTGTTTAAAACGGCCGTCGAAAGAGACCGGCACGCGTGTTATCAGCCCGTCCTGCTCCATCTTTTTCACAAGCGCACTGGCACTCGGCGCGCGAAGACCGAATTCCTCCTCCAGATCCTTCTGGAAGAGTACGCTATCCTCGTGTGCAAGTATAAAATGCAGCGCCTTTCCCTCTGTACCGCTGTACTGACCGCGGAAGGACAGCGAGTCAATTTCACGGCGCAGCTTATTTGAAAGTATGCCGACAAAGCGAGAGGGATGATCGTCCTTAACCATAAACATCACCAAACTAATTAGTTTTCTATATATACTTAGTATAGCCTTGTGCCCGAAAATGTCAAGTCAAATTCTGAAATATTACCGACAGCACGTTAAATATTAATCAAAATTTTTAAATAATTTTTACAATTTAATATTGAATGTCAAAAAGCCGGTGTTAAAATACGTTTATTACATGTTTAGAATCCGACAAGCTTATATAAACACAAGAGGTGGAAATACATCAATGGCGGAAAAACTCCGGAAAATATCGACGATTTCAAAAATTCATTACGGTAAGCTGTTTTTGCGCTCAGCTCTTTTCATAGCGGCGCTTACGGCATATATAGTCAGCCATCTCAACGGCAGCGGCTCAATGTTCGGCGGCTATGACAGCATGTGGCTATGGATAACGGTGCTTGCAATATATGCCGTTGAAATGGTGCTGCGCTGCTTCCCGTCTGACTATGAGAGCATGGGCTGCCAGAAGCAATTTGGCAAAAATTATATTCCGTCTCAGTCTGTCGACAGGAAAGCTCTCCTGAAGCAATCTGCCAGGAACACGGCTCCGGTGCTGACGTTCTGGGTGCTCCTGAATTCGATTTTTATCGCGCTGTACATAAAAGGCGTATTAAACTGGGGAATCATGATTCTCCTCTCGATACTCTACTCCGTCTGTGACATGATCTGCATCCTTTTCTTCTGCCCGTTTCAGACATGGATGATGAAGAATAAGTGCTGCAATACCTGCCGCATCTATAATTGGGATTATGCAATGATGTTCACGCCGCTCATCGTCGTTGACAACCCCTACGCCAAGTGCCTTGTCGCGCTGAGCCTTCTCCTCTTTATCCGCTGGGAGATCTCGTATCTCATGCATCCTGAGCGCTTTTACGAAGTTACCAATAAGTCCCTCGCCTGCATAAACTGTAAAGAAAAGCTCTGCCACCACAAAAAGCAGCTCCGCAGCTTCCACAGAAAAATTTTCACTCAGCTCCATCAATTCGGCGGCGAGCTCCCCAATGTGGCAAGCATCACAAATATCACTCAACCCCAGCCGAAAGCACAACGACATTGATTAGTGATTAGATAAAAAGATAAGAAACGCGCCTGCAGATTACTAAAATCTACAGGCGCGAATTTTAATCTTATAAGCCGTATAGAACGCAAACGTTTCTTATCTGCTGAAGCTGTATTTCAGCGTATTGGCGCTGTAATAGTAGTAGCTGTCGCCGAGGGAGAGACCTGAGGTGATTTCTACCTGATCCCCGTCGGAGCTGCCGGTTGTAACGTAAACGGGGGAGGAGAGCTCATCGCTGCGTTTATCGTAGGCTGTGTACACATACACGCCGGAGACATCTTCGTTGAGTGCGGTAGCGGGGACAACGAGGACATTCTCGGTTGTTCCGAGAGTGATGCGCACGGTGGCATTCATGCCGGTGTACATATTCTCGGTGCGCTCGATGCTCACGGTCACGTTGTATTTAGTGTCACCGCCGTCGTTTGAACCGACGGGGTCAATCTCCGTGATTGTACCCTCAAAGCTTTGGCCGGGGAGTGCGTCCAATGTGACCTCTGCGCTCTGACCGACGGAGAGCAAACCGATGTCGAGCTCGTCCACGCTGAGGACGATGTCTGCCTGAGTATACGGAGTGAGCGTGCAGATTGCGGTTTCGTCCATGGTGTAGCTTGTTGTCTGCGTAGTCGTTGCTGTGCTTGAAGCTCCGCCGCCTGCCGCAGATCCCTGCGTGCCGCCCTGTCCGCCTTGACCCTGTTCCTGGCTTTGGCCGCTTTGATCATCCTGACTGCCCGAACCGTTCTGATATACCGTAGCCTCTGTGATTACGCCGTCAACATAGGCAACGGCGATAATGTCGTCTTTCTTGATAGAAGTGGGATCGACCGTGCCCGTCTTGCCGACAAGATCCTCAAGGTCTATGCGCAGTACCGTGTCGTCAGTGCAGGTTACAACGATGGTTGTTGTCCCGTCTTCGTTCGTTACGATATCGGTTACGCGGCCGATATAAGATGTGCTCGTGCTTGGCGAGGGGGATTCGGTCGGCTGCGGGCTTGCAGTGGGCTCAACGGGCTCAGTGCCGCCTTCACTTCCGCTGTCACCACCGGATGTATCATCACTGCTCACAGCAGAGAGCAGTGTTACGGCAAAGCTCTTGCGGGGAGAGAAGGCACTTTGTAGTACTGTGGCTGACGTGCTGCCGCCGGCGGAGAGATTCGAAGCTGAACTGCCGGACGAGGTTTCCACAAGAAGAGAGTCATCTACACCGCTTACGAGTCCGTCGCTCGGCGCGTATATCCCGCCTGACTCATATGCCTTGAACAGTGCTACAAACTGTTCCTCAAGCTCCTGGCGCTGTGCAAGCAGCTCTTCGTAAGTACCGGCGCTTGCTTCGCTTGCCAGTGTTACAAGTGTTTGACCGGAGCTGACAGAGGCGTTGAGCGAAACGTTCACGCGCTGCACTGTGCCGGTGTATCCCGTTACGGATAACTCGCTGTGTACGTATAATTCTCCGCTGCCGAGCTCATTCCCGGAGAGTGAGACAACTGCGTTTTGCCCGGGCAATGCAGTTTCATCGGATATCGTTACAGTGGCGACACCGTCTGAAATCTCGCTGACCGTGCCGGTATAAACCGTGCCGTCATCGAGCGTTACGGTGAGCTGCTGAGCGCTTTGAAGTCCGGCGGCGTCTATATCGACTGCCATATATCCGTCAAGCGAGAGAAGCAACAGGGCACCGTTTTCAGCCATGGTCTGCGCAACGGTTGTTCCGGAGGAGGCATATATCGCCTTGACTCTGCCTGCGGTCGATGCTGTTATCGATGTGCTGACGGTATCATAGCGGCTCGATTCGATTGCGGCATCGAGCTTTTGCATGAGAGTATTGATATCTTCCAGCGCACTGAGTGCGGAGACCTTATCAACTGAGGCGATAAGCTGACCCTCTTCCACAAAATCACCCTCGGAAACTGCCCAGCTTGTGAGCTTTATGTCACCGGCAAGGCTGATTTCGGTGCTGCCGGAATCCTCAATTGCAGCGCCGGAGACGAGCTGCTTTGTAATGCTGCCGTTTTCCACAGTTCCGGATACAAGCTCCTTTACAACCTCAACGGATGCAGAGGGCATACTGAAGCTCCTGCGCGGTATGAGAACGACTGCAGCCACAATTGCCGCAACAAGCACAAGTGCGACGGCAGATATGATAAGCTTCTTTTTCTTTGAAAGTTTAAGCATTTTCAACCTCCGTAATGCAGTGCGTCTATCGGCTTCATTTTTGCTGCCTTGTTTGCCGGATAAAGTCCGAAGCATACGCCGATCGCAAAGCAGAAGACAACTGCGATGAGTACAACTGACGGGCTCATCTTAAATGTCAGGTTAAGACTGGAGACAACCACGCCTATCAGCGAAAGCACGCCCCAGGAGAGAAGTATGCCTATCAGGCAGCCGAGCATGCACAACACTACGCTTTCGAGAAGAAACTGCTGCAGTATAACTCCGCGGCTGGCGCCGATGGCCTTCCTGATGCCGATTTCACGCGTCCTTTCAGTGACAGTGACGAGCATGATATTCATAATGCCTATACCGCCGACTATTAGCGATATAGCAGCGATACCGCCGAGCAGAACCGTGAGTATGGATGTTATGCTGCTCATAGTGTCCTCAAGTGCATCCTGTGTTGACACGGAGAAGGCGTCCTCGTCCTGAAGAAATCGCTCGTAAAGTATGGCGTATATTGCATTCTTTGCATCGTCCACAGTTCCGTCGCTCTCAGCACTCACGTAAAACGAGGTGATCTGTGATGAGACGTCTGTGCTTATGCGTATGAGCGATGTGTAGGGAATATACACGGCGTATGAATCGCTGCCGAACACAGCTGTGAGTGAGTCATCATCGTCCTCAAGGACGCCGACGATCTTGAACTTATAGCCGTTTATCGACAGCTCCTCGCCCAGACAGTCGCGGTATCCGATAAGTTCGGTTGCCGCATTTTCGTTTATCACGCAGATATTAGTTGCGTTGTCAACGTCTGCTGTCTTGATATAGCGCCCCAGCAGTATATTCAGACCCTGTATGTCGTAATACGCCGAGGTCGTGCCGTAGAGCTGAACGGTTTTCGTTGTGGAGTCGTATTTTGCTGTTGCGCTGGAATCTACCCAGGCTGCCGTTTGGCCTATGCCGTCACGGCTGCTCCATTCGGTCAGATCATCAAGGCTTATCGGGTAGCCCTTGTCGTCTGAGACGGTGACAGTCAGAAGGTTTGTGCCGAGTGAAGATATAGTGTCGGTAACGGTGCCTGTTGCGCCGTTTACAAGGCTGACGAGTATGACCAGCGCCATAACACCTATGATTATGCCCAGCATTGTCAGAAATGCGCGCATTTTATTTCCCGCGATGGACTTGAGAGCCATGCGGAAGGATTGATTCAGAGAGTCGAACATCAGTTCACCTCCGTAAGTCTGCCGTCAAGGATATGCACACTGCGTCCGGCCTGCGCAGCAACGGAATTGTCATGCGTAATGAGTACGATAGTGTTGCCCTGCGCATGCAGCTCGTGAAAAATATCCATGATTTCAATAGTTGTCTTTGAGTCGAGGTTGCCTGTCGGTTCATCGGCCAGGATAAGCGACGGCGAGGTTACGATTGCCCTGGCGATGGCCACGCGCTGCTGCTGGCCGCCGGAAAGCTCGGTGGGGAAGTGGTTCGCACGCTTTTCGAGCTTGACTCTTCGAAGTGCAGCCTGTGCACGCTCTATGCGTTCGTTTTTCTTTACGCCCTGATATATCAGCGGCAGTTCAACATTTTCCTCTGCCGTGAGCTTCGAAATAAGATTGAAGTTTTGAAATACAAAACCGATTTTGCGGTTTCTTATGCGTGCCAGCTCGTTTTCGGAGTAATCCTCAATGGGAATCCCGTCGAGCAGGTATTCACCCTCGTCCGCCGTATCGAGGCAGCCGATTATATTCATCAGCGTGGACTTGCCGCTTCCGGACGGACCGATAATGCCCACAAATTCACCGGGAGCAACATGCAGATTCGCGTGGTCCAGCGCGTGTACGACCTCATCGCCGATGCGATAAGTTTTAGTCAGACCGTTTATACGTATCATGATCTCACCTCATCACATACCGGGTCCGCCGCCCTGGCCGCCACCGCCGCCGGGCATACCGCCGCCTTGACCACCGCCTTGACCGCCACCGAAGTCGCCGCCGCCGCCGCCGAAGTCACCGCTCGGCATACCGCCGCCAAAATCGCTGCCGGGCATCATGAAGCCGTTGCTGTCATCTTCTTTTTCAATGTAATAAACGGTATCGCCCTCGCTCAGTCCGCTCAGAATTTCTACATAGTTGGAGTTTGAGATGCCGACGGTAACTTCAACCATGTCGCCGAGAGTACCCTCAGACTCGTTATACGATGTGTAGACGTAATAGCTGCTGCTTGTCTTGTTGAGCGCATCAGCGGGAATGATGAGTGCATCGTCAACGCCCTCTATCTTTATCGTTGCGGATGCGGACATACCGGAGAGCATGCCGTCGGCCTTATCTATGCTTATCTTAGCCGTATACACAGTTACGCCGCTGGAGCTTGTGCCGGCTTTGTCTATAGAAGTAACACTGCCCTCAAAGCTCTGATCGTCGAGCGCGTCTACAGTTACGGTTGCGCTCTGGCCGAGCTCTACGGAGAGAATGTCGCTTTCATCAACGCTTACGGAGAGAGACATGGTCTTATCCGGGCTGACGGAGATATACTGACCGTCGGTTGTGTCAACGCTGGAGGAGGATTTTGTGTCGTCGTCAACTGCGTTTATAACCTGCACTGTTCCGTCGATGGTCGAGCAGAATGCACCGGCGGAATAGATGCTTATCAGCTGCTGCAGGGTGTCCTCAAGCTCCTCACGCTCACGCAGGAGTGAGGCATAGCTCGATGTGGCAGCTGTATCAGAGAGTGAGATCAGCGTGGTGCCGGAGTAAACGCGGCTGTTCTCACTCACAGAAAGCACGCTGACAGTTCCTGTATAACCGACAACTTTAAGCTCGTTATTTATATACAGCTCACCGCTGCCGAGAGTGCTGCCGTCGGCGCTTGATACAGTCGCCGTGTCACCAAGTGCGGGGCCGTTGTCCGTGACAAGTATAGTCGCCTTGCCGTCCAGAACGTTGTCGACCGTGCCGTCATAGTTCGTCCCGGCGGATGTGGTGACAATAACAGAGTCACCCTTGGAGATCGTATTATTGTCTATGTCCAGCGCCATGTATCCGTCAAGAGATAGCAGCATGAGCGCACCGTTATCCTCCATCACGCTTGCAACGCTGTCACCGACAGATGCGTATATCTTTTTCACACGGCCGGAAACGGAGGAGCTTATGTAATTCGTTGCGGTTTCGGTCGAAGCACTTGCAAGCTTTGCATCGAGCGTTGAAAGCTCACTTGATATGTCAGACATCGCGGTCATGACCGTATCCAGCTTTACAGATGCCAGCACGTCGCCGACTGCAACCTTGTCGCCGGCATTGACCTTTATCTCGGTCAGCTCAACGCCGTCAGGAATCTCGATTTTTTCCACATCATCGTCCGTGAGACGACCGGAAGAATAGATGGAGGTGCTTATACTGCCCTTCGTAACTGTGGCAGTGCTCACCTCTGTGTCGTTTTGGGAGCCGAACTCGCTCTTAACGCGTGAGCGCAGATACAGCGCGCCTACTGTAATAATGACGGCAACCGCCACCAGAATTATTATCAGCTTGCGCACGGTTTTTGCGCTTAATTTGGTCTTTCGCCTGTCCTGATTCATACTTTTGCTCCTTGTCTTTCCGTCACCGGAATATCATAAAACAGTGCCGTATTTTGCCATTGCATATACTTCGCTGCGTAAAACATGTTAAGATTGTTTCCTTAAAACAGACTTAAAGCTGTTTCAGACCGAGATAAACAATTTGTGAACAGTTCCGGCGTGCGCGGCGGCACTTGATATGGGGCACATTGTGTGCTATAATGCAAAATGTGTAATAATATATAGTAGTACAATGCAACAGAAGCGCGAAGTATAAAAAGTATTAAAATAATACTGCGGCGCTTATTAAATACGGAGCAAATAATGGATCAGAACAGACTGCGTTTATATGCAAAGCTGATTGCCCGCATGGGCGTAAATATAAAGCCGGGGCAGGAGGTTATCATCCGCACGGAACCGGAACAGACGGAGTTTCTTGAGCTGCTTATTGATGAATGCTATCTTGCGGGTGCATCAAAGGTAAATATTGAATGGCGCTTCGCACCGGCACAGCGGCTGGCGGTAAAATACCAGAGTGACGAAACCCTCGGCAGAACGGAGCCATGGGAGGAGCTGCGCCTCAAGCAGAAATCACAGACACTCCCCGCAAATATATATCTTGATTCCGACGATCCAGATGCTCTTGCCGGCATAGATCAGGACAAATGGGCAAGGGCGCGGCAGGCCCGTTATAAGATAGAGAAGCCGTACAGAGACGCGATGGAGAACAAATACCAGTGGTGCGTCGCCGCTGTGCCCGGCCGCAAATGGGCGCAGAAGGTTTTCCCGCAGCTCGATGCGGACGCCGCCGTTGAAAAGCTCTGGGAGCTTATTCTCAAATGCTCGCGCGCAGACGGAGATGACCCGATAGCCCAGTGGCAGGAGCACAATGCACGTCTGAAAAGCCGCTGTGACTGGCTCAACTCTCTCAAGCTCCGCCGCCTGATTTATAAATGTGAAAGCACAGGCACGGATCTGAACATAGGGCTTATACCACAGATGCGTTTCATGGGCGGGGCTGACAGTCTGCCCGGGGAGAATGTGCTTTTCGATGCGAACATCCCATCGGAGGAGGTTTATACAACCCCGATGAAGGGCGACGTTGAGGGTCTGGCAGTTGCCACGCGTCCGCTGTCATATCGCGGAGTCCTGATAGAGAACTTCTCCGTTCGTTTCAAAAACGGCAGAGTCAGTGAGGTACACGCAGAGAAAAACGAGCAGGCGCTCAAGCTGATGGTTGCCATGGACGACGGAGCGTCCATGCTCGGCGAATGCGCGCTTGTGCCGTATACCAGCCCTATAAGAGAGAGCGGAGTGCTCTTTTACAGCACCCTTTTTGATGAAAATGCCGCCTGTCACCTCGCACTTGGCGACGGATATTCAAGCTGCCTTGAAAACTTTGAGAGTTATACGCCGGAAGCCGCCCGTGCACTCGGCGTGAATGAATCGATGATACACGAGGACTTTATGATCGGCGCGCCGGATTTAAATATCACCGGTATCACGGCTGACGGTCGGGAAGTGCCGCTGTTCGTCAACGGCGAATGGGCAAAATAATAATATAAAATATAAAAAACACCGCAGTAAATCTTTTTAAACCAAAAAAGGAGAGCGGCATTATGAAAGAGAAAAATAAATTAAGGGCAAAATTTTACGTTGAGAGAGACAGTCTTGCCGTCCATGCAGCCGTGATATTCATGGCGCTCTCGGCAGTGTTCCGTCTGGTGGGCTGCTGGGGCATGCTGGGCGACCAGTACTTTGCCGCCACGCAGATCGCGCTGCCGCTGGTGTGCAATCTGCTGTTCATCGTCTTTATCCTGCTGCTCGGTGCGCATGCATTCTGGCTTACGACGCTGCCCGTCATACTTGGCGTGATCTTCTTTATAATCAAATCGCTTACCTTTGCAAGCTGGGTGCATACTCTGCTGTGCATACTGCTCTACATCGTGGTTGCCATGCTGTATACGGCCACTGCCTTCGGCATAATTCGCACAAAGTGGCTGCTCGTACCGCTCTTCGGTCTCCCGTTTATCTATCACATTTTTGTCGAGGATGCTGCAGCACTCCGTGACGCTGCAAACCCTGTCACATTTGCCGCAGGGCTGCAGGAGATATCCGTCCTCTGCATTATGCTCTCGCTGCTCTTCACCGCCTTTGCAATGAAGAAACGCCAGCCGGCCGCCGAGGTTGAGCTGCCGAAAATAAAAGACCCCAAGGTCATAATCCCAAAGCCTGCTGAAGAGACGGCTGCAAAAGAGACTGCGGTATCAAATGAGGAGCTGCCCGCAGCGCCTGCGGAAACCGTCGATGTCCCGCAGATCGAAGCGCAGTCGGGCGATGAAAGCAAGAACGATAGTGACACTGATAATACACAGCCGCAGCAGCCAAATTCCGGAGCTTAATTATGAGAGATAATCAGGAAAGAACATCTGCCGAAAGAACAGGTCAGACCGGCAGACACGAATATACCGGTCAGATTTCCCAGAGACAGCAGACCGGAAATATACGCAAAGAAAACACGGGCACACAAAGTCGCGTGCGTATTGAGGATACAGGGCGCACATCGTCGCGGCAGAGCCGATCGGACGATTCCGGAAGACATAAAGCCGCGCGGAGTTTTGCCCCGATGACTGAAGAAGCCGAAAAGAGAGTTGCCAAGAGGCGATCGCTCTATATAGTGCTCACGGCGATGGTTGCGGTTTTTATAATTATGCTTGCCGTCGTGCTGCGCAGTATATCTGATAACCGGTCTTTTAATAACTATATGGAGCAGGCGCGAACCAGCTATTATTCCGGGGATTTTGATACTGCTCTGACTTCACTCAGAAAGGCATCAGCCATAGATGAAACCACGGAGTGCCTTTCGATGATGGCGCAGTGCTATGAATCGCTGGGAAATTACGACAAGGCGCTTGAGACGCTTCGCCGTATGGACACCTCGGATGCGCAGGTTGCCGCATGGATAGATAAACTCGAAAATCGCCGCAGTGTTGTCCGCTCATCGAATATGGTCACGATTGGGGACAAGCAGTATAAGAGCGACACCACCGCCATTGTTCTGGACAACATGGGCCTCGGCAACAGCGTCATTACAGAGCTGCTGCAGCTCTATGCACTGGACAACATCTCACTTGCCGGGAATAATATAAGTGATATATCCCAGCTCTCTCAGCTCGGCGGACTGACTACGCTCAATCTTAAGGATAATAACATAAGCGACATTTCCGCTCTCGGTTCTCTCACAAATCTGCGCACGCTGTATCTTGATAATAATCCCATAACCGATTTAACACCGCTTACATCGCTGACAAACCTCGCAACGCTGAGTATTAAAGGCATTTCGCTCACTGAAAGCCAGCTTAGCAAGCTTGCCTCTGCACTGCCGAACTGCGCAATACACAGTGAGGATGCCGAGGAGGAGCAGCAGGATATAAGCTTTGGCGGCATAACCTTCAGCACAGATGTGATAGAGCTTGACCTGAGCAACATGGGAATTCAGAGTATATCCGCGCTTGCCACATGCACCAATCTGCAAAAGCTGAATCTGAGCGGGAACGCAATATCCGACCTGACTCCGCTTATGGATATTCCGAACCTGCAGTGGCTGGATATCTCAAATAACTATGTGACTGATCTGCGTCCCCTTATGGGCATAACCTCTCTGCGTTATCTTGACGCATCCGGAAACTATGTCTCCAGTACGGTTCCGCTCGGAAATCTCACGGGCCTTACAGAGCTCCATCTTTCCAATAATAATCTCAGCAATTTCTCGGGCCTTAAAAAGCTCAAGAGCCTGCAGACGCTCGAATTGAATAACTGCAATCTTACGGATGACGCTCTCCTAACGCTCTCAAACCTGACGGGCCTGCGTTCACTCTCGATCGAGGACAACCTCAGCATTACCGGCGAGGCGGTCGATACACTGCAGTCGTATATCATCTCCTGCGCCATAACCCATTCCGATCTAACTTATATGGTACAGATTGACGGCTTCTCTATTGCAAGCGATGCAGAGGATATCGATCTTAGCGCGCTGAATATTTCGGACATCACGAACATTTCGCAATTTACCAATCCCGTGACCATCGATCTCTCGCGCAATGACATTTCCAACCTCTATCCGCTTCAGGACGCTTCCAACCGCATGCTGATAAAGAATCTGGATCTGTCATATAACTCAATCATGGACGCCACTCCGCTCTCAACACTCTACGGACTTGAAACCCTGGACGTGTCGTATAACATGATAAGCTCGGAGCTGCCCTTTATGTCACTTACGAATCTCCGTACGCTCAATGTCACCGGCACAATGCTCACCGCCCAGCAGGTGGCAAATCTCCGCAGTGCACTGACCTTCTGCAACGTTATATCGGATGTCGGCTGACAGAATGTAATATCAAAAAACGGCGCTTTGTCTTTGAATAAGACGGCGCCGTTAAAATTTGTTATATCCTACAAAAATCAGTAGTAAACTACGTGTGATATGCCAAAACTGGCATTATTCACAAAAAAGTCTTCAAATTGCCGAAGACATGTGCTATAATAACCACAACAGGAGCAAAGATTCCTGTTAGAAAGTTGACCGGCATAGAAAGGAGTTGGCAGTATGAAGTTCACTTTCACCGAAAAAAAGATGGATTCATCCGAGGATCTGAGGGCTTACGCTATACGTAAGATCAGCAAGCTCGACAGATTTTTCAAGACGGAGGCGGAGGCCTTTGTAACCTTCAGCATCAGCAGAGGGCGCTTCCTCGCGGAGATTACCATCCACAACAACGGCCTGTATTACAGGGCGAGCGAACTTACTAACGACATGTACGCCTCCGTGGATTCCGGTGTTGCTGCAATAGAGCGCCAGATCCGCAGGAACAAGACCCGCCTTGAGAAACGTCTGCGCGAAGGGTCTTTGGAGCGTGATGTCGTGCCGGCGTATGCCACCATAGATGAAGAGGAGGAAGAGTTCAAGATCGTTCGTTCCAAACGCTTCTCTATCAAGCCCATGTCTGCCGAGGAGGCAATACTGCAGATGGATCTGCTCGGGCATGAGTTCTTCGTCTTTAAGAACATGGACGCCGATGATGCAATTTCCGTCGTTTATAAACGCAAGCAGGGCGGCTACGGCCTTATCTGCGATGACGGACTGGATGATTAAAAAACGTATATAAATATTTTCAGCCTGACCCGAAAGGGTCAGGCTGTTTTGCAAAATTAAAATAATTTTTACGCCTCAAAAGGCTTGACGTCTTTTACTGCATTAGCAAGCGTGATGGGAGCATCGTTGTTGTCTATGTCAAGCAGAGTATATCTGTCGTTGCCCATACCGAGCTCCTTCATGTAAGTGAGCTGACGCAGACCGTGACGGCTCTCCATGCGTTCCACCAGTGCGTGGCGATCTTCGGGAGAGAGTGCATATACGAGGTCAACGGATGCCTGATCTGCAGCCAGAATGTCTGCGGATGCCACTATGCCTATGTTCGGCGTTACGACCGGCTCTGCGCCAACGCCTTCACAGTCGCAGGAAACCGACATGTTGCGCAGCACGTTGATGTATACGATGTGTTCACCGAAGTGGTCCACAACAGACTTTGTCGACTCGGTCATGCGCTCCATAAACTCTTCCTGCGCAATGCTCCACTGGTCGTCGGAGCCTTCGACAGTGTGTATCATCGCTTTGCCGATTCTGCCGTCTGCGCAGCCGATGCCGATGTTTTTGTTGGAGCCGCCGAAGCCGCCCATGGTGTGTCCCTTGAAGTGCGTGAGCACCAGCATGGAGTCATAGTTGAGAATATCCTTGCCAACGGACATTTCCGTGAACCACTTGCCATCCTTAACCGGGAGCATGGCAGTCCCGTCTGCATCCATAATATCCACCGGGCAGAAGTCCCAGCCGTTGATTTTCAGAGTTTCAAGGTGCTGCTCCGTGGTGTAGCGGTCACCGTCATAATAAGTGTTGGTCTCAACAATCGTTGCGCCGGTGAGTGCATTCTTGATAAGCGCATTGACCCAGGGACGCGGAATGATATTCGGCCCGTGCGGCTCACCCGTGTGCAGCTTTACCGCAATCTTGCCCGTCAGCGCACCGCCGACCTTTGCAAAAATCTTCTGCAGCCCCTCAGCCGAGAGATCCTTAGTAAAATACACAACGGATTCAGCACCTGTACGCTCTTCATAAGGAACGTTGTGATCCCCACCACAGCCGGGAATTTTGTCCTTTGCCATAATGATACCTCCTGTAAATTTCAAACCGTCAAGAACAGTTGTATTTGGAATTGATCAGAATTATATGC
>CAVAPH010000017.1:0-27727 GCA_963590455.1 bacterium | reverse complement strand
TCACACGCCCCCTCTCACTAAAACGCAAAAATGCCTGCCTTGGAATTATCTCCCGCGGCAGGCATGAATACACGCAAAAGGCGAAAAAATAACGGCTATTTTTATCAAATAGCCGTTTTATATGGTGGACGATACAAGACTCGAACTTGTGACCTCCCGCACGTCAAGCGGATGCGCTACCAGCTGCGCCAATCGTCCATCTCTCAAGCAAGGGATATTCTACACTAAGCTTTGGCGATTGTCAAGAGTTTTTTTGTTCTCCCGATAGACAATTAGCGTTGATATGTAAAAAGAGCGAAATCAGCACCGCAGGCGTAAAATCTGCGGTGCTGATATGTTATATTACTTCATTTCTACGTTGATGCCTGTCAGATAGCGGCGCATCATGTCGTAGGCGTGGTTTCCTGCCATGCGGCGGATAAAGCTGCGCGTGCGGAAGGTGCCCAGATGCAGCTCACGCACCCATGTGCCGTCCTTCGTCGCCATTGACACGAACACCGTGCCGACCTCATGCACGCCGTCACCGTCCGGGCCGGCAAGGCCGGTTACGCCGAGACCTATATCAGTGCCGAGGATTGCTCTCGCCCGCTCTGCCATCTCCTTGGCGACCTCATAGCTCACAGCGCCATTCTCCTCGATGAGCGCGGGATCTATGCCGAGCAGCTTTGCCTTTGCCTCGTTTGTATATGTCACCATGCCGCCGAGGAAGAACGCGCTCGCGCCGGGCAGATCGGTGAATCTCTTTGCAAGCTCGCCGCCGGTGCAGCTCTCTGCGGCAGAGAAGGTCATTGGCTTTTCCTTCAGCAGCTTCATCACTGCCTCCTCGATGCACTCGACGTCCACGCCGTAGACATACTCACCCAGACGATCCATGACGTGCTGCATGACGGGCTGCACCATCGCCTCGGCCTCGCTCTCGGTCTCCGCCTTGGCTGTCACCTGAAGCAGGCAGTCGCACTCCTTGGCATAGGGCGCCATGGAGGGGTTCGTCATTGCGTTCATCTCGTCGGCAAATATATTGTCAACGGCGCTCTCCCCTATTCCGAAGATGCGCACGGAGTGGGACACTATCTCGCCGTCACCCAGACGCTTGAGATACGGGATCACGCTCACCTCGAGCATGGTGCGGCACTCCTTGGGTGGGCCGGGCAGCATTATTACAGTCTTGCCGTCCTTCTCGAAGGCGCAGCCGGGCGCGGTGCCGGCGGTATTATGAAAGACCGTGCAGCCGACAGGCAGCTGCGACTGGCGGAAGTTGTTCGGCGTGAGCTCGCGGCCGATTCTTATATAATCATAGAGGCTCTCTGTCTCGCTCTTGACCTCGACAAGCTCCACGCCGAAGGCCTTCGCGGTAATCTGCTTTGTCAGATCATCGCAGGTCGGGCCGAGGCCGCCGGTGGTTATGATAATGTCCGCGCGCTCCTTTGCTATTTCAATGCACTTTTCAAGCCGCTGCGGGTTGTCGCCGACGACAGTGTGATAGCGCACATTGATGCCTATTTTTGAAAGCTGCTCGGATATATCTCTCGAGTCCGTATTGGTGACGTGACCCAAAAGCAGCTCTGTTCCGACTGATATTATTTCCGTGTCAAAGCTTCTGCCCATAATTAACCCACCTGTACTTTCTCTATGCCCTGCACTGCCTCTTCAACAAGCGCATCCACATCCAGCGCGCTCTCCGCCTCTATAACGTCCTTGAGCTTGGGCTTTGTGCGCGGGTGGCGCGGGGTGAAGACCGTGCAGCAGTCCTCATACGGCAGAATAGATGTCTCAAATGTGCCTATCTTTCTCGCCTGACGGACAATCTCCTCTTTATCCATGCCTATAAGCGGCTGGAGTACGGGCAGCTCTATCACGGACTGCGTGACCATCATGGCCTCCATCGTCTGGCTTGCGACCTGACCGAGGTTTTCACCCGTGACAATGGCTCGGGCGTTATTGTCCTTTGCGATACGCTCCGCAATGCGCATCATGAAGCGGCGCATAATGAGCGTGAAATACTCCTCCGGGCACTTATCGCGGATCTCCTCCTGAATGTGCGTGAACGGGACTATCTCCATCGTCATGCGGCCGCAATACGCAGTTATAATCTGCGCCAGCTCTATGACCTTTTCCTTTGCCTGCTGCGATGTATAGGGGAAGGAGAAGAAGTGCACGGGGATGAGATGAATTCCGCGCCTTGCTATCATGTAGCTGGAGACGGGGCTGTCAATTCCGCCGGAGAGCAGCGTGACCGCAGTGCCGTTGCAGCCGACAGGCATACCGCCCGCGCCGGGGATAGGCGCGCCGTGGACATATGCCGCAAGATCGCGGACCTCTATATGCACGGTAAACTCCGGCTCGTGCACGTCAACTTTGACATCCGGGTAGGCCTCACTCAGTTCGCCGCCGACGTACTGGCTCAGCTCAATGCTCGTGAGGGGGAAGCTCTTGTCGCTGCGCTTGGATTCGACCTTGAAGCTTTCGGCGCTCTCCATATCGGGCTTTAAATACTCTATGGCAAGCTTTGCTATCGCGTCCTTGTCCTTTTCGCAGGCGGCGGCGCGCACTATTGCGACAATGCCGAACACGTTTTTCAGTGCCTCGATTGCGCCGTCAATGTCCGCATTCTCCTCCTGCGCCTCGACGTATACGGTTGACTGTATGCAGTACACACGGAACTTGCCGACGGGGTTGAGTCTGCGGCGGACGTTCGCCATAAGCTTGTTCTCAAAATATCTGCGGTTAAGCCCCTTGAGAATAATCTCGCCGAGCTTAAGCAGGATTATATCGTTCATACCTTAATTCTCCTCGCGTTTTCGTGTTTCCGCGTGCAAGTATATCACACTATTTCCGAAAAGGCTACAACAAATAAGGGCGGAAATCCGAGCTTATCTTGGTCAAATCGGCCACATTTTTCGTCATATTGCGTTTTTTTGCACACCCCGGGCTGTTGACATTGACCGAGCAAAAGCGTAATATATCAAATCGTATAAAATATATAATATATAAAATATGAAGGTCTAATATGCTCAAGTTTATCTGTATCTGTGTTATTTCAATTCTTGCCGGTATTTCGCAGGGTGTCTGCGGCTTCGGCGCGGGAATACTCGCGATGATGGTGCTCCCGCTCTTCTACTCGATAAGCGTCTCCGCCGGAATCGCGGGCGTAGGCAGTCTGGTGCTGACATTCCTCATGGTTTTGCGCTATCGCAATGACTTTAAGCTAAAGAAGGTCATCGGGCCGCTGATTATCTACGCTATTGCATCCGCGCTTGCAATACGCTATTCGTCCGCAGTCGATCAGGCACTGCTCAAGAGGATTTTCGGCGGCTTTCTCATCGTGCTGACGCTGTATCACTTCTTCCTCTCCAAGAAAAAGGTTGAAAAATGGAGCATTCCTGTCGCCGTGCTCGCCTGGGCGTTTTCCGGCATGTGCAGCGGGCTCTTCTCCGTCGGCGGGCCGCTGATGGTGCTCTATTACATATCCAACACCAGCAGCAAGGAGGAGTTCCTCGGCACGACGGAATGCCTGTTCTTCCTCAATCTCATCTCGAGCACGTATCTGCGCATACAAAACGGTACGCTTACGGCATCGCTCATACCCGTCATGCTGATTTTCATCGGCGGCATCTGCGTCGGCTTGCTCATAGCAAATAAAATAGTCGACAGGATAGACGCCGTAAAGCTCAAAAACGTTGTATATATCGGTGTGGGTGTAAGCGGCGTTCTGAACGTGCTGGCGTTATAATATAGTTTATAATAATAATCGGGAGTCCCTTTTAAGCTCGGGACTCCCGTATTTTTATAATTTATAATATTTATTTTTCTCGATGCGGGTGATAGCCCTGCAGGCAGAAGGGCAGCTCCATGCGGTTTGCCTCAAGAAGAGCTTTGTCGCTGAGTATTTTTTCCGCGTCCCCGTCGGCCGCTATTTTGCCGCGTGAGAGCAGTATAACCCTGTCGCAGGTGTCCAGAATCATGTCGAGATCGTGCGAGGCGATAAGCTTCGTCTGTTTGAGCGAGTTGACCGTATTTATAACCGTGCGGCGGTTTACGGGGTCGAGCGCCGTTGACGGCTCGTCCATGAGTATTACGTCCGGCTGCATCGCAAGTATGGTTGCAATCGCCGCCATGCGCTTTTCACCGCCGGATATTTTATGATTCGAGCGGTACTTGAGCTCCGTGAGGTTCAGGCTTGCAAGCACCTCGTCCACGCGCCTGTCCGCCTCCTCGCGGCTCATCCCGTAATTCATCGGGCCGAAAATCATGTCCTCGTAGACAGTCGGCATAAACATCTGATTGTCCGAATCCTGCAGCACAAAGCCGATTTTCTTCCGGATATCGGCGAGATTCTTCTTGCATACGGGGATATTATCAAGGCATATCTCACCCTCGCCCGCAAGCAGGCCGAGCACAAGCTTCATGATAGTGGACTTGCCCGCGCCGTTTGCGCCGATAAGCCCGACCGCCTCGCCGTCGTTTATCTTAAAGCTCAGATTGTCGAGAACAGGATGATCGCCGTATGAAAAAGAGACGTTTTTGAATTCAAGCATAGATATCAGTCACCCCACAAATAGTCCGCCGATAAGTCCGGCTATGTTTATATATCTCGCGCACAAAATCGCGGCGGAGACTGCCGTCATAAATATAATATCAGCCAGACGCAGCGGCTTCGGATCGGCATAATAAAACTCACCGCCAAAGCCGCGCAGCTGCATGCTGTCGTAGAGCTCTCCCGCTCTGTCCATGCTGCGCAGCAGAAGCTGCCCGATAAACGAGCCCCATGCGGAAAACTGCACTCCGTTCTGACCGGGAGCGCGCAGCTTATAGGCATCCGCCATAATCGAAGCCTCGCTGAGCATAAGAGCGACATAGCGATACGTCAGCAGCAGAAGCGTTGTAATCATCGAGGGGACATGCAGCTTTCTCAGCGCGGCGCACAGCGAATCTATCGTGGTCGTGGCGATGAGGACAAACGAGGCCATCAGCGCGAAAACGCCCTTGAGCATCAGCGTTATCATGGACACGACGCCGCCGCTTATTATAATCCCGCCGATTTGAAGGACGGGCGTGTGATCGATAAACGGATTGACAAGGCCGACGGCGCACACCAGCGGCAGGACATAGCGCAGCCTGTAAAAGCAGAGATGAACGGGCACTCCGGCAAGCTGGAACATGAACACCGGGTAGAGCAGCATTACGATAAGCCCGCTCAGCTCATACTTGGGGAAGGACACGACCGTCACGATATATATAATTGTCACGAGGAGCTTGCACAGCGGATGCAGTGCGTGTGCCGGAGAGTCCTGCGCGGCGAGCGTCTCCATCTCCATAAGCTCGCTTTGCGCCTTGTTGAGCTTATCCATAAATGCCTCTGAAAAATATTATATAAAATTATTATATATAGATATAGTTCAACCGGAGTCACATTCCGGTGACTCCGGTGATATTATATTTTTATATTTATGCCGGTTTTACTTGCCTGCGGCCTGCTTTTTCTTGCGGAAGAAGCCTCCTGCGAAGCATATGCCGACTGCAAACACCGCAACTATCGCAGAGCCGACAAGACCTGACACGCTCGTGCCTGCGGCGCTGTCGCTTCCGGCGAAGGAGTAATCCGGCAGGAACGCCGTCTTGCTCTGCACGCTCTCTGCCTTCTGAGATGCCGTGCCGGAGACGCCGAAGGACTCCTCGTCAAGACCCATATTGTCGCTGTAGCCCGCATCGGAGTTGCCGAAGAGGGACCACTCAAGCCCGTCCGGATTTGCGCTTGCAAAAAGGCTCAGCCCGCCGCCTATAATTGCAGCGGCAACGGCAAGGATGACAAGCGTCTTTTTCAACGAGAGCTTTCCGCCGTCTGCAGCGCCTGCGTCCATAATAAGCTCAGGTCGCGCATCGTGCACGAAGAGCAGCACGGCCGAGGTAATCAGGCCCTCGACAAGGCCTATCGCCAGATGGATCGGCTGCATAATAGCAGCAAAAGCGGCAAAGGGCAGCTCGGTTATGCCGGAGGCCGTGGTCTCAAGCACAACGGAGAATGCGCCGAGCTGCAGCGTAACGACGCAGCCGAGTATCGACGCGAAAATTATCTTCGCACGGTTTGCGCCGCGGCTGCCGAAAAGGCCGCTTCTCATCACGGGGCGCCAGATTAAATAATATCCGACAAAGCAGCCGTAAAACGCCATGTTCCATATGTTCGCCCCGAGGGCAAGCAATCCGCCGTCGGCAAAGAACAGAGCCTGTATGGCAAGTATCACGACCATGGATAAAAATCCCGCCTGCGGGCCGAGCAGAGCGGACAGCAGCATGCCGCCGCAGATATGCCCGGAGGAGCCCGTCCCCGGAATTGTATAATTTATCATCTGCCCGGCAAAAACGAGAGCGGATGTGACCGCCATTGTCGGGAGCTTTGCAGGGCTTTCATCCTTCTTGAGCGTCTTCACGGAAGCGCCGACGGTCACAGCTGATGCAGCGTACATTACCGCAGCCACTGTCGGAGAAAGCAGAGCGTCTGCCATATGCATAGAAACACACCTCTTGGAATTTATAACAGAACCGGCGCTGCATGAAGCATACGTTCCACCGTCACACACTCACGCTTTGCGCCCGGTTATCATCTTGTCATAATAATAACAGCTTTTTGCCCAAAGCGTAAGCTCCCCGGGGGGATATTTTTTAACACAATTTCGCTCAAGTGTATAATTTTATTATAAAAATCAGAGTCGTGCTGCGGCACACGGCTCTGATAATAAAAATATATATATTTATTTCGGTTCAGCCCTCGGTGAAATCATAGGTCCTGTACTGAATGGCCTCGGCTATGTGCTCGCTCTCTATGCGCTCGCTCCCCGCAAGGTCCGCTATTGTGCGCGCGACGCGGAGAATTCTGTCATAGCTGCGGGCGGAGAGATGCATTTTGTCAAAGGCTTCGTGCATGAGTATCTCCCCCTCGTCTGAAAGGGCGCAGATCTCGCGCAGATGGCGGCTGTCTATATGCGCGTTGCACATTGTGCCGTCATCGCCGAGACGTTTGCGCTGCAGTGCTCTTGCGGCGTCCACGCGCTTTTTTATCTCCGCGGAGCTCTCCGCCGGGGCTTTTCGCCTGAGCTCGTCATATTCAAGCGCCGGTACCTCAACGATTATATCTATCCTGTCCAGCAGCGGCCCGGAGATGCGGCTGTGATAGCGGCGCACATCGTTTATCGAGCAGCGGCAGCGCCCCGAGGGATGCCCGTACCAGCCGCATTTGCAAGGATTCATTGCGCAAACCAGCATAAAACGGCTCGGGAACGTGACGGAGCCGGAAACTCTCGACACGGTGACGACGCCATCCTCCAGCGGCTGGCGCAGAACCTCGAGCGCCTCACGCTGAAACTCCGGCAGCTCGTCGAGAAAGAGCACGCCGTTGTGCGCAAGGCTTATCTCGCCCGGGTGCGGAATAGTCCCGCCGCCGGACAGCCCTGCAGCAGACACAGTATGATGCGGGGCGCGAAACGGGCGCACGGACACGATGGGACTTGACGGGCTCGTCAGTCCGGCGACAGAGTGAATCTCGGTTGATTCTATCATCTCTTCCCTGCTCATATCCGGCAGTATTCCCGGCAGGCGCTTTGCCATCATGGATTTGCCCGCGCCCGGAGGACCGACTATAAGAATATTATGTCCGCCGGCTGCCGCGATCTCAAATGCGCGCTTGACGTTTTCCTGTCCCTTTACGTCCGCGAAATCCGGCAGAACTCCGCGGCAGTCCTCTATACTCGGGCAGGGCTCGGCTTTTATCATTTCCTCACCGCGCATATGCAATATGAGCTCCGCCACTGTCTTTACGGGGTAGATCTCCACGCCGTCCGCGAATGCCGCCTCGCGCGCGTTGTCCGCCGGTACGAACAGCTTTTTTATCCCGCTGCGCTGTGCTGCAATCGCCATCGGCAGTGCGCCCGTCACAGCGCGCACCTCGCCGTTGAGAGCAAGCTCCCCGATAAAGGCGCACTCGTCCGCCGGGGTCTTTATATCACCGGCAGCGGAGAGTATTCCTATGAGCATTGGCAGATCATACACCGTACCGGCCTTTTTCTTGTCTGCCGGGGCGAGATTCACCGTCATGCGGCTGACCGGAAATTTAAAGCCGTTGTTTTTTATCGCGGCGCGCACACGCTCACGCGCTTCTTTAACAGATGCATCCGGCAGACCGACTATCTCGAATCCGGGCATGCCGTTTGAAATATACACTTCCAGCGTCACTTCATAGCCGCCGACGCCGGTCACGCCAAGGCTTTTTACTCGGGAGAGCATTTTTCATCCATCCTTTTAATTATTTATTATAATTCCTGTATAAAACGCCGCCGGCATAGTATATATGTGCCGACGGCTGATTTTAAATATGCAGTTTATTCCTCGACGTCACCGACGATGGCAATATGCAGCTCATCAAGCTGCTTCTGCTCGACGACGGAGGGGGCGCCCATCATGACGTCCATTGCGTTCTTGTTCATGGGGAAGGGAATGATCTCACGGATACTGTCCTCACCGGCAAGCAGCATGACCATACGGTCAACGCCCGGGGCGATACCGGCATGAGGAGGAGCACCATAGCAGAATGCGTTGTACATTGCGGGGAACTTGCGCTTGACGTCTTCCTCGCCCAGACGCACCATCTCGAAGGCCTTGATCATGATCTCGGGGTCGTGGTTACGCACTGCGCCGGAGCTGAGCTCGATGCCGTTGCAGACAAGGTCGTACTGATCAGCCGTGATGGTGAGCGGGTCAATCTCGCCGCGCTCCGCCTTGAGCAGGACATCAAGTCCGCCGGAGGGCATGGAGAACGGGTTGTGGCAGAACTCAAGCTCGCCGGACTCCTCGCCGATCTCGTACATCGGGAAGTCGACGATCCAGCAGAACTCGTAGCGTTCCTTATCCATATGGTTGGGGCAGAGTGCGCCCAGCATCTTGAGCATGACGCCTGCGGTCTTCTGCGCCGCTTCCTTCTTGCCGGACGCAATGCCGACGAGGGTGTTGGGCTTGAGGGAGAGTGCCTCGGTGAGCTTGTCCGCGCGGTCGTTTAAGAACTTTGCCACGCCGCCTGCAAGCTGGCCGTGCTCGTCAACCTTGAACCAGCAGGGCTTCATGCCGGACTGAACCTCTACATCGGCGCAGAGCTTGTCTATCTGCTTTCTCGTAAGCGCGCAGTCGCTGACGACAACGGCCTTTACCACGGCGTTGTCAACGTTGAAGGGTGCAAACTCGGTGTCGCGGGTGAGAGAGGTGATATCATCAACATGCAGGTCAATGCGGAGGTCCGGCTTGTCGCAGCCGTAGCGCTCCATCGACTCGACATAGCCAATGCGCTTAAACGGTGCCTTGGACGCGATATTATATGTGCCGAACTTTGCGAATATCGGGGGCAGTACATCCTCGAGGACGGCAAAAACATCGTCCTGAGTTGCAAACGCCATCTCCATATCCAGCTGATAGAACTCGCCGGGTGAACGGTCGCCGCGGGCATCCTCATCGCGGAAGCAGGGGGCGATCTGGAAGTAGCGGTCAAATCCGGAGGTCATGAGCAGCTGCTTGAACTGCTGGGGTGCCTGCGGGAGGGCATAGAACTTGCCGGGGTGCTTTCTTGCGGGGACGAGATAGTCACGCGCGCCCTCGGGTGAAGATGCGGTGAGTATAGGCGTGGTGATCTCAAGGAAGCCGTGCTCCGTCATGGCCTGACGCAGTGCGGCAACGACATTGCAGCGGAGAATTATATTCTTCTTGACGGCGGGGTTTCTCAGGTCGAGATAGCGATACTTGAGTCTTGCGCTCTCATCGGCCTCGCGGCTGCGGTTTATCTCGAAGGGCAGCTCGTTATAGCGGCACTTGCCCAGAATGTCGATCTTTTCAGGGACGACCTCGATGTCACCGGTGTCCTGCTTGGGGTTCTTGCTGGCGCGCTCACGCACGGTACCCTCGACGGAGATGGTGGACTCTTTATTGACGGACTTGACTATCTTCATCATGTCCTCGCTCTCCACGACTATCTGAGTGGTGCCGTAGAAATCGCGGAGGACGACGAATGCGAAGTTGCTGCCGACCTCGCGGACGTTCTCCATCCAGCCGACTAATTTAACCTTTTTGCCCACATCGCCTATTCTAAGCTCGTTGCAGGTGTGCGTACGGGACTGAAACATATATTTCCCTCTCTCTTCTCTTATATATAAATTATATAAATATATTAAATATTATGCCAGAATTACGGGGGCCGCGGCGCGCTCTTCAAGCTCGGAAATAATATCGACAGATGCGGCCTCGACAGAGAGCTTGCGCTGCTCGCCGGTGGTCATGTCCTTGAGGGAAATGACGCCCTCGGTTATCTCATCCTCGCCTATGAGCACGACGTAGGGGACGCCGATTTTATCGGCGTAGCTCATCTTGGCCTTGAACTTCTTGTTCTCGCTGTAGAGCTGAGTGCGGATGCCGCTGCGGCGAAGCTGTGCCGCGGCGGAGATCGCGTAGCTTAAATCCTCCGTCATCGGGATCACCAGCACATCGCATGGGGAGCTGACTGTCTCCTCGGAGAGAAGGCCCTGCTCGCCCAGCACGTAGAAAAGCCTTGTCAGACCTATCGAAATGCCGACGCCGGGCAGCTTTTTATCGGTGTAATATCCTGCGAGATCGTCATAGCGGCCGCCGGAGCAGATGGAGCCGATCTCGGGGTGCTCCGTCATCTCGGTCTCGTACACGGTGCCGGTATAATAATCCAGACCGCGCGCTATTGTGAGATCCACGGCGAAGTTCTCCTCGGGCACGCCGAAGCTTGCAAGGTAGCCGACGACGGTTTTGAGCTCATCGAGGCCGAGATCAAAGGTCTCATCCATGCCGCGGAAGCGCTCAAGCGCCTCAATAACCTCGGCGTTCGTGCCCTTTATTGCCATGAAGTCGAGCACGTTTTCAGCCTTGCAGGGCAGCATCTTTACATCGTCTATGAGCAGCTGCTTTACTTTTTCAGCGCCTATCTTGTCGAGCTTGTCGACAGTGCGCATTATCTCGCCGGCCTTCTCGCTCATGCCGTTCATGGTGTAAAAGCCGTTGAGGATCTTGCGGTTGTTGACGCGTATTTTAAACTTTTTAAGACCGAGTGCCGTAAACGTATCATAAATTATGGCGGGTATCTCCGCCTCGTTTATAATATCAAGCTTGCCGTCACCGATAACGTCTATATCTGCCTGATAGAACTCACGGAAGCGGCCGCGCTGTGCTCTTTCACCGCGATAGACCTTGCCGATCTGGTAGCGGCGGAACGGAAAGCTGAGCTTTGCGTAGTTTGCCGCAACGTACTTTGCCAGCGGAACCGTCAGGTCGAAGCGCAGTGCAAGGTCACTGTCGCCCTTCGTGAATCTGTATATCTGCTTTTCAGTCTCTCCTCCGCCCTTTGCAAGCAGGACTTCGGCAGACTCTATCACGGGAGTATCCAGCGGAGTGAAGCCGTAGGAGGAATAGCTGCGACGGAGTATCTCCATCATGCGCTCCATCTTCATCTGGTCTCTCGGGAGCAGCTCCATAAATCCGGAGAGAGTGCGCGGTGAAACATTCGCCATTTTTAATAATTCCTTTCGCAGAAATTGCGCAAAGCCCCCAGGGTCGGGGGCTGTTTTATTAGTTTTTGATTTTTAATATGCGATAATGCGTTTTTGCCTGCCGCATCAGCGCTTCTGGGGATTTACTATGTTGCGCCAATCGAGGTCGCCGCGGCGCAGACCCTGTACAAGCACCTCTGCCGTAGCGGCGTTGGTGGCAAACGGAATCTGGTACTGGTCGCAGAGACGCTCTATCTTGTTGATATCATCGAAGCCCTTGGGGTTTGCCGGATCGCAGAAAAACAGCACGAGGTCTATCTCGTTGAATGAAATGCGTGCGCCTATCTGCTGTGCGCCGCCCTGGTCCGCGTGGAGATAAAGTGTTATCGGCAGCCCTGTTGCCTCAGACACCAGCTTGCCGGTGACGTGAGTTGCGCAGAGCGAATGCTCCGCCAGAATGCCGCAATATGCGATACAGAACTGTACCATAAGCTCTTTTTTCCTGTCATGGGCCATCAATGCAATATTCATACTGTCTGCTTCCCCCTTTTTCATCTACAGGCAATACCGCAAGCTGCAGCTGCCTTTTCCCTGTCCTCAATCGAATAAATAAGTCATCAAATAAATCTTTGCATTAAATTATTATAAACGCATTTTGACAAAACTGCAACAGATTTTTCACAGATTCTGCAGCAATGCTAAAAATATGTTACTTTTGACGCTTATTTGAGCAGTGACATCTCAGTATCCGAGTCGTCGCTGTACCCGCGTATGACGTAGTATGCGTTGAGGATGTTCCTTGCAATAAACGCCACGTTTGCACCTGATCCGCCGCGCTCTACTATGACGGCGACTGCGATTTCAGGGTCGTCCGCCGGTGCGTAGCAGATAAAGATACCGTCGTTCGTGATGCCTTCGCCCTTCTGGGCGGTACCGGTCTTGCCGTTGACGCCGTGCTGTCCGCTCGAACCTACTTTGGTGAATTTACAGGTTGAGAACGCCTCGTACACCGTCTGGTTGCCCGGATAGTTAACCACAAGGTGCATGCCCTCTTTTACGGCATCCCAGTTGTACTCCTCGGATTCAACGGTGCTTAAGACCTCGGCCTCGCGCTCGTAGATCTTCTCGCTGTAGTCATAGGATCTGACGGCCTTGAGTATGGACGCGGAATAGCGGTTGCCGTAGTTTGCAAGCGTTGCAGTGTATTCCGCCATCTGCAGCGGGCTGAATATGCTGTCTGACTGACCTATGGCGGCCTGCAGCGTATCACCTATACGCCACTCGGAACCGGCATAGTCATAGTGGTTTGCCTGGTTTGACATGTTACCGGTTGTCTCTACAAGCTCTATTCCGGTGCTGACGCCAAGGCCGAAGTTGTGCGCCGTCTCGCCCAGATAGTCAACGCCGAGCTCATTGCCGATGGTGTAGAAGAAGTAGTTGCATGAGTCGCGCAGTGCGGTCGAAATATTTTCCTCGGGGTGGGTCAAATGCTCATTCTCGTTGACGTTCCAGATCCAGCACTCAGGCGAATAGCCTTCAGCGGAGTATCTGGTGTAGACGCCCTGGCACTTGACCGTCTCCACGGTGTTTATAACCTTCTTGTTCAGTGCCGCGATTGCAGTGACGGGTTTGAAGGTCGAGCCCGGGGCGTACGCGCCCATGAGCGCCCTGTTGAAAAGCGGGGCATTGTCTGTTGCGAGCAGCTCCTGATAGTTCTCTATGATGGTGGACACGTCGTAGGTCGGCCAGCTTGCCATGGCGAGCGGCTCACCCGTGTTTACATCGACGACAACGGCGGCCGCGCCTGTGATCTCATCCTTGATGTCCGCGTTGTAGTCGCCTCGGGCAAGACCCTCTGCACGCTCCTGCGCACGCGTCTTTATAAGCTCGTTGACGCCGGCGTTTAATATACGCTCGGTCTGCTCCTGCAGCGTCAGGTCAATGGTCAGATAGATGTGGTTGCCGGGCTCCGGCTCCTCGACATACACCGTACTGAGCACAGTGCCTGATGCGTTCTTCGTTTCCTCCACCGTGCCGTCCTTGCCGTGCAGGTAGGTCTCAAAGGCGTATTCAACGCCGTCCTTGCCGACATAGGCGTCTGTCGCGTAATTTAAGAGTGAATATTTTTCGTACTCCTCCTGTGTCATAAGTCCGACGTAGCCGAGAATGTGTGCGGCATACTCTGTGCCGTATTCACGTGTATATGAGCGCTCGACGTTGATGCCGGCAAGATTGTTCTCCATGATGGAGGTTATAAGCTTCATGCTGGCGTTCTCAACGAAGATATAGTCCGCGGTGTTTATGGCGTAACGCACGTTTATCGAGTAGCGCACGCCGGCTATTATTCGCATCTCTTTTGCCGAGTAGCTGTTGTCTATCTCATAACGGGTGCGCATGTAGCTCATCAGCTCGACTGCCGTGGGGTTTTGCGGGTCAACACAGATATCCTCGAGCTCATCTGCCTTGTCCTTGATATACGCCTCGAGCATGGTCTTTTGAATCTCCGTCATGTCCTCGGTGTACTCAAAGGGCGGCTCGGAGGTTATGGGCAGATCGTCCGTATATGTATCGCCGTAGCCCTCAACCATGTTGACAAGGCCGAGTATTGTCTCGTTCGGGTCCTCGTTGGCAAAGAGCTTCGTCGTGTCAATAGTCAGGTTATAGACCTCGGTATTGCTGACAAGTACGCGGCCGTAACGGTCAAGTATATTGCCGCGCGCCGCCGTCACCGTACGGGTCTCCGTGGTTATTTCATTGCTCTGGTTATAATATTTTTCTCCCTCTATTATCTGGAACTGATAGAGGAAGTAGGTGTAAACCGCAAGCAGGATTATCATGATAACAATCAGCGTTGCGACTCTACCTTGTCTGACAAGTCTGTGATGCATTAATTAGGTCCTTTCAGTCTGTCAAAACACGTTTGAATGGGTTTTGCCTGTTGCTTCCGGCATCGCCGGTTTATGCGCTGCCGGGTTTATTTTTATTTTTATTCTATCCACTCCGCTGCCGGGAAATACGCCAGCACGGCGGGCGGCAGTGACCAGAGGGTCTGCAGCAATATAGTGCCGACCATCGACCACGACCAGGCGTCCAGTGCGGCAGTCTTCACCATCTGAACGATTCCTGTTGCGAGCAGTGCGACAACCGTTGCGCCCATATAGGCAAAGAATCTGCGGTTTATGAAAAACTGCGATACGAATCCGGACGTGAACGCGATAGTCGGGAACAGGATTGTAAACATTATCGTGTTCTCCGTGAACGCCATGTCCGCAAATATGCCCATGATAAGGCTGAATATTGCGCCAAATGTCGCACCCTCAAACATTCCTACCGCAACGGCAACCGCCGGCAGCACCATCGGGCACACGCCGAGGGGGCGAATCTGCGTGAAAAGCATATTCTGCGCCACAAGCGAGAGGAACATAAAAAGTGCGTATTTCAGCAGCCTTTTGATATTCTCCTTTGAGAATATTTCTTTTAAGTTAATATTCAAGCTTATTCCACCACTTCAAAGCTCTTGATTACGAACACCTGAACGAGCGTATCAAAGCTGCACTCAGGCTGGATTATGCCGTACTCAATCTGTCCGCCGGCCTCAGTCTGCACGTTGCTTATCGTGCCGATAAGCAGGCCCGCCGGAAATGCGCCGCCGGAGCCGGAGGTCAGTACCTCATCGCCGACAAACACCTGCGCGCCGTCTGCAAGGAAGGTCAGCTTTGCTTCCTTTTTCTTCATCAGCGCGAACTCACCCACCGACATGCCGGATGAGCCGGAGGTACCGACATATGCACCTATGGACATATCCACGTCGATAACCGTGCTGACCGTTGCCCAGGTCTCGCCGAGCTCACTTATCTGGCCGACGACAACGCCGTACTCTGTTATGACAGGGTCGTTAAGCTCTATTCCGCTGCTTTTGCCCTTGCTTATCGTGAATGATGACGACCAGTTGGACGACGACCAGAGAACCACCTTGCATGACTCCATCTCGTAATCCGTGTGCTGCTCTCTCAGCTCGAGCAGCTTTCTCAGTCTGGTGTTCTCCTCAGAGGCGGCGATACCGTCACGTGCCGACTGCTGTGCCTCGGCAAGCTGCGAGCGCAGGGATTCGTTTTCCGCCTGCAGAGAGTCGTATTTATAGAGATAGCCGTATATCGTGTCAAACCAGTTTACGGTGGAGCTGAGAACCTTCTTGATAGGGGCCTCAAGCACGCCTGTCACATTCTGCAGAAAGCCGATCTCTCCGCTTCTTGCGGCAGAGCTGAGGCCTATGATAAGCGCGGCCGCCAGCACTATGATTCCCACGCGTATTCCGTTCTTCTTGAGATATTCTTTCAAAAGCTCACCACATCTCCCGTGTGTGTATAGTGTGTAAAGTGCGTTATATAGTGTGTATAGCTCGTGTCGTGTAAAAAATTATAATTTAATAATTATAATTCAGCCTATGAGATACAGACCGGCCTTTTTCAGCATTGAGTCCAGAAGGCACAGCGGCAGACCCATAACGTTGAAAAAGTCCCCGTCTATGCCGCTGACAAACACTGCGCCCAGACCCTGTGCGCCGTATGCGCCGGCCTTGTCCATCGGTTCACCCGTGGCGATATAAGCGCGAATCTCCTCCGCACTGATTTGGCGAAAATGCACCTTTGTCATCTCCGCCTCGACGTTGATTTTGCCGCCGCTCATCACGGCAACGCCGGTGTAGACCTCATGCGTGTTCCCGCTCAGAGCCGAGAGCATTTCAAAGGCCTGCTGCTCGGAATGCGGCTTGCCGTATATCTTCCCGTCAAACCAGACTATCGTATCCGCGGCGATGCAGACGTCATCCGCGCCGCACTGCGCGGACACCTCGCGGCATTTTGCCAGAGAGAGTGCCTTCACCGTCTCTGCAGGCCCTGCACCCTCCGGTGCGAGCTCCTCGCCCTTTGCAGGTATTATCTTAAGCTCCTTTACGCGGAGCATCTCCATAAGCTCTTTTCTTCTCGGAGAGCCGGAGGCCAGAACAACAGACATGCCTATTATATCTCCTTAATCTACGCCTCTATAGTAGAGGCCGCGCGTAAGCACGTTGGGTTTATAATCCGAAAGGCCGAGATGACCCTTCGCCACCTCCACGCATTCGCGGGCGCTTTCGGTGGTAAACATCATGCGCAGACCCCAGAGCCCTGCGGAATACAAATCCTCTTTCTTATCCGCAAGATAGAGCTTGTGCGCATTATATATCACATTGCGGCAGCCGTATTCCTTCACAACCGGGAACACGGAGCCCATACGGTCGGACATCTGCGCCGGAGTCTGGCAGGCGCAGCGGCCCGCGCTCGCCTTGATTATACACTGGTCGGACACCATAAGCGGCAGGCGGCCGTATACGATCAGCTCCGTATCCAGCGGCTTTGCCATGTCCTTTACCTGCGCAATGCGAAGCTCGAACGATGCCGTTGCAGAGAGGAAGCCCATGTCGTTGAGCATTCCGAGAGTATATGAATTAAATGCATTGAGGCCGAAGTCACCGCGCAGCTTCATTCCTGCGCTTCTCGCCATGATTATCTGGCCGAGGTTGCCCACGAGCGCCTCGTTCACGCCGTAGTCAAACAGGCGCTGCAGTGTGGAATAGACCTCCTGCATCTGCCCGTCGTTCACGATTCTCGGCAGCACCGCGACCGGCACCGTGCCCTTTTCGACAAAGGGCAGCACGAGCTTCGGCTGCTCTGCCATGAGCATCGCCGGGACGTATAGATACGCCGGGCGCAGGTCTGCAAGCTCCTTTGTGAGCTGCTCTGCCGTGCGCACCTGGATTATAAGCTTGGGGTCGGACACGGTGGGGATGTTTTTCGGCGGGGGCGGCAGCTTGAGACTGCGCCTTGTCGGCGGGACGGCGCGCTGATCGGAGAGCTCGGATATAAGCTTCCTGCGCAGCTCGTTTATCTCAGCCGCGGCGAGATAAAGCCCCGGGTCCGCCTTGGCCTTGTTCTCCACGACGTTATACGGTGTGCCGCCGGTTTTGAACATCTGCTCTACAAGATAGCCGTCCGTCAGCCCCTGCTTTTTGGCCTTTTCCGGCACGGGGCCGTAGGTCACCGCCTTGTGGCCGTCATCGTCGAAGGCAATGGCGCGTATCTTCTCGCCCTTTTCCGCGACAGTGTAAAAATGCACCGGGACGCGGCGAAGCTCCCCGTCGGCATAGGCGCGGCGGGCAACGGTAAATATTTTCTCGCTGCCGTCCTCGGGATCTCCGCGGACGCCGAACATATCTTTTTTATCGCCGTTGAAATAGCCCTGAGTGAAGCCCTGACGTGAAAACGCCTTTGTCAGCATGCTCATCTCCTCGGGCGTGGGCTGGCGATGCTCCTTTATGGCCTTGGAGTAGATGCCGGTGACAATGGCGGTGTATTCCGGGCGCTTCATTCTGCCCTCTATCTTCACGCATGCCACTCCGGCGTCCTCTATATCCCTGAGTCTGTCGACAAGGCAGTTATCCTTGAGCGACATGGGGAAATCGTCCATGCGGCCGCCGAGGGAGTACTGCATACGGCAGGGCTGGGCGCACATGCCGCGGTTTCCGCTGCGCCGCCCGATAAGGCTGGACATATAGCACTGCCCCGAATGGCAGAAGCACAGAGCGCCGTGGACGAAAATCTCTATCTCAATGGGAGAATTCTCGGTTATGTATTTTATCTGTTCAAAGCTCAGCTCTCTTGCGAGGACGGCGCGGGTGAGCCCCATCTCCGCCACGGCCTTCACGCCCGCGAGATTGTGCAGGCTCATCTGAGTGCTCGCATGCAGCGGAATATCCGGCAGGGCGGTGCGTATCGCCGAGATAAGGCCGACATCCTGTATAATAATCCCGTCCGCACCGGCATTGGACGCAAGGCGCGCCGTATCGACCGCCGCACTCATCTCCCTGTCATTGACAAGCGTATTGAGCGTGACATAGACCTTGCAGCCGCGCACATGGCAGTAGCCCACTGCCTTCTCAAATTCCTCATCTGTAAAATTCTTTGCGCCGCGGCGGGCATTGAAATCGCCCAGTCCGAGATATACCGCGTCCGCCCCGTTCTGCACGGCGGCAATTACCGCTTCGGGAGAACCGGCGGGTGAAAGAAGCTCCAGCATTTTATCAGTTCCTTTTATACATCATAATTATTATTCTAAAAAATTACATTTCATGCCTGTTTTGCGCAAAACGCAATACGGCACTATAATTATTCATCGTGCATTATAGCACACTAATTGCACTTGCGGCAAGGTAAAAATAATGCTATAATGACTTTTACATTTAGGTCACATTTGTAAAGCTGCAATGCGGCATAATACCCGTGTTTTATAGCATGCCTGATTATATTATACGTCATCAAGCATAAACCAAACATAAAGCGAGGTACTGCCCAATGAAGCGAAAGCCGTCCCGGCTGATTATTTTAGCCGCGTGCGCGCTGCTGCTGTGTGTGCTGATTTTTATCGGCCGCTTTGTATGGCTCACGGAATACGCCGAAACGCCGGTATTAATTTCAGAATCAGGCGAATTCCGCGTGGTGGTTTCCATGGTGGGCGAGCCGGATTGGCCGTTCGGCGCCACTCATTGCCGGGCGACACTGTACTGCGGCACCACGCGATTGAACAGCTGCAGCTTTTCCGTATACAACGACGGGGCAAATGTAAGCTCAGGCAATTTCACGGTTTCCTGGAACGACACCGGCGCGGTGATCACCGCCGTCGGCGATGAGCAGGGCGCGGAAGATCATGCTCTGCCGTTCGGGAATAATTAAATTATATTTTTATAAAAACAGCGAGGAGATCCTACCCTATGGCAGACACAGCGCCGGACAGCTTAATATCTATTTCTTCTTCCGCGGCAGACGCGCTTATTTCGGCGCACGACGGCGATGTGGCATTGCTGTACATATACAGGCAGCGCACCGGCTGCAATGACCTTGAGCGCGCCGCGCGAGATCTCTGCCGCACCATGCGTGAGATAGAGGCCGCCGCCGAGAAGCTCTCCAGGCTTGATCTGACGGCATCGGGCACAGTCCCCGCCGCAAGCGCGCAGCCTGCCGCCGCCAGAAATCTTCCGCCCGCACCCGCGGAGGAGCTGCCGGAATACACATCCGAGGATATAATCCGGCGTGTTCAGGAGGATCCGGAGGTCGCCGCAATATTCAGCGAGGCGGACAAGGTGCTGGGCAGAAAGCTCGGCACACAGGAGATGAAAAAGCTCTTCCCGATATACGATTATCTCAGGCTCCCCACGGATGTCATCATGATGCTGCTGCACTACTGCGCCAAATGCTTTGAGGAGCGCTACGGCAGTCAGCGCCGCCCCAGCATGAGTGCGATAGAAAAAGAGGCGTATCACTGGGTCAATAACGACATCGTCACGGCGGAGCGGGCGGAGGAATATATCCGCCAGGCGAGTGAGCGCAGAGGCAAGCTTGCGCAGGTTCTGTCCGTGCTCGGCATAAAAGGGCGCGAGCCGACGAAGACTGAGAGCGGCTACATCGGCACATGGCTGGACATGGGCTTTGATGCGCAGACCATCGGCATCGCCTACGACAGGACCGTGACAAACACCGGCTCGCTCAAATGGAGCTACATGAACAGAATAATCGCGAGCTGGAACGAGAAGGGTCTGCGCACGGCGGCAGATATCGAAGAAAAGGATTCACGCACCCGCAAAACCGATAAGCGCCCCGAAGCCCGCGGAAGCAGCCCGGAGAACTTCAGAGGACTCGACTCCCTGCTCGACAAGATTTGAATTATTTTATTTTTATTTATTAAGGACCGGCAGATATGAACTATGACGGAAAGCTTCTCGCCCGCGCACGGGATGCGTTGGAGAGAGTTCGCAGTGACAATCAAAAAGAGCATGAGCAGCGCCTTTCGCGTGTCTATCGCAGCATACCTGAGATTGAACGGATAGACGCCCGTCTGCGCGCGCAGATGGCGGAGCTTGCACGGCTGACCATCTCACATGCGCCGGATATTAAAGACAAGCTCTCCGCACTCGAGAAAGAGAACCTCGATCTCCAGGCACGGCGGGCGGAGCTGCTCACGGCAAACGGCTTTCCTATAGATTATCTTGACGATATTTATTCCTGCAAGAAATGCCATGACAGCGGCACTTATAACGACAGGCCCTGCGAATGCCTCAACAGGCTTTATAACACCGAGCTTACCCGTGAGCTTGGTACGCTTCTGCAGCACGGCAGCGAGAGCTTTGAGAAGTTTGACCTCACACTCTACAGCGATCAGTTTGACTCACGCTACGGTGTCGTCCCGCGCGAGACCATGGCGACCGTAGCCGAGATATGCCGCCGCTTTGCCTACAGCTTTCCGAATGTCAGCTCCAATCTTCTGCTGCAGGGAGATACAGGGCTCGGCAAGACCTATCTCTCCGCATGCATCGCACGCGTTGTGGCGGAGAACGGCTGCTCCGTGTGCTATGACTCCGCAACCACGGCGCTGGAGGCCTTCGAGCAGCAGAAGTTCAGCCGCGACAGCGAGCTCGGCCAGTCCGCTGCCGTGCGCGTCAGACGCATGCTTGAATGCGACCTCATGATACTCGACGACCTCGGCACGGAGATGAACACTCCCATGTCCGTTTCCGCGCTTTACACATTGATAAACACCCGCCTTGTCAGCGGCAAAAAGACTATCATAAGCACGAACTGCACCGATGCGGAGCTGGAGCGCAGGTATACGCCGCAGATATATTCCCGCATCATGGGCGATTTCATGCGTCTTCCGTTTGCCGGGCGGGATATACGCCTGATTAAGAAAGGAATTTGAAAATGCAGCACGAGATAACACGTGAAATTCCGCTTCTGAACGAAAACGGCGACCTGACCGAGCCCGGCTTTGCGAAAAAGCTGCTTCCGGTCTACAGCAGAAAGGCCATAAAGGCACCAAAGAACCGCATCAAGGAGTGGGACTATTATCTTATCAACAACGGGCGCTTTGCCCTTGCCCTCACCATTGACGACAACGGCTATATGGGGCTTGACTCCATATCACTGCTCAACTTTGCAGAGGGCTGGGAGATCACAAAAAGCCCGATGAGCTTTATGCCGCTCGGCTCCGTCGGTCTTCCGGAGAGCTCACGCGCCGGCAATGTCCGCCACGGCGGCAAGAAGTACTCCATCAGCTATGAAAACGACGGCAGCGGCCGGCGCGTACTGACCGCACGCATGGATAATTTTGGCCCCGAGGGTGAGCTTCTCGCCAACATAGAGCTTTTCGACGAGCCGGAGGAGAGCCTTGTCATATGCACGCCGTTTGACAAACCCGGCCACTTCTACTTCAACCAGAAGATCAACTGCATGCGCGCAAAGGGCTGTGTCCGCTACGGCAGCCGCAGCTATGAATTTGACCCTGCCGACAGCTTCGGCGTGCTCGACTGGGGGCGCGGCGTGTGGACATATCACAACACATGGTACTGGGGCAGCGCCTCATATCAGGTTGACGGCGTCCCGTTCGGCTGGAATATAGGCTACGGCTTCGGCGACTGCTCCGCTGCGAGTGAGAACATGCTTTTCTACAACGGGAAGGCGCACAAGCTCAGCCAGGTACGCTTCAACATTCCCGGCAACGAGAAGGACTTCATGTCACCGTGGACATTTACGTCCGACGACGGGCGCTTTGAGATGGACTTCACGCCGGTGCTTGACCGCGCCGCCTGCACGGATGTCAAGCTCATAAAATCCGATCAGCACCAGGTTTTCGGCACATTCACCGGCAAGGCGGTGCTCGACGACGGGACTGTAATAAATGTACGTGACTTCCCCGGCTTTGCCGAGAAGGTCGAGAACAAATGGTAAATCAGCATTAACATATCAGGAGGATTTTTCTATGTCCAGGCTCTATAAAGAAATGACTTGCGAGGAGCTCCTCAGCGAGCAGGAAAGCTGCACTAAAGAATTTGAAAATCTCAAGGCCGAGGGGCTCAAGCTCAACATGGCGCGCGGCAAGCCCGGCCGTGCCCAGCTCGACCTTGTCAGCGATATTTTGACAACTCTCTCCTCTGCGGACGACTGCTTCTCAGAGGGTACCGACGTGAGAAACTACGGTGAGCTTGCCGGACTTAAAGAGGCAAGAGAGCTCTTCGCCGACATTCTCGGCTGCAAGGCGGAGGAGTGCATCGTAGGCGGCAACGCATCGCTGCAGCTCATGTACGACACCATTGCAAAGGCCTATACTCACGGGCTCGCCGGTGCGGCACAGCCCTGGTGCAAGCTCGATAAAGTCAAGTGGCTCTGCCCCGCTCCCGGCTATGACAGGCACTTCAAGGTCACGGAGTCCTTCGGCTTTGAGCTTATCACCGTCCCCATGACTCCCACCGGCCCGGACATGGATCTCGTCGAGGAGCTTATTAAGGACCCCGCTGTAAAGGGTATGTGGTGCGTGCCGAAATATTCCAATCCCGACGGCATAGTTTACTCCGATGAGACCGTGCACCGCATCGCCGCAATGAAGCCCGCCGCTCCGGATTTCATTCTGATGTGGGACAATGCATACTGCATACACGAGTTTGAGGGTGACTTTGTTCCCTTTGAGGATATAATCACGCTCTGCCGCGAGGCGGGCAACCCCGACATGGTGTACGAATACGCCTCCACCTCAAAGGTCACCTTCCCCGGTGCCGGCATCTCCGTAATGGCATCCTCCGTTGACAACATCGCGCGCATCCAGAAGCTCATGGGCGTGCAGATAATTTCCTATGACAAGGTCAATCAGCTGCGCCATGTGAGATATCTCAAGAATAAAGAGCATACGCTCGAGCTCATGAAAAAGCATGCCGCCATTCTCGCACCGAAGTTTGAGTGCGTGCTCCGCCATCTTGACGAGGAGATCGCCCCCGCCGGAATCGCACATTGGCAGCATCCTCACGGCGGCTACTTTGTGTCCGTGTTCACGCTCCCCGGGCTTGCCAAGAGAACTCTCGCGCTGTGCAAAGAGGCCGGTGTTGTAATGACCGGCGCCGGTGCAACCTTCCCCTACGGCGTAGACCCCGAGGACTCCAACATCCGCATTGCTCCCTCCTACCCCGAGACCGATGAGCTCGAAAAGGCAATGCACATCTTTTGCGTCTGCATGAAGCTCGCAACTCTCGAGCAGCTGCTCGCCAGGTAAAAAATATAAATTATAAATAAAAGCCGCGGTTTGAAACTGTGTTTTGAACAGGCCCTGTAAGGGTCTATCTCCTGTGGTAATCCCATTTTCGGGACCTTCACTTAGCAAACGCTGTAAACTAAAGGCCACACAACTGACTACAATGTCGGCTGTGTGGTCTTTTTTACATGGTCAGTAAATCACAGTTACCGTGATATCTTTCTCGATTTCTATGAAGGATTTACCGTTAAAACACTTTTCCGAAAGAACAGCGTCGATAACGGGCTGCGGAATGTCTCCCCAGTCGCCAATTTCATGTTTACATATACATTTTGCAGAATCCGGCGTGCAGTCCCAAATCACAAGGTATGATTTATCATCATCAACTTCCGGTTGTAACACATAGGTTGTGCCATCATATTCAAACTCAGCCTCATGGCAATGAGAAATTAGTTCGTACAATTCGTCCATTGTAACACCTTGCATCATTTAACTCTCTTAAATAAATGTCATAAACTTCAAAACATTTAGAAACAAGATTCTGCTCTGTGCTTCTAACTGATAAAATATGAGAGTGTGCTAAACATCTCACACTCTCATACATTGGATTTTTATATTTTGCTCTACCCCAACTATTGACGTAGAGCCATTTTATTACTTGAGGTTTGCCTTGATAACGTCAGCCAGTCTCTTGATGCCTTCCTCGATTCTCTCATCGGGCATGCAGGAGTAGTTAAGACGCATGCAGTGATGATTGTTGCCGTTGGGGAAGAAGCCTATGCCGGGGACATAAGCAACCTGCTTTTCAAGTGCCTGTGCCGCCATAACCTTGGTGTCGATGTATTCAGGCAGCTCTGCCCAGGTGAAGAGGCCGCCGTCAGGATCGGTGAAGCTGACTTCCTTCGGGAAGTACTTCTTCATTGCGTCAATCATGACCTTGCAGCGGTGCTCATATACGGCACGGACAGTCTCAACATGTGCATCGAGATCGTACATATCGATGAACTTTGCGACGACCATCATGGTGAAGGTGGAGGTCTGCAGAACTGCTGCCTGTGCAATGAGGTTTATCTTCTGAATGATTTCCTCGCTGGCGCACATCCATGCAAGACGGTAGCCGGGAGCGAGAATCTTGGAGAAGGTGCCGAGGTAAACGACCAGGTCCTTGGTGTCCATGCTCTTGAGTGCGGGCAGGTACTCGCCCTTGTAGCGCAGCTCGCCGTAGGGGTTATCCTCAAGTACGATGACCTCATACTTGTTGACGATCTCCATGAACTTCTGGCGGCGCTCAAGTGACCAGGTGCGGCCGGACGGGTTCTGGAAGTCGGGGATGACGTAGATCATCTTGACGTTCTCGGTGGTTGCAAGGATCTTGTCCAGCTCTTCCATGATCATGCCGCCCTCATCGGTCGGAACTTCCTTGAAGTTGGGCTGGCTGAGCTTGAATGCGTTGATTGCGCCAAGATAGGACGGGCTCTCCATGAGCACCACGTCACCGGGGTTGACAAACAGGCGTGCCGCAAAGTCAAGACCCTGCTGGCTGCCGGCGGTCATAATGATGTGATCGGGATCGGTGACAATCTTGTTCTTCTCCAGCATACGCTGTGCGATCTGCTCTCTCAGTCTGAGCAGGCCGTCTGTCGGGCCATACTGAAGAGATGCGCGGCCGTTCTCATCCAGAACTGCATCAGTCGCTGCCTTGATCTTGTCGACGGGGAAAAGCTCCGGTGCGGGGAGACCGCCGGCAAAAGAAATGATCTCGGGCTTGTTGACGAGTGCAAGCAGCTCACGGATATCCGAAGCCTTGACGTCATTCATTCTCTCTGCGAATTTTACCATGATGTTCCTCCTAAAAAATATATTTTTCCGATTAAAGTTTCATACCTCATCTGCAATTAGAATAACACAATAAAACAGGATTGTAAACACGAAAAAGTGATTTTTTGACGTTTTAGATTGTTAAAATCTCTCCAAATCCGTAAATTTTAACGATTTTTCTTAACTTATGCTTGAAAGTGGGTACACTTGCATATATAATTATATTTTGCGGTCAGATAAGCAACACGAAAATGCATTCGGAGGATCAGTATGAGCAACATGTTAAACGGTGAAAAATCGCCCTATCTCAAAGCGCACGCCTGCGACCCGATAAACTGGTACACATGGGGCAAGACTGCATTTGACAAGGCCCGCAGCGAGGTCAAGCCGATATTCATGTGCATCGGGTTTGCCGACTGCCACTGGTGCAGTCTCATGGGGCGCGAGTCGTTTCGTGACATGAAGACCGCGAGGATTTTAAACGAGAACTACGTCTGCATTCTGGTCGACCGCGAGGAGCGGCCGGATGTGGACAGCGTATATATGTCCGTGTGCAGCGCCGTCAACGGCAGCGGCGGATGGCCTTTGTGCGTCATAATGACAGCCGAGCAGCGCCCGTTTTTCGTGTCCGCATATATATCAAAGGACGATACGAACGGTCAGCCCGGGCTCAACACTCTCCTCTCGGCAATAGCGGCAAAGTGGAAGAGCGACAGGGCCGCCCTTGAAAAAATCTCCTATGACATCAGCGCCTGCATTGCGCGCAAAGCCGCTCCCGTACCGGCAGAGCCGACTGCGGATTTTGCAAAGCGCGCATTTGAGCAGCTCTCTGCGGCCTACGACAAGGAATACGGCGGCTTCGGAACGGCGCCGAAGTTTCCGTCTCCGCAGGATCTGATTTTTCTCATGCGCTACAACGCCTTTACGGGCAATCCGGAGGCGCGCGCCATACTCGACGGCACTCTCAAGGCAATGTACAAGGGCGGTATATTTGACCACTTCGGCGGCGGCTTCTCGCGCTACTCGACAGACAGGGAGTGGCTCGCCCCGCACTTTGAGAAAACACTCTGTGACAATGCTCTGCTCGCCTTTGTGTATACCGAGGCATGGCAGAACGGCCATCTCGCGCTCTATCGCTATGTTGCCGAGGCGACGCTTGACTACTGCATGCGTGAGCTGCTCGATGAAAACGGCGGCTACCTGAGCGGGCAGAGTGCCGAGAGCAACGGGGTCGAGGGCGGTTATTATCTCTTTACGCCCGATGAGGTCAACGGTGTTCTTGGCGAGGAGGCCGGGCGGCATTTCTGCGAATGCTATGATATTACTGCCGAGGGGAACTTCCACGACAGGAACATTCCGAACCTGCTTATCAACACACGCTGGAACCTGCTCCCTGAGGGCTACGATGACTATCGCGAAAAGCTCCGCATTTACCGTGCGCAGCGCCCGCTCGGCACGGATAATAAAATACTGACCGCCTGGAACGGGCTAATGCTCATGGCGCTTGCCCGTGCGGCCCGCGCGTTTTCGGATGCGCGCTATCTCGCGGCAGCGCAGGATCTGGCGGGCTTCATGGCGGATAATCTCTACTCCGGCGGCCGTCTTAAAGCGCGGATGTGCGAGGGTGAGCTTAAGTTTGACGCCCAGCTGGACGACTATGTGTTCTATGCGCTCGGTCTGTGCGAGCTCTATTCGGCGTACTATAATCCCGTGCATCTCAGCCGTGCACTGGATCTCGCTTCTGAAATTATTTCACGCTTTTCCGACGGGAACGGCGGCTTTTACCGCACGGCCGATGATGCGGAGCGCCTGATCATACGTCCGCAGGAGATATACGACGGCGCTGTGCCCTCCGGCAGCAGCGGTGCGGCTGTGCTTTTTGACACGCTTTATCGCCTTTGCGGAAATGCTGAGATGAAGCAAGCGCGTGACAATCTGCTCAAATCGATCTGCGGCTATGCGCAGAACGCCCCCGCCGGCTGTGCCTTCGCCCTGTGCGCGCTGCTGTGCGCCGTATATCCGACGCAGGAGCTGCTGTGCGCCGCCGCAGATGACAGCATACCGGAGATCCTGAAGACAGTCACCGCACGTTATTCGCCCGAACTGAGCGTGCTGTTGAAAACCCCGTCCCGCGCCGCCGCACTCTCCTCCGTCGCCCCCTCTGTCGAGTCCGCAGCCCCCATCGACGCCAAGCCCACCTTCTTCATCCTCCAAAACGGCGAATACGGCGCCGGAATCGTGATGTGAAGCAATGTGAAAAAGAG
>CAVAPH010000016.1:0-28044 GCA_963590455.1 bacterium | reverse complement strand
CGCTGCCAAAGCTCTTTCGATTGCAAGATCGAGAGAGCTTTTTTATTATCTTTTCCTCGCGTGCAGCACCTCATGAGTAAGCTTGCAGCTATAAGAACTGTTTCAATTTTGCCGCCTATCCGACAAAGCACCCGATAATCTGACGATTATCGGGTGTCTCTGTCTGTCAAAGAATCAGTTCATTGTTGGTTATGATTGCCCCTGTTCGGAAGTGACAGCATAATAGTAAGCATAATAGTAATAGTAGTGTAATAGTATCAGAGCTCTACGCAGTCATCAGTCAGTGCATGCAGAAGATTCTGATTTTTACGAGCGGCCTCTGTCATTGAGGAAGCACGGGATGAGAGATAAATCTTGATTTTCGGTTCGGTGCCGGATGGACGCACCAGAATTTTAGAGCTCTCCATATCAAATTCCAGCACATTGCTTTTGGGCAGATTCCGGACGCCTTCCTGATAATCTAAAAGCTTTACAACTGCGTCATTGCCGATCATATGCGGCGGATTTCTGCGAAGGCCGTCCATAATAGCGGATATTTTCTCCATACCTGCAGCACCCTCCAGCGTATAGCTGACAAGGTCATTTCTATAGAAGCCAAACTCACGGTAAAGAGAATCCATAGCCTGAGCGAGTGTCATTCCTTTTTTCTTGTACCAGGCAGTCATTTCGCAGCAGAGCATAGAGGCATTGACTGCGTCCTTATCTCGCACATGCCCGCCGGAAAGGTAGCCGTAGCTTTCCTCAAAGCCGAAAATAAAGCGCTCTGTTTCACCGGCTTTTTCCAGATACCCAATCTGTTCTCCGATAAATTTGAAGCCGGTCAGCACTCTGCGCAGCTCTACTTTATATTTTTGCGCCACAGCGTCCGCCATGTCAGTAGAAACAATCGTTGTAACAGCGACCGGTTTTTGAGGCATTGTATGATTTTCAAGGCGCTTACGGCAAATATAGTCCAGAAGCAGGACGCCCATTTCATTTCCGGTCATCAGCCGGTAGTCATCACCCTCCGGAACCGCGCAGCCCATACGATCACAGTCCGGATCAGTCCCTAAAAGCAAGTCCGGCTTGACCTGTCGGCAAAGCTGAATTCCCTTTTCCATGGCTTCGCGGATTTCCGGATTGGGATACGGGCAGGTTGGGAAGTTCCCGTCCGGTTTTTCCTGCTCCGGAACCACCGTGACATCACGAATCCCGATACGGCCGAGAATTTTGCTGACGCACTCCAGCCCTGTGCCGTTCAGGGGAGTATAGACAAGCTTCAGATCCAATTCCTTCTCGTCGGAAAGGCTCTGCTTTTGCACAGCATCAAGAAAAGCCTCCAGACAATCCTCATCGATCAAACGGATTCTCTCTGAATTTGATTCACTCAGCTTGATGCCGTCAAACATATCCAGCGCCTGAATTTCCTTCTGAATGGAGGCCGCAGCCTCCAACGTAATCTGGCAGCCGTCCGGACCATAGACCTTATATCCATTGTACTTTGCCGGATTATGGCTCGCCGTAATGCAAATTCCCGCCCCGCAGCCGTAATACCGAACCGCCCAGCTGAGCGCAGGTGTCGGTTCGAGCCGGGGATAGAGCCGGGCAGTAAGTCCGTTGGCGGCAATGACGCGAGCCGCCTCCATGGCGAACCGATCGCTTTTTATGCGGCTGTCATAGGAAATTGCCACAGACTGCGGAAAACCCGCACGCTTGAGATAATTGCAAAGTCCCTGTGTTGCCCTGCGAACCACGTAGATGTTCATTCGGTTTGTCCCGGCGCCTAAAACACCGCGCAGGCCACCGGTCCCGAATTCCAAATCTCTGTAAAAACGATCATAAATTTCTTCGTCAGTTGTCAGATTGCTTAGCTCCTTTACCAAATCCGGATCCTCAACTGCCCGCTGTTTCCAAACGGAAAAAAGCGTCTGAACGTCCATAAGCGCCCTCCTGTCATTTTGCTTAAGCAGCAATATTTACTTAAATGTTATCATAAGATTTAAGTAAATACAAGGCTTTTTAAACGCATTTTTTGAAAGAATCAAAATACCTCCTCATGCGGCATAGCTTGACACACCCGCTAATTATGGTTATACTTTAGGTAAATAATCGGGAAACTGCGAAACAGCGGGGCATTCAATATGCCCTCTATATTTTTCTCGCTTCCCGTACAACAGGAGGACGCGCATGGAAAAGAAGGTACGGATGGCCGACATTGCGCAAAAGCTGGGAATCAGTATTGTTTCCGTATCCAAAGGGCTTGCCGGAAAAGACGGCGTCAGCGCGGAAATGCGGGAAAAGATACTGGCAACCGCAAAGGAATTGGGATATGAGCTTCACGAGCCTAAAAAAAATGAAAACCCGGCGTCCGGCAACATCGGTATTCTGGTAGCAGACCGGTTTGTTGCCGATAACGCTTTCTATCCCGCTCTTTACAGGCAGGTTATGGTTCGAAGCGCAGAATACGGATATTCAACTATTATGGAGATCGTTTCCGTGGAAGCGGAGAAATCCTGCACTATACCGGCCATGATTCTCGGAGGCAAAGTAGACGGAATCATCTTTATGGGCGAGCTGCAGCGGAAATATCTCAAGGCTGTCATGCATACGGGATTGCCCTATATCTTGCTTGATTTTTACGATGAAGAGCTGGATGCAGACAGCGTGACAAGCGATAATCTTTCCGGCGGATATCGCCTGACGGCAGAGCTTTTGCGGAAAGGCTACAGGGATATCGGCTTTGTCGGAAGCATCGGTGCCACAAGCTCAATTATGGATCGTTACTTGGGCTATGCGAAGGCACTTCTGCGCGCCGGAATTCCCATCCGGCCTGAATGGCGGCTGGAAGACAGAGATGCAGAGGGAAAATTCATTCCGCTTGCACTTCCGGATGTTTTGCCGAGAGCCTTTGTCTGCAATTGCGACGAAATCGCCTATAATCTTGTAGAACAGCTCAAGCGGAAGGGATTGCGGGTTCCGGAGGATGTGGCCGTCACTGGTTACGACGATTATCAGTTCGCCATGGTATGTGATCCGCATCTGACCACATATCACGTCAATGTGGAAGATATGGGACGCGCTGCCGCAGCGCAGTTGATACGAAAAATCAAGGGAAAGCATTTCACGGGCGGCAATTCCGTTGTAAGCGGGAAGCTGGTTCGGAGGGAATCCACCTAAAATTTAATCTACAGTCAGGCTAAATTTTAATTTAGCCTGCTTTTTTTCTGTTTCTCTGGGGATTTTGCTTAAGTTTGGGATTATCCATTTGGTGAAAATCGGGAAAAGAACTTTATATATTGACACTTTATTTGCCGTAGGGTATAGTGCTATTAAGCTAATCAACGGCTAAAAGCTAAATTATTTAGCTAATTTTTTAGGAGGAGTTAACAATGAAAAGAGCAATTTCCATTCTTCTCGCGCTGGTCATGATTTTGGCCTTGGCCGCTTGCGGATCCGGCGCCGCCAAAACGGAAAGCACTGCCGTTTCGGCAGACGGCAGCGAAACCGTCAGCGGCAAAATCACCTATCTGACCAACCGCACCGACCTGGATACCGACGGCACATACGCCGCTCTCATCGCCAAGTTCAACGAAGAGTATCCGGATGTAACAGTTGAGGTTCAGTCCATCACGGATTATGCAGGTGAGCTGGCAACGCGTATGCAGACTACGGAATACGGTGACGTGCTGATGATCCCCGATGCCGTTCCGTCCACAGCCTTTTCAAAGTATTTTGAGCCGTTCGGCACGGTAGAAGAACTCAGCGACAAGTATCAGGAGGGCTATCTCTATTCCAAGTGGTATGACGGACAGGTCTACGGTCTTGCCTATATGTGCACTGTTCAGGGCATTGTTTACAACAAGGCCGTGTTTGAGGAAGCCGGTATCACCGAGCTGCCCAAGACTCCTGATGAGTTTCTTGACTGCCTGCAGAAAATAAAGGACAACACCGATGCCATTCCTTACTACACCAACGCTAACTCCGGATGGACACTGGATCAGTGGGAGGATCACGCATTCGGAACTGTCACCGGAAATGCAAACTATAAAAACAATGAACTGCCTAATGATAAGGCGGCATTTGACGAAGGCAGCTCTCATTATGTAATTGCCAAGCTCGTCTATGACATTGTCTCTCAGGGTCTTTGCGAATCCGATCCTACCACCTGCGATTGGGAAGCCTCAAAGCTGATGCTCAACAATGGTGAAATCGGCTGCATGGTGCTCGGTTCCTGGGCACTCTCCCAGATGAAAGAAGCCGGCGATCATCCCGATGATGTCGCTTATATGCCGTTCCCCTACAGCATTGACGGTCAGCAGTATGCTACATCCGGTACAGACTATTGCTATGCAATCAACAAGAACACCAAGAACATGGCAGCAGCCAAGGCGTTCGTGCAGTTCATGGTAGATGAGTCCGGCCTTGCCACGGCCCAGGGCGGTATCTCTCTTCTGAAGGACGACCCCATGCCCGATGGTCTGGAAGCCTTCAGCGATGTGACATTTGTAGTAGACAAGCCCGCGACCGATGAAAACATCGGCAAGTATGATGAAGTCCAGCAGGAAAGCGGCATTACCCTTTACGACAACGGACAGCGCTTAAACGGTGTTGTGGATATTGCGCGCGGAGTTTCGACGCAGACCTTTGAAGACTACATGAAAGATCTGTCCGCAAAGTGGGCAGCGGCCATCGGATAAATAATTCGTATATCAGTTAACCCGGCCGCGTCCATTCCGAGCGGCCGGGATCTGCAAACTGAAAGGAGTCATTCGAATGAAATCTTCCAATGCTCCCAAACGGACAGGGAAACGGACTTGGCATGATTTTATCACCAACAACAAGGTTCAGCAGAGACTGACAATCTGCGCCTTCTTAGCCATCCCGCTGGTTCTGCTGATTGTTTTTACTTATCTGCCCCTTGGTGATATGATCCGTTATTCTCTGTATCGCTGGGACGGTTATTCCGATATGAAATTTGTCGGATTAAAAAACTACGCGACACTTTTTACAGACCCGCAGTATTTTTCCGCTTTCAAAACCAGCTTGTATTATTTTATAGGTTCTCTTATACAAATTGCCATAGCCCTGTATTTTGCCACGCTGTTCTTTTATAAACTGCGCGGAAAAAACTTTTTCAAGGGCGTGCTCTTCTTCCCCTATCTGCTTAACGGCGTGGCAATCGGTTTTGTGTTTCTGTATTTCTTCAAGCAGGGCGGCGTGCTTGACAGTGTGTTGACCATGTTAGGCGTGCCTACCGATGATCTGCCGCTCTGGCTCGGCAACGCCGCATTGATCAACGTCTCACTGACCTTTGTCTCCGTCTGGCGCTACATGGGGCAGAACATGGTCATGTTCAGCGGCGCTACGCAATCTATTTCATGGGATATATTTGAAGCCGCGCAGCTGGACGGCACCAACCGTTGGCAGCAGTTCCGCTATATCATTTTGCCGAACATCCGCGGCATTATTTCACTGAACCTGATTCTGGCCGTTAAAGGCGCTATCAGCGTTTACGAAATCCCGTTCATTATGACCAAGGGAAGCGGCGGCTCCATGACCTTTGTCATCAAGACCCTCAACACAGCCTTCACCGATAAGAAAATCGGCCTGTCCTGTGCAATGGGTATGGTGCTGCTGATTCTGGTCATGATTATTACCGTTATTCAAAAGCGCTTTGTAGAAGGAAAGGATGACTGAATATGGAACTGCGCGAGCAAAAAAACTTCAAATACTATCTGTTCAATTTCCTGCGCTATCTGATTCTGATCCTGGCCAGCGTCATCGTGATTTTGCCCCTGCTGACTGTCGTCTTCGGCGCGTTCAAGGGACATGAGGAGCTTTTGTCAACTAATGCCCTGAGTTTGCCGGAAAACTGGCTGAATTTTGATAATTTCGTCACTGCATGGACAAAAGGCAACATGGCAACCGGCTTCTTCAATACAATCATCATTCTGCTTGTATCACTGTTTGCCACAATCATGACCGGCACCATGACCGCTTATGTACTCTCGCGCTTCAAATTCAAGCTCAAGGGATTTTTGAAATTCATCTATCTGCTTGCATCTCTTATTCCCAGCATTACCATGCAGATGAGTACTTTCCAAATTATTGTCGGCCTTGGTGTCTACAATACAAGGCTGGCAACCATCCTGCTGTTTGCCGGCACCGACATCATTTCAATTTATATCTTCCTGCAGTTTTTGGATGGAATCCCCATAACGCTGGACGAGGCTGCGATCATGGACGGCGCTTCTATTCCGCAGGTCTTCTTCAAGATTATATTCCCGCTCATGAAGCCCGCTATTGTTACGGTTATCATCATCAAGGGCATTGGCTACTACAATGAGTTTTACACCCCGTATCTCTATATGAAGGACAAAAGCCTGCAGGTAATTTCTACTTCTCTGTATGCATTCCAGGGGCCGTATGGCACTCAGTGGGAGGTTATCTGTGCAGCCTGTATCATTACGATGCTGCCGACACTGATCATCTTCCTGCTGCTGCAGAAGCATATCTACAGTGGTCTGACTCAGGGCGCTGTGAAAGGATGACAACGTGAAACATCAACTTTACTGCAATTCACTTCCCAATATTCCGTGGCAGGAGCCGTCAAAAGGCTGCGTAGCTCCCATGTGGCGCTATACGGAAAACCCTATTGTTCCGAGAAATCCGCTGCCCGGTGTAGCGCGGATATTCAACAGCGCCGTTGTCCCGTATTTGGGCGGCTTCATCGGAGTTTTTCGCGGTGAGCAGCGTGACGGCATACCCTTCCTTTATTTAGGTCGAAGCAGCGACGGAATTAACTGGGCCTTTGATCCGGAAAAAATCAATTTTGTGAACGAATGCGGCGACCCATTCCAGCCTGTTTATGCTTATGATCCCAGACTTGTGAAGGTAGAGGATACTTATTACATCATCTGGTGTCAGGATTGCTACGGAGCTTCCATCGGCATTGCAAAAACCGAGGATTTCAAGACGTTTACCAGATTGGAAAATCCTTTTATCCCGTTCAACCGCAACGGAGTGCTGTTCCCGCGAAAAATAGGCGGTCTGTATACAATTCTCTCCAGGCCCAGCGATTCCGGGCACACGCCCTTTGGTGACATTTTTCTGAGTCAAAGCCCGGATATGACGTTCTGGGGTCGTCATCGCCATGTAATGGGCAAGGGAAGCAACTGGTGGGAAAACGTAAAAATCGGCGGGGGCGCCGCCCCGATTGAAACAGATTTGGGCTGGCTTCTGTTCTATCACGGAGTGACCGGCACGTGCAACGGATTCGTCTATTCCATCGGCGGCGCCATCCTGGATAGGGATGAGCCGAGCCGGGTTCTGTATCGCTGTTCGGATTTCCTGCTTACTCCGGAAACCTGGTATGAGGAGCGTGGATTTGTTCCGAATGTCTGCTTCCCGTGCGCAAGTCTTCAGGATTGTGATACGGGCAGGATTGCTGTCTACTACGGCTGCGCCGACAGTTATGTCGGTCTGGCGTTCACTACTGTAGACATCGTTCTGGAATATATCATGGCGCACGATCATGCCTCCGCAGAAGAGCATGAGCTCGGTATCCGATAAGGGTGGTTGTAATGGAGCGAATCGCAAGCAAAGCAAGCGCCATGCTGTCGGATATTCTGAGCTTCTGGAAATCACTGCGGGATGATGACTTCGGCGGCTATTACGGCTACATGGGGCAGGATCTTCAGATAAATCGGCTGGCGGAAAAAGGCTGCATTCTCAACAGCCGTATTCTCTGGTTTTTTTCCGAAGCCGCTCGCCTGACCGGTCGGCAGGATCTGCGGGAGGAAGCGGATCATGCATATGAATTTTTAACTTCATACTGCCTTGATGGTGTTCATGGCGGAGTATTCTGGAGCGTTACCTATGACGGGCAAGTCTCTGATGATACGAAGCACACCTATAATCAGGCTTTTGCAATTTACGCTTTATCCTCATATTATCTTCTGACGGGAAATCGCCGTGCTTTGGAGCAGGCCTATAAAATTTTTAACATTATTGAGAGCACCTGCAGCGATGCAGAAGGTTATCTCGAAGCCTTCACGAGAAATTGGACTCCGGAAAGCAATGACAAGCTCAGCGAAAACGGTGTTCTGGCAGACAAGACCATGAATACGCTGCTTCATGTTTTTGAGGGCTATTCAAATCTCTATCGCTGTGAAAATGCGCCCGTGGTAGGAACGGCAATGCGGCGCTGCCTGGAAATTTATCAAAGCCGGATTTATGATCCCGCTTTGCGGCAGCTGCGCGTTTTCTTTGATGCTCATTACCATTCGATTCTGGATCTTTGCAGCTACGGACACGACATTGAAGCAAGCTGGCTCTTTGATGCGGGAACGCAGCTGCTGGGTGACTCTGCTCTGTCGGAGCCGATCGCCGGCATCAACGCAGAGCTTGCCGAAGCTGTATACGAACGTGCATACAGGGACCATTCCGTTGTCAACGAATGTGAAAACGGCAAAGTGGATGAAACACGCGTCTGGTGGGTTCAGGCCGAGGCCGTACTCGGCTTTCTGAACCAATGGCAGAAATCCGGGGAAATGAAATATCGCGATGGCGTTGCCGATATTCTTGATTATATTCAGGAAAAAATTGTGGACAAACGCCAGGGAAGCGACTGGTTCTGGAGCGTTGACAGAGCGGGAAATCCCATCCCCGGAAAACCGATCGTAGACCCGTGGAAGTGTCCGTACCACAGCGGCAGAATGTGCATTGAACTGATAAGGAGGGATCCCGAAATCTATGTCTGAACTTCATCCGATGTATACCGTGCTCAAGCAGCGGCAAAAGGAGCTGCAGAATCGCAAAAACGAAAAAAGTGATTTTTACAACGGAATTTATGATCGCTGGGTATATCCCGTCCTGACGCGGGAATCAGTACCGGTAGAATGGTGCTACGATGTCAACCCCGCCACAAATCCGTTCTTCGAGGAACGCCTGGGTATCAATGCCGTGTTCAATTCCGGCGCTGTTGAATTAAACGGGAAATTTTATCTGATAGCTCGAATTGAGGGAAACGACCGCAAGAGCTTCTTTGCCGTTGCCGAAAGTGACAGCGGTACGGATGGGTTCCGTTTCTGGGAAAAGCCCATAGAGCTGCCGGACATATACCCGGAAGAGACTAACGTCTATGATATGCGGCTGACAAAGCACGAGGACGGATGGATCTACGGTATTTTTTGCTCTGAAAGCAAGGATAGAAGCAGCGAAGACCTCTCAGCTGCCGTGGCCGCAGCCGGCATTGTACGGACACATGATCTGAAAACATGGGAAAGACTGCCCAATCTCAAGACTCTGCGCAGTCCCCAGCAGCGCAATGTGGACCTGCTCCCGGCTTTTGTTGACGGAAAATACGCTTTTTTCACCCGTCCGATGGATGATTTCATAGAAACAGGCTCCGGCGGCGGAATCGGCTTCGGCCTTTGCGATGATATTACGCACCCGGTTATTGACATGGAGATCATCACGTCTCCCCGGCGCTATCATACAATTACAGAGGCCAAAAACGGTGAAGGAGCCACTCCGATTAAAACCGACAAAGGCTGGCTGCACATTGCGCATGGAGTACGAAATACGGCGGCAGGGCTGCGCTATGTCATATACGTATTCGTGACGGATTTGGAAGAGCCGTGGAAGGTTATTGCAGAACCGGGAGGCTTTCTTCTGGCGCCGCGTGGCCGTGAACGTATAGGCGATGTGAGCAACGTGGTATTCAGCAACGGCGCCATTGCAAGAGAAAACGGAGATGTCTATATCTACTATGCATCCAGTGATACAAGACTTCACGTAGCAACAACGAGCTTAGAAAAGCTGCTGGATTATGCATTTCATACGCCAAAAGACCCGCTGCGGAGCAGGGATTGCGTAGCGCAGCGCTGCGCTATGATTGATCGTAATCTGGCATATCTGAGGGAATTGGAAGGGAAAGAGAACAATGGGCATGGTTAAACTGCGGCCGACCTGCAAAGATTATATCTGGGGCGGCAACCGATTGATAACCGAATACCACAAGGAATTTTCCGCGGCGCGTCTGGCGGAAACCTGGGAGCTGAGCTGCCACCCGGACGGCCCATCCTTCATTGCCTCCGGTCCGGATACCGGGATGTCATTGCCGGACTATATACAAAAGCGCGGGCGGAGAATTCTGGGTTCTAATTGCCAGATTTTTCAGGAGTTTCCGATCATTATAAAGTTCATTGACGCAGAACAGGATCTCTCCATTCAGGTGCATCCGAACAACATAGATGCCATGGAAAATGAGCATCAGTACGGCAAAAGCGAAATGTGGTACGTTCTTGAGGCCGAACCGGGAGCATATTTATATTGCGGCTTTGTGCATCCGATCACACGCGATGAATATCGGCGCAGGATTGCCGAGAACACATTGCAGGAGGTGCTGAATGCGGTTCCCGTCAAGAAAGGCGATCTCTTCTATATTCCGGCAGGAACGGTGCATGCCATTTGCAAAGGAGTCGTTATCGCTGAAATTCAGCAAAATTCAAATGTGACCTATCGCGTCTATGATTACGGACGGGTTGGCGCAGATGGTAAACCCCGTCAGCTGCACATTGAAAAGGCCGTAGAGGTTTCCAAGCTGGATCTGCCGTGTACAAAATACAATTTTGGCGGGCATCTCGTGCGAAGCGCATATTTTACGGTAGATCGTCTGGATGCGCCGTGTCAGATCATGACAGACGAAGAATCGTTTACGTCTATTCTGGTTCTGGACGGTTCAGGTATGATCAGCTGTGCATCGGATACGTTTTCCTGCCGAAAAGGTGACAGCATTTTCATTGAAGCAGACAGCGGGCTTGGATACATAAGCGGAAATCTTCAGGTCCTGTGCACGAGAGTGGGAACTATTTGAAAGCCGTGTATCGTGTTTATTACCTGCCTGCATTTCAGCAATATATTTCGAGTATAAAATAACAAAACACCGAATTGACATTTTACATCAATTCGGTGTTTTTATTTGGCGCAGAAGGAGGGATTTGAACCCTCGCGCGCTTTTTAGACGCCTACTCCCTTAGCAGGGGAGCCCCTTCGGCCTCTTGGGTACTTCTGCATCAAGCTTAGATATGTTATCATACCGTGCGCTTAATGTCAAGCATTTTCTTTCCGGTTTTTCTTCCGGTTTGACTTAACTTGAAATCTGCGCGGTCCGGGGCAATTATTATCACTTTCCGACGCAGAAGCGTTTGAATATGCGATCTGTTACGTCCTCGCGCACGCTGCGGCCGCTGAGCTCCCCTATCGCATGCATTGCGCCCTCGGCTTCGGTGAGGACGATGTCGGGGGTCTCACCCAGCTGCATGGCGCTCAGGGCGGACTCCATATAGTCAATGGCGCGGGAAACTGCATCCGCCTGTCTTGCGTTCGTGAGGATTTCACCCGCCGGGACGCAGGGCAGCGGGAACATGGAGGATATCGAGGACTCCAGCATGTCAAGGCCTTCGCCGGTGACAGAGCTGACCGGGATTTTTTCAAGCGTTGTTTCTATATTAATATCCGCGCTCTTAAGATCCCGCTTGGATATTACGAGCAGTGCATGCGGCGCTCTCTCCGCAGCGCGTATAATCTCCATGTCCTCTTCGCAGGGCTCACTGCTGCCGTCGACAACCGCGATTACGAGCAGCGCATCCTCCATCGCGCGGCGGCTGCGTTCAACACCGAGGCGCTCAACCTCGTCGTCGGTAGTGCGGATTCCGGCAGTGTCCGTGAGGCGCAATGTCAGAGAGCCGAGATGCAGCTTCTCCTCTATCGTGTCGCGGGTTGTGCCGGGGGTCTGCGTGACTATTGCGCGGTCATAGCCGAGGAGTGCGTTGAGAAGGGAGCTCTTTCCCGCGTTGGGTCTGCCGACTATAGCTGCGGGTATGCCGCTGTTTAAGAGTCTGCCGCGTGAGAATGTGGAGAGCAGTGCGCGCAGATCGGCCGCAGCCTTCTCCAGCTCTGCCTTATAAAGCTCAAGGCGGAAATCCTCTATATCCTCATCGGGGTAATCCAGCACCGCGTGAAAATGTGAGCTGATATCAGCAAGAACGGAGTATATGCCGTCAGTGCGGCGGCTTACCGCGCCTGAGAGCTGACCTGCCGCATTTCTCGCCGCCTCAATGCTCTCGGCGTCGATAATATCTGCCACGGCCTCTGCTGAGGACAGCTCCATTCTGCCGTTTAGAAATGCCCGCTTTGTGAACTCGCCGGGGCCTGCCTGCCTTGCTCCGAGTGCAAAAAGCTCCTCGAGTGCGGAACGCAGCATCACGGGTGAGCCGTGGCACTGAAGCTCCGCCGTATCCTCGCCGGTGTAGCTGTTCGGTCCGTGACTCACGGTGCAAAGGCATATGTCCATAAGCTCGCCCTTGCGGGAATAGAGCTTGCCGTAAACCAGCTTTCTGTCCTCGCTTTCGGACATGCGTGAACCGTTCATCGGTCTGAAGAGCTTATCAACGATAGATATGCTGTCAGGTCCGGACATGCGTATTATACCAATGGCCGCAACCTGTGCGCCGGTGGCAATGGCGGCAATCGTATCAGCTTTCACACTAATCCTCCGTTCAGCCTGACGAATATAATAATTATATCTCAGGCTTAATCAGTTTTCAGGATAAAATATCAGGATAATAATAATTTTTCAAGCTCCGCCGGTGAATTGATCACGGCATCAGGGCTGACCGCACTGCCGAAGCCGTACGCCGCATGAATAAACGCGCAGCCTGCCTTGCGTGCGCTGCTCTCGTCCATGGCCGTGTCGCCGACATATACCGGTCTATTTAAACCATAGCGCTGCATGATGCGGCTTATATTCTCTGCCTTTTTCAGCCCTGTGCTGCCCTCGCACGCAAAATCCGTGATATAAGCAGCACAGCCGCTCTGCCGGAGGAAGCTCTCTATATATCCGCCCTGGCAGTTGCTGACTATGAAAAGCGGAAGCATTCCGGAAAGCTTTGCGAGTATTTCCGCAAGGCCGTCATATACCACGGCATTATGCGTTTTAAGAAACTCTATCTCATCCGCAAGGCACATTCTGCACATTTCTATGCGCTTTTCCCCGAAGACTGAGAAAAGTCTGTCCGCTATATCATCAAAGGTCAGTCCCATTATAGAGCTGATCGCCTCAAGCGTATAATTGCCCTTCACGCCGTATTTTGCGACTGTGAGATTCCAGCTCTCTGCGATGCACTCGCGGGAATCCCAGAGCGTGCCGTCAAGGTCAAATATTATTCCGTCGTACTTCATGATTAGCTATAATTATAATAAACGTCAAAAATAAGCCTCCGGTGAGGGAAGCTTATTTTTATAATTTCTGAGACCGTGCCGCAGCATGCGGCATGCCCAATTCAGTTTTTGCTTACTGCTGCTTCTCGGCACGTGCCGCCTTTGCAGCGCGCTCATCCTGACGTTCGGACACATAATAGCTCAGTGAAAGAAGGCTGTCGGAGAAGTGAATGTTCTCGACAATAATTGAGCTGTTGGGCGCGGTAAGATCGACGTTCGTGAAGTTCCAGATTGCATCGATGCCGTTCTCGGTGAGCATGTTGGTAACAGGAATAGCCGCATCCTTGGGGACGGTGAGAACCGCGACATCGACCTTGTTGTTATTCAGGTACTCTGCCAGATCATCAAGAGGATGAATAGGCACACCGTTAAACGTGGTTCCGACTATTGCGGGGTTGATATCAAATGCGGCAGTGAGATTGAAGCCCCATGCTGCAAAGCAGAAGTTATCCATCAATGCGCGGCCGATATTACCGGCACCGATGAGGACTGCGGTGTAACCTCTGTCCATACCGAGGATATTTGCGATCTGATCGTGCAGAGCGGAGACATTGTAGCCGTAGCCCTGCTGGCCAAACTCACCAAAGCAGCTGAAGTCCTGTCTGATCTGAGACGGGGTAAGGCCGAGCTGCTGGCCAAGCTCAAACGATGAAATACGGCTGACGCCGTTCTCGGTGAGCTCATTGAGCTTGCGCAGGTAGCGCGGCAGACGGCGAATTACGTTATTAGATACCTTAATATTCTTCAAAAAAACCTCTCCTTATATGCTGATGCAATAACCACAACTTTGTTAAGCACAGAAAAATTAATCATATGTGGATATTATATCACACTCAAGGAGAGGTTTCAAGGCAAATTATCTGCCTATGTCAAAGAAATAATTTAATTTTGTCTTTAATTATTGCACACTCTGCTCAATTTGTGCATTTGCAAGGGCAATAAGTGTGTCAAGCATGCTGATATAATCTGTCTTTTCTACATGCGGCGCATAGGTGACAACGTTGCCGTCCGCATCCTGCGAGAGAACAATAATATTATCCGCATCCATGCAGACGATTATATTATACTCCGTCTTTTCATTTTCAACCGTGCAGCTTATGACATCAACGCGATCAGGCTCAATTCCTTCGGGAAGAATCTTCTTGAGGCTGTCGTCAAGCTCTGCCGGCTCGCTTACCACGGTTTCAACGTGGACTGTGTCAGTGCTTGCATCCGGTGCAGGGGTGGGGCTTACTTCGGGCATCTCTGTCTCGGTCGAGTCATCGTCCTGCTCATCTGCATCATCGCTATCATTTACAAGCAGCTTTGCGGCAAGCTCTGTGGTGTCAACATTGCGCAGGTCTATGCAGCGGACGATCTTTTCGTTTTCGCTTTCGCTTGCGGCTGCAGCATTGTCTGAAGTAATCACATCGGCAGACTCTGTGCCTGCAGTGGCTGCATCGTTCTGCTCTTCACTGCTGTTGTCAACAGGCGGCTGAGTTTCAACCGGCTGCTCCGCTTCTGCAGTCTCCTCGCTCTCCTGCGGTGTTGCGGCAAAGAGGCCGAGGCTCTGCTCTGCAGTAGGCTCCGGAGTGGCAACAGGTGTCTGCGTCGGCGTGGGAGTTGCAACGGGTGTCGGTGCGACTGTCGGCACCGGAGTCGGCGCCACAGTAGGTGCAGGAGTCGGCGCTACAGTCGGTGCGGGCGTTGCAGTGGCATATGTGCCGGGTGCCGGAGTAAACGACGGGTACTCTGCCAATGCAGAGGTCGACGGCGTCTGCGTCGGCGCTGAGGTGGACTGTGACGGGACATAACCGTAGTTCTCGCTGTCGGGGATCGGCGTTGCAGTCGGCACTGATGCAGTGGGTTGAGTCGTCGCGACAGGCTGCTGGGTCGTCGCCACCGGCGCATCAACGGATGCGTTCTCCTTCTCCTCTGCCGACATATTGCCGGAGGTCTGAAGGGTGGTGCTGCTCTCATAGACAGCATCGTCCGTCCTGTGGTTCTTTACAATCGCAACACCGCCGGCGGTAACAAGTACAAGTGCGGCGCATGCTGCGGCAACGATGAAGTTCTTCGTCTGTCGGGACAATACATGAGGCTTGCGATTTTTGCGTATAATCTCGCTGCGGCGAATTTCTGCCATGACGTTGTCGGAAAATCCTTCGGGCGGCTCTTCCATGTCCGATGCAAGGGTATCCGATAAAACTGAAAATGCTTGATACATAGCCGCACATTCACGGCATGTCTCAAGGTGCTCCGCCAATGCGGAACGCTCGTCTCTGGACAAATCCTCGTCCAGCATACGGCTTATAAGCTCCTGATAATATTCACATCCGCACATGACAGATCACCTCCTCTCTGTATTGCTTGACGAGACTGAATCGGGAATGTTCCCGTCTTTTATCAAAAACGAACATAATTTTTTTCTGGCTCTGAATATGCGCGACTTAACCGTGCCTGCCTCAAGTCCGAGAACATCGGCAATCTCCTCATAGCTCAAGCCCTGTATCTCGCGCAGAAGCAGGATTTCCCGGTGATCCGGCGGCAGCGCGGCAAGCCCCCGGCGCACGGCATCGCGTGTCATGCTCCTGTCGAGCAGCAGCTCCGGCGACTGGGTTTCATCGGCAATGTCCAGCTCAACATCCTCGCCGTCGTCATTCTCCGCCGAGAGGGACACAGTCTGCTTGCGGCTGCGGCTGCGCAGAAAGTCAAGGCAGACATTTGAAACTATGCGATACAGCCACACGGAGAACTTGCTGTCCCCTCTAAAGGACGTAATGGAATTATACGCCTTTATAAATGCCTCCTGCGACATATCTGCCGCATCCTCGCTGTTGCCGGTCATGCGCAGCGCCAGATTATATACATTTTTCTCATATTCCTTGACGAGCTTTTCAAATGCGTTCACATCCCCGCCAAGAACAGCCTGAATAACAGCGGCTTCCTGCTCTCGTGTCATCCGATAACCTCCTTTATTGAAGGTATGTCTTCAAATATTTGCAGTTTATTATTATACTGCCTTTTGCTTATTTTTTCAATCTTTTCCTGTTTATTTGAGATCGCGTTTTATTTCCCCTGCAAGCCGCCTGACGTCCTCAAGGGTCTCGACATGGACGAGCTGATTGCGGTAGTATCCGGCATATGGCACACCGTGCAGATACCACGGCAGATGATGGCGTGCCTCAAGACATGCAGCGCGCTCCCCCGCTCTTTCGGCAAGCATTTCTATCTGGCGAACGCCGGTATCTATGCGGACGCTCAGCGGAGGAAGCGGCGGTTCATCCTGTCCGGATATTACGGCGTTGGCCCGCTCGAAAAGCCATGGATCACCGAAGCTGCCGCGGCCTACCATTGCAAGATCGCAGCCGGTATAGCGCAGTATATGCGCCGCATCCTCACCCGAGAAAATATCGCCGTTTGCAGTCACCGGTATTTTTACTGCCTGCTTCACGTCGCGTATAATATCCCAGTCCGCGTGTCCGGAGTACATCTGCACACGGGTGCGGCCATGGACGGCTATCGCTGCGGCGCCGGCGCTCTCGCATACGCGCGCAAACTCCACGGCATTGACACTGCCGCCGTCCCAGCCCTTGCGGAATTTCACCGTCACAGGCTTATTTACGGCGCTGCACACGCTCTCTATGATTTTACCGGCAAGCTCAGGCGTTTTCATAAGTGCAGAGCCGTCGCCGGATTTGACTACCTTTCCGACCGGGCAGCCCATGTTAATATCAAGTATATCTGCGCCTGAAATTTCAAGTGCGAGGCCTGCCGCCTCCGCCATAACCTCCGGCTCATGCCCGAATATCTGCACGGCGCAGGGGTGCTCATCCTCCGGGATATACAGCAGTGAGCGCGTCTTCTCGTCCCTGTAGACAAGGGCCTTTGCGCTGACCATTTCGCTTGTTGTCAGTGCCGCGCCGTGCTGCCGGCAGATAGTGCGAAACGCAAAATCCGTCACGCCCGCCATCGGCGCCAGCACTGCCCTGCCGTTTATTTCAACATTGCCTATCTTCACCATGTCACATCAAGCCCCACGGGGCAATGGTCGGAGCCCATTACCTCCGGGAATATATATGCATCTTTTATTTTATCCTTCAGTCGCTCCGACACGACAAAATAGTCGATACGCCAGCCGACGTTGCGCTCCCTCGCTGCGGCGCGATAGCTCCACCACGAATATGCATCTGTCTTGTCCGGGTACAGCGCTCTGAATGAATCAACGAAACCGGCTGAGAGCAGCTCGGTAAATTTCTCGCGCTCCTGATCCGAAAAGCCGGGGTTGCCGACATTTGTCTTCGGATTTTTCAGGTCAATCTCCTCGTGCGCAACGTTCATATCGCCGCACACTATGACAGGCTTTTTCTTATCAAGCCCGTGAAGATAATCTCTGAAATCATTCTCCCACTGCATACGGTAGTCAATGCGGCGCAGTCCGTCCTGCGCATTGGGAGTATAGACACAGACAAGGTAAAAATTCTCGTACTCAAGCGTTATAACCCTGCCCTCGGTATCGTGCTCGGCAATGCCCAGATTATAGCTCACGGAAAGCGGGGTGTGTTTTGTAAAAATCGCCGTGCCGGAGTATCCCTTTCTCTCGGCATAGCACCAGTAGCTCTCGTATCCCGGGAGATCCAGTTCGATCTGTCCCTGCTGCAGCTTCGTCTCCTGTATGCAGAAGAAGTCCGCGTCAAAGCTCCAGAATATATCCTCAAAGCCCTTCTTCATGACGGCACGGAGGCCGTTTACGTTCCACGAAATAAATCTCATGCCTTGTCTCCCGCGTCAGTATTATCCCGGATACTCTCCTCCGCACCGCGCGCATCGCTGAGAGATGCGTTGCGCAATCTGGCGACGGGGCCCGCCGACAGATCCAGCGTATTCTCTCTGCGCACTGCGACAAGGCGGTTTATCTTCATACCCTCGGCATAGAACTTCGCCTCATAGTCTGTCATGACGCCGACCGGGCCCGCCGCGTGAAGATCATGCGTAAGCTCATGCAGTTCCCAGCCCTCAGCGGTAAACTGCTGTATTGACCAGTCGAACAACGGCGTATTGTCGGTTTTGAAATGTATCTCTCCTCCGACGGGCAGCACCTCAGCGTACATGCGCAGGAAAGAAGGCGCAGTAAGTCTCAGCTTCGCATCGCGGCTCTTCGGCCAGGGGTCGCAGAAATTTATATATATTCTGTCCGCCTCGCCTTTGCCGAACATCTCCGGCAGCCGCGCCGCATCACCATCGATAAAGCGTACGTTCGCAAGCTCTCTGTCGCGTATGCGCTCCATTGCGATTATCATTGCATCCGGCACTTTCTCAACCGCGAGCAGCAGTGTATCCGGCGAAGCCGCAGCCGTGTCAGCGGTAAAACGCCCCTTGCCGCAGCCGAGCTCGACATGCAGCTTTTCAAATCCGGGGAAATCCTGAAGCCAGCTGCCTTTGTGCGCGGTGCAGTCATCTATCATAAGCTCCGCGCATTTTTCCATGCGGGGTGCTAAATTATGTCTCTTTCTCATTCTCATATATGCAAAGTCTCCTGACTGATAATTCTCGATTAATTATAATATCATAGCATATCAAAAACATCAATCACGAAAATTATGCTCCTGCAGCACTTTTATGCGACGTAATAAATATCACGATATCATGTCAAAGATTGAAAATCGCCGGGCTTATTGTTATAATAGATATATAATAAATAATAATAAGTATTGCCTGTTATTTCTCATCCGGGAGGCGCGCCATGAAAAAATTATCTGCACGGCTGTGGATTACGCTTATATTAATCGGGCTTGTCGGCCAGTTTGCGTGGACAATTGAGAACATGTATTTTAACGTGTTTCTCTACAACACTATCTCTACCGATCCGGGATATATCTCGGCCATGGTCGGCTGGAGCGCTGCCGCTGCCACACTGACGACCTTGCTGATGGGTGCGCTTTCAGACAGAGTCGGCAAACGCAAATTGTTTATCTGCGGCGGGTATATACTCTGGGGACTGTCAACTGCCGCCTTCGGACTTGTCACGGTGGACAACGCCGCAAAGCTCTTTCCGACAAATGCCGTTGCCGCCGCTGCCGTAACCGTGGTAGTTCTCGACTGTGTGATGACATTTTTCGGCTCCACAGCAAATGACGCCGCATTTAATGCCTATATTACTGACTCCGTAGATTCAGGAAACCGCGGACGCACGGAGTCGGTGCTGGCAGTGCTGCCGCTTCTTTCAATGCTGGTAATCTTCGGGCTGTTTGACGGCATGACACAGCGCGGCGAGTGGCAGAAATTTTTCACGATATTCGGCGCACTTGTGACAGTCACCGGCATAATCGGCATATTTATTATAAAAGAGCCTGAGCTCACGCCGAGACGTGAACCATATATCAAAAATCTCGTATACGGTCTGCGGCCCGATGTAATGCGCAGCAACAAGGCGCTGTATCTATCCTTCGCGGCGTTTTGCGTCTTCTCAATTGCCGTTCAGGTGTTCTTCCCTTACCTTATTATATATATGCAGAATTATCTCAAGATCGACAACTATGCCATAGTTCTGGGCGTTGTGCTGATCACGGCCTCAATCGTGAGTGTAGCATCAGGGCGGCTTATCGACCGCGTGGGCAAGCTGCGCTTCGTTCTGCCCGCCGCACTTGTCATGTTTGTCGGGCTTATCGGCATGTATTTTGCAAGAGGATTCGGCGCCGTGATCGCAGCAGGCTGCGTGATGATGAGCGGGTATATGCTTGTCACGGCAGCGCTCTCCGGCATAATACGCGATAACACTCCGCGCGATAAAATCGGGCATTTTCAAGGTATACGCATGATATTCGGCGTCCTTCTGCCGATGATAATCGGCCCTATAATCGGCGCTGAGGTGATACGCGGCTCTGACAGCACATATATCGAGCTGGGCGTGGTAAAAACCGTACCGACTCCCGGAATATTTCTCGCAGCGGCAATCGTACTGCTGCTTGTGATTCCGTTTGTAATTATTCTTAAAAAGCAGTCTGCAAAGGAGGCAAATACATGAGCATGCTTACACGCTGGGGAAAGGCGCTTGACAGTGAAAACGTATTGCAGGAATACCCGCGTCCTCAGATGGTACGCGAAAGTTATATTAACCTGAACGGCTATTGGGATTACGCCATAACCGGCAACAGTCTCGAGCATATGCCTGATACTGCCGACGGAAAAATACTCGTCCCCTTCTCGCCGGAAGCCCCTCTGTCCGGTGTCGGGCGCAGTCTTTTGCCCGACCAAAAGCTGTGGTATCGGCGTGTGATAAATATAGATTGTCACGCACAAAGCAGATTGCTGCTGCACTTTGGGGCTGTGGATCAGTGCACATCGGTTTACATAAATAATTCGTTCGTGTGCGATCACGCCGGTGGATATACGGCTTTTGAGGTTGACATAACTGATTTTATATCTGACGGTGAAAACGTGCTGACCGTCATGGTAACGGACGGCACCGACAGCAATGAGCTGTCCCGCGGCAAGCAGAAGACCAAACGCGGCGGTATCTGGTACACTCCGCAGAGCGGCATATGGCAGACGGTCTGGATGGAATGGGTGCCGGAGAAATATATAAAATCTCTGCGCATCACACCGGATCCGGAGCTTAATGCGGTTGACATGATATTATATTCTGACGCTGCAGCGGACTGCGCGATAATATTCAACGGCAAGCGCATTGAGGGCAGAGCAAATGAGCCGATACACGTAACTGTAGATACGCCGGAGCTCTGGTCGCCCGAGTCGCCGAAGCTCTATGAATTTACGGCTGAGCTTGGAGAGGATAAAATCAGCAGCTATTTTGCTCTGCGCTCATTCGGACGGGGCACGGATGAAAAAGGGCATACCTGCCTGCTGCTCAACGGAAAGCCGTATTTTCACTCCGGTGTTCTGGATCAGGGCTACTGGCCGGACGGATTATACACTGCGCCGAGCGATGAGGCCATGGTATACGACATCACGCTGATGAAGAGCATGGGCTTCAACATGCTGCGCAAGCATATAAAAATTGAACCCCTGCGCTGGTATCATCACTGCGACAGGCTGGGCATGCTCGTGTGGCAGGACATGATGAGCGGCGGCGGCGAATATGATTTCATGACCATTTCCGCGCCGCTGATAACGCATTTGCATAAAAAGGACAATGACTACAGGCGCTTTGCTCGTACAGACGAGTACGGGCGCAGAATGTATTACGTTGAGCTTGAGGATATGATAAAGCAGTTATATAACTGCCCGTGCATCGCCATGTGGGTGCCGTTCAATGAGGGCTGGGGGCAGTTCGATGCTGCGCGCGCCTTTGCGTTTGTGAAAAGCCTCGACTCTACGCGTACCATTGACCACGCAAGCGGCTGGCACGATCAGGGCGTGAGCGACGTGAAGAGCCTGCACGTGTATTTTTATCCGTACGTCTTCAAGCCGGACAAGCACGGGCGTGCCGTAGTATTATCCGAATTCGGCGGTTATAAATTAAACATTGCAGGGCACACCTGGAATGATGCCGATTTCGGCTACCGCGGATTTAAGTCGCAGGAGGCACTTGGCGAAGCATTTAAGAAGCTTTACGAGAAGCAGATTCTCACTGCGAGAGAAAAAGGCCTCGCCGCAAGCGTGTATACGCAGCTGAGCGATGTTGAGGACGAGATCAACGGCTTTGTCACCTATGACCGTGAGATCGTAAAATTCGACGTTCCGGCAGTGCGTAATATAAACAAGAGGCTTATCGCAAGATAAATAAATAAAGCCTAAAATTATAACGGCGGACTGCTTGATAATATTATTATCTGATAGCAAAGCAGCCCGCCGTATATATATTATTTTTTATTTTAAAATTGTCTTGGGCGCAGTCCGCCGTTTTGGACTGCGCCCAAGTATATGTAAAGGGTCGCGCGCTGCTGCTTTAGAGCATGCCGGCACTGCCCGAAACACCGTGCGAAGCCTTGCCAAATGAGCAGCTCCGTAGGCTTATCCCCGGATATTTCCGCGGCATCGGCACTGCCCTTAGCCAGGCACGGTGAGACAATCCCGCTTGGCAACGGGTTTTTATGTCTGCGGTTATAATACAGATCAAAACTGAACTCAGTCTGAAAATGCTGTGAACATTATATTAATTAGATTCTAAACAGCACCGGCCCCGCAGAATCACAAAGCTGACACTGCGGGGCCGGAAATTTATTATTTTATATTACTTGTCGAGACGCTCAGCTTCGCTGGAAGTCTTGCTTGCAGCAACGACGATGGATGAGAGAGCGATGAGGGCAATGACGTTGGGGATAACCATGAGCTGGTTGAACATGTCGGTCAGCTCCCAAACGAGATCGTTGGAGAGGCAGGAGCCGAGGAAGATGAAGCAGAGTGCGAGGACGGAGTAAACCGGCAGCGCCTTCTTGCCGAAGAGATACTCAACGTTGACACGACCGAAGAAGTTCCAGCTGATGACCGTGGAGAACGCAAAGAAGAACAGGCACACGGCGACAAAGAGTGCGCCGCCCTCGTTACCGAGGATCGTGGAGAACGCAAGCTGTGCCATATTGGTCTTGGTTATGCCATCTGCAGCGCCGGAAGCGAGGGGGCCGTTGCCGGCATAGAGAGTGGAGATAACGACGAGGGCCGTCATGGTGAGGACAACGAAGGTATCGAAGAACAGACCGATCATTGCGACAACGCCCTGATCATGCGGCTTCTTGACATTTGCCATTGCGTGTGCGTGCGGGGTGGAGCCCATACCGGCTTCGTTGGAGAACAGGCCGCGCTTGACGCCCTGGCTTATTGCGGTCTTCAGTGCGTAGCCGATGCCGCCGCCGATAATTGCGTTGGGGACGAATGCATACTTAAAGATCATGCCGATGGTCTCAGGGATATACTTGATGCGTACGACAATAACTGCAAAGCCGCCGAGGAGATAGAGCACTGCCATGACCGGAACCATCTTTTCAGTGACGGAAGCAATGCGCTGAATTCCGCCGATGAAGATAATCGCCGCGATAACGGTGACGAAGATGCCGACTACCCAGCTCGGTACACCGAGAGCGTTGGAGCAGGTCTCACCGATGGAGTTTGACTGCACCATGCAGCCCATGAAGCCGAGTGCGAGAATGATTGCCACTGCAAAGAAGCCTGCAAGGAATTTACCGAAGGCATTGGGGAATGCGCGCTTGATGTAGTACACCGGGCCGCCGTGGATGCTGCCGTCCTCTCTGACCTCACGGGTTTCCTGTGCGAGCACAGCCTCGGAATAAATGGTTGCCATGCCGAAGAAAGCGATAATCCACATCCAGAAGATTGCGCCGGGGCCGCCGATGAGTATTGCGCCGGATGCACCGATTATATTGCCGGTGCCGACCTGTGCCGCTATAGCGGTTGCAAGTGCCTGGAACGAGCTTATGCCGGATTCCTGCTTACCTCCATGGAGTGAGAAATTGCCGAAGGTTCTGTTCCAGCCCTCTTTGAAGCAGCGGACCTGAACAAATCTCGTCTTAATCGAGAAAAACAGACCTGTGCCGACGAGCATGACTATAAGAATATAGTCCGAGAGATACATGTTAATTTTCTGTACGATGCTGAGTAATGACATGGGTACTCCTCCTGAATAAAAAAATAAAGTTGCCGACAAAACAGCAACTCTGGATAGGACAAAGGCACCCTAAAATGCCACTTACCCGCTCTGTCCTTTAGCCTGAGAGATTCGACCTTTCGATCTTGCACCTTCGGCACCCGTAATGGGATTCTCCAGAGTTTCCTCCGACGACAGTTTCCTGAGATTCTGCCGACTTCTTCGGAAATATTTTGTTGTGAGGTTAATATAACACAGCTTTTTGCATATTGCAAGGTATATATTATATTTTGTCACAATGCAACAGCATTGCATACAGGGCCGTTAATAAATCGTTCAAATTTTATAATACAGCGCCAAGACGTTTTTTGTGTCCTTCAAGCTGCTTTTTTCGTGAAATTTAGAACAATATATGCAAGTTATCGTCACTTTTTAATAATTTTTGATAGTTTGGCATCTGATTTGTCCCGTTGTTTTGTCACAACATCCAAAAATGCGCTTAAGGTGTTTTACACTCTGTCACTTTGTGCCGCGAATGTGTATAATAATATGTAAAAGCCATAACCAAGTGGCAGAAAGGGGCGAATTATTGCCATGCAAACCAAGAAGATCGAGAAAGTTCTGGTTGCTAACCGCGGCGAGATTGCGGTGCGAATTTTCCGCGCCTGCTATGATCTGGGGCTGCAGACTGTTGCCATCTATTCCAACGAAGATACCTATTCCCTCTTCCGCACCAAGGCGGACGAATCTTATCTTGTAGGTGAGAAGAAGTCCCCGCTCGGCGCATATCTGGATATTCAGAGTATTATAAGCCTTGCCAAGAGGCGCAACGTCACTGCTATCCATCCGGGTTACGGTTTTCTCTCCGAGAACGCGGATTTTGCCCGTGCGTGCGAGGAAAATGACATTATATTCATCGGTCCTTCCGCCGATGTTCTGGCCAAAATGGGCGATAAGCTCAGCGCAAAAGAGATCGCCATTTCCTGCGGTGTTCCCATCGTGCCCGGCTGCACCGAACCGCTTAAGGACGCAGAGGATGCAGTTGAAAAGGCCGTAAGCTTCGGCTTCCCGGTTATTCTCAAGGCTGCAGCAGGCGGCGGCGGACGCGGAATGCGCCGCTGCGACAATGTCGAAGAGGTGCGCACATCTTATGAGCTCGTTCATCGCGAGGCGGAGAAATCCTTCGGCTGCGGTGATATATTCATGGAGAAGTATCTCGTAGAGCCTAAGCATGTCGAGGTTCAGATACTTGCCGATAAATACGGCAACGTATATCATCTCGGCGAGCGCGACTGCTCTCTGCAGCGCCGCTATCAGAAGGTTGTTGAATTTGCGCCGGCATGGTCCGTGCCGAAGGATACAGTCGACGCGCTGCGCCGCGATGCCGTTAAGATTGCAAAGTCCGTCGGCTATGTCAGTGCTGGCACGGTGGAATTTCTCGTAGACAAGGACGGCAGCTATTACTTTATAGAGATGAACCCCCGCATTCAGGTGGAGCATACCGTCACGGAGATGGTCACCGGTATCGATATTGTCCGCGCACAGATTCTCATTGCGGCCGGTTATCCTCTGAGCTATCCTGAGATAGGCCTCAACTCTCAGGACGATGTAAAAATTGACGGCTACGCCATTCAGTGCCGCGTCACAACAGAAGATCCCGCAAATAATTTTGCGCCTGACAACGGCAAAATTACGGCTTACCACTCCCCCGGCGGCTTTGGCGTGCGTCTTGACGGCGGCAATGCCGGTGTCGGCACAGTCGTCTCCCCGTATTATGACTCTCTGCTTGTCAAGGTCACAAGCTGGGATCGCAGCTTCCCCGCAGTCTGCCGCAAGGCATCTCGTGCAATAAACGAGGTACGTGTGCGCGGTGTTAAGACCAACATTCCTTTTGTTACAAATATACTGGCTCATCCTGCCTTCAGGGCCGGTCAGTGCCACACTAAATTTATAGATGAAACGCCGGAGCTTTTCGACATTGTCGACTCACGCGACCGCGCAACCCGCGTGCTCCGCTATATTGCGGAAATCCAGGTGGCAGCGCCGAATGCAGAGCGCCACCAGTACGACAGTCCCCGTGTTCCTCAGCAGAAGGAGCCGCTCGGCCCGGGTCTCAAGCAGCTGCTTGACGAGAAGGGTCCGGATGCCGTAAAGCAGTGGGTTCTCGACCAGAAGAAGCTGCTGCTGACGGATACGACAATGCGCGATGCACACCAGAGCCTGCTCTCCACCCGCATGCGTACACGCGACATGGTAAAGGGTGCGGACGGTATCGCAGATATTCTGCGCGACTGCTTCTCTCTTGAAATGTGGGGCGGCGCTACCTTCGACGTGGCCTATCGTTTCCTGTATGAGTCACCGTGGGAGCGTCTGCGTCTCCTGCGCGAGAAGATCCCCAACATCCCGTTCCAGATGCTTCTGCGCGGCTCTAACCTTGTGGGTTACTCCAACTACCCTGACAATCTCGTGCGCGCATTCGTAAAAGAGGCGGCAGAGCGCGGCATCGACGTTTTCCGCGTGTTTGACTCGCTCAACTGGCTGCCCGGCATGGAGATCGCCATGGACGAGGTACTCAATCAGAACAAGCTGCTTGAGGCCACCATGTGCTACACCGGCGACATACTCGACCCCAGCAAGGACAAATACACGCTCAAGTACTACGTAAATCTTGCAAAAGAGCTGGAGAAACGCGGGGCACACATACTTGCCATCAAGGACATGTCCGGTCTGCTCAAGCCCTACGCCGCAAAGAAGCTCGTCTCCACGCTCAAGCAGGAGATCGGCATTCCTATCCACCTGCACACGCACGATACCACAGGCAACCAGGTCGCCGCTCTGCTTCTGGCTGCCGAAGCCGGCGTTGATATAGTCGACGTTGCAAGCGCACCTATGTCCGGACTTACAAGCCAGCCGTCTATGGATGCAGTTGTCGCAGCTCTGCAGGGCAACGAGCGCGACACCGGCCTTGACCTGCGCCGCGTGCAGGAGCTGTCGAACTATTGGGCAGACGTTCGCCTGCGCTATGAGAACTTCGACCACGGTCTCAAGACCTCCACAACGGATATTTACCGCTACGAGATTCCCGGCGGTCAGTACACCAATCTGCACCCGCAGGTGGAATCAATCGGCCTCGGCGACCGCTTCGAAGAGGTCAAGGAGATGTACAAGACCGTCAACGACATGCTCGGTGACCCCGTCAAGGTCACGCCGTCATCAAAGGTTGTGGGTGACTTGGCAATATTCATGGTGCAAAACGACCTCACGCCGGATAACATCGTTGAACGCGGCGCTTCCCTCGCTTTCCCGGATTCCGTAGTGTCATACTTCAAGGGCATGATGGGGCAGCCTGCATGGGGTTTCCCCGAGGATCTGCAGAAGGTCGTGCTGAAGGGTGAGGAGCCTATCACATGCCGTCCCGGTCAGCTGCTCGCTCCCGTGGAATTTGACAAGCTTCGCACCGAGGTTGAGAAGTTCCAGGCAAATCCGGAGAAGAAGGATCTCATCTCCTACGCAATGTACCCGAAAGTGTACGAGGACTTCTGCAATCACCGCAAGGAGTACGGCTACATCACGCGCATGGGCAGCCATGTGTTCTTCAACGGCATGCAGCTAGGTGAGACGACCAAGATCAATATTGACGAGGGCAAGACTCTTGTCATCAAGTACCTCGGTCTCGGCGACCGCAACGACGACGGTACGATAAATGTTCAGTTTGAGCTCAACGGTATGCGCCGCGAGGTTGCAGTCCGTGATCCGCACGCATCCGAGCAGGCGCGTCAGGCTGTTCTGGCAGATGAGAGCGATCCCAAGCAGTACGGCGCATCTATCCCCGGCATGGTGTCAAAGGTCAATGTCCAGCCCGGTGACAAGGTAGAGGAAAACCAGGTGCTGCTGATCATCGAGGCAATGAAGATGGAGACCGCCATCACCGCCCGCGCAGCCGGCACAGTCAAGTCCGTCCGCGTAAAAGAAGGTCAACCCGTCAAAGCCAAAGAGCTTCTGATGGAACTGGAATAAGAATAACGTAACAGCTTCAGGGCAGGTGCGATGCACCTGCCCTGTGTTGCGTTGTCAGCGAAGTTTCTGACTTGATTGTTGTTTGCGCTTGGAGCATTATTGGCATATGCCGGCTAAAGTTGTGAGTTAGCTTAATTTTCGTTCAATAAGATTTTTCGCTTTGTATCTCCTTGCAGTGGAATATTTCAAACTCTTCTGCTATAATAATGCATCGTAATTAAGTA
>CAVAPH010000015.1:0-28677 GCA_963590455.1 bacterium | reverse complement strand
GTCCCAAGGTCAGCCAAAGCCACCTTGACACCCTGAAAGCCATAGGCGCCCTAGGCGACATGCCCGACAGCAACCAGATCAACCTGTTTGACATGTGACTGGGATACACATATTACGCAAGCGATTGTCAATCTATAATTTCTGTAGATTGCGAGGTGTTTTTATGAGCAAAGAGCCACTGGTCATTAAAAACGCGGCGAGGACGGAAATAAAATTATTACTGTGCGCATAAAAGAAGATATCTTAAAAGAACTGGACAGAATTGCAGGAGAAAACAATTATTCCAGTAATGAATTGATAAACATCATTCTGGATTACGGCGTACATAATATCGAAATACAGTAATAATTAATCAAAACCAATAACCACATCGACCTTCCGTTAATTCGGTCAGTCGATGTGGTTATTTGTTAGTTGGGCTGCATATTGCAGCGTTAAATTTTAATTACAGCAGAGCCTGATCAGTTACGGCGCGGCCTGCTATGCGGCCATAGAACAGTGCGCTGCCTATAGAAGTGCCGCAGGTGGGATACTGTGTGCCGTACATGCCGGTGCCTGCAACTTCACCTGCTGCATACAGGTGCGGTATTACAGAGCCGTCCGGCTTCATAACACGGGCAGATACGTCAGTCTCAAGTCCGCCGAAGGTGACGGTTACACAGGGATGCATGCGCAGAGCCACAAATTTCGGTCCCTTTATCGGATGCAGGAACTCAGCGGGTTTGCCGAAGTCCTCGTCAACGCCCTTTTCAACCAGCTCGCAGTAACGATCATAGGTTGCACGCAGTGTTGCCGGGTCACAGCCTATCTTCTTGGCGAGATCCTCGATGCTTGTTGCCCAGGGATCCTTTGACTTGCCGTTGACTGCGCTCTTATAGCCGAACTGTACGCCGGAGTAAGGCTCCTTGCCGCTCGTGATGTACCAGCCGCAGTTGCTGCCGGAGCGCGCTATTGCATCGCTGACGGTGTACTGATAGCTCCACTCGTTGACAACACGCTCACCGCGATCATTGACAATGAGACCGGACTCATCGTTAATGCCGATGCCGCAGGTAAGGCTCGTATAAACTACCTGAACTGCCGGATGCTCATAGTTGAGCGCGCCGATCTTTGTCGCAGCGGTCAAGCCGTCACCAACGTTGCCGTGCGGGACATTGCTGAAGTAGTGTGCCACCGGATAACGTGCGATCATTTCTTTGTTGCGTGCATAGCCGCCGGTTGCAAGTATGACGCCCTTTCTCGCGTAGAGAGTGAGCTTTGCGCCGTTCTTGCGTGTGCAGCTTACGCCTGTGACAGTGCCGTTTTCGTCCGTGAGCAGCTCATTCATGGCTGTGTCATAGATTATTTCGCCGCCAAGGTCGTTTTCGTAATACAGCGTCAGAGGTGTGGAGATTTCACCGCCCTCACCGTTGGTCTGTCCGCCGCCGCCGGGAGAGTTGTGCACGCGCCAGGGCTGCAGACTGACATGAATCGCTTCAACGTCAAGCACATCAAAGTGGGTTTTCAGCACGCCGTCTTTTTCAACGGGCTTGGACAGATCCTGCCAGGGCTGCGCCAAAACTTCCTCCTTATCGCCCTTCACGGTTGCCTCTATCGAGTTCAGCCAATCGAGCGTCTGATTGAGATGGTCGACAAGATAACGGTTTTTAGATTCGTCCATGAATTTGCCGTTTCTGTTGCCAACATCCATCAGATAGTCGTACACCATGTCCTTCGTATCATGGATGCCCTGTTTTCTCTGCCACTTTGTGCCTGCACCGAGCAGCTTGCCGCCGCTTCTTGCGGTTGCGCCGCCGGTGATGCCTTGTTTTTCTACGATTACGACCTCAGCGCCTGCCTGCTTTGCCTCAATGGCTGCTGCAAGTCCGCCGGCACCGGCGCCGCATATTACGACGTCTACCGTACGCACTTCGTCTTTGTAATCCGGAGCCTTCGGACCGGGTGCGGCCTTGAGCGCTGCGATGTCTTCTTTCGTCGCGCCTGCGGTCTTCAATGCGGTCGCAGTTGCGTCCAGAATTGCCGCTGCAGTGAGATCTGCACCGTCAACAGTGGGGATGTTGAGTGACTGGTATTCAACAATAAGCTTCGGGAAAAGCTCCATCGGGGTAGTGTTCAGACCCCAGCCAATGCCGCGGTACTCCTTGTGCTGCGTTACCTTTACTTCTTCAATCTTGCTTTCGGATACGGTCACGTTTACGTACAGCTTCCCGCCGTAGCCGCGGCCGACGCCTTCGTATGTTCCTGGATTAAATGTCATACTTCGTACCTCCGTTTATTATCAAAGATCGAGCTTTTCAGCCTGATCATCTCTCCAGAAGAACTGCCAATCCTTGAGATGCCACTGGATTGCGGTTTCGCGCGGATCCATCGTCGTGGTCACGCCCTTGGCATACATGTCATCTATCTGCTCTTCGGTGTAGCCGAGGAACTCGAGCACTTCGCGGCTGTGTTCGCCGAAGGTCGGCGCGGAAGCAACTATCTGTGCGGGATTCTTCTTGAACTTGTTCGTTACACCGATGCCCTTCATCTCGCCGTATACGCTGTCGGTCCAGGTCGCGATATCTTCGCGTGCGGCGTACTGAGCGCTGTTTTCGATATCTGCCGGGCCGAATGCCTTCTGGTTGGGGATTCCGGCCTTGTTGAGAATCTCTTCAACCTCGTCTACGGTTCTTTCAGCGCAGAACTTGGTGATTGCAGCTTCTATGCGCTGACCGCGCGGGAGAGATTTAAGAGAACCGGTCATGCCCTCGGGGAAGTCAGGATCAGTGCCGTCGCCGGGGGTGGGCAGACCGACAAGAGGATAACCCTTCTTGGTATTGCCGGCGCCAACCATGCCGATAAATATCGTGCCGCCGTCCTTGCAGTCATAGAATGAGAAGCCGGCTGCTATATCGCTGACGTTGCCGGTGCGGTATTTTACAGGCTCGCCCGGTCCGGGATAGCCCTTGTTGAACCATTCTGCGGGATAGCTGCCGAGCAGGCGGAACATGGTTTCGTACTGAGATACGTCGCAGGAGTCGCCCTCACCGGTGATGCGCGCATTAGTCATAATGGACAGTGCGCAGATGCAGGCGTTGTATGCTGTGGCATAGTCTGAAAGATACGGGTTGACCTTCAGCGGGGGAGAGGTGGGGCTTGTTCCGTTCATGTACATATAACCGCCCATTGCCTGACCTGATACGTCGTAGGCCGCCTTGTTCTTGTCGGGACCTGTCTGACCGTAGCCGGAGACGTGCACGATAGCGAGCTTGCGGTTGATCTTCCACATATGCTCATCGCTGAGACCGGCCTTTGCATATGTTCCGGGACGGCCGGATTCTATCCATATATCCGCCCATGCTATCAGCTTTTCAAGCACCTCTTTGCCCTTGGGGGTGCGGGTGTTGAGCGTGATCGAATACGTATTGCGGTGGTCCTGAGAGTAACCGTAGTTGCCGCGGGTCTGGCAGGGCATGTTAGGGGCTTCAACCTGAACGACCTGTGCGCCCATCTCAGCCATTATGCTTGCGGCAAAGGGGCCTGCTATATTCGTGCCGGTCATCAGCACTTTAACGCTGGAGAGAACGCCAAACTTGGGGAACTGCGCAAACGGCATATGAGTGCCGTAGTAATCCGTATAATGAGTAGACATTCTTTTATCCTTTCCTGAGTTTATATTATATTAATTACATGTTCAGCCAGCCGGCGTCGACTTTCAGCTCCGCGCCGGAGATATAACGCGCGGCGACGTCATCGGCAAGATATGCGATTGCATTGGCGCAGTCTTTGGGTTTGCCGAGCATGGGCTTTTTCTCGCCGGGCTTCGTGATGGTGTGCAGAGGGGCAGCATTGCCTGCACGCATCTGCCATTCGGGAATGCCGATGCCCATTTCGCGAGGAACCTTGTTGATTTCAGTGAGAATATTTGCCGGCTCTATGCAGTTGCAGCGAATGCCGCGCTCAAAGAAGGAAGCGGAAATGTTGCGCGTCAGGCCGAGCACCGCATGCTTTGTCATGACGTACATTGTGCCGCCCTTAAGGCCGCGCAGGGAAGCGGCAGATGCAACATTGACGATGTTTGCGGGAGTGCCCTGCTCAAGGAATATTTTTATTGCGCGCTGGCAGCAGAGAAATACCGCACGCTGGTTGGTTTCATAGATCATGTCATAGATCTCGGGAGTTGTCTCATGAATAGGGAGCTGTCCGTCGAGCATGCCGGCGTTGTTGACCAGAATGTCCAGATGACCGAACTCCTTCAAGCAGGTGTCGAACATGGCCTCAATCTGCGCCGGGTCACGCACGTCGGTCTTCACAGGCAGGATAACACCAGGGGCATTTTCTGCTGCGACTTTATCTCTGAGCTCCTCAAGCTTTTTCAGACGCCTTGCTGCCGCGACAACCTTTGCGCCCTCCATTGCAAACAGCCTGGCGGTAGATTTGCCTATGCCCGAGCTTGCACCGGTGACAATAACGACTTTACCTTCGAAACGCATTTCTGTTCCTCCTTATAATTACAATCTTTTGTTTAACGGTCTGAACCGTCCTATTGTCAAAATAATATCATTATAAAATGGGTTAGTCCAACATGAAATTTTGACCTTGTCATAAGTTTTACTTCTGATTATAATAACAGTGAACTATATCGTAAAAACAGGAATAAATTTGCTGAAGGAGAGAAATCACATTGGGTATACAGCGACTGCCGTTTTTTATATCTGCTGCGGAACATTTGAATTTTACAAGGGCTGCAGAGGAACAGTGCGTATCGCAGACGGCCGTGAGCCAACAGATAAAGCTGCTGGAGGAGGAGCTTGGCTATGAGCTTTTTGTGCGCGGCAAAAGGGGAGTGAGCCTTACTCCGGCGGGAGAAGTTTTCTATAAGCAATGCAAACAACTTATGATACGTTACAACGATGCCGCAATGCAGGGAAAGAAGGTTGCACTCGGCAACGCAACGGATCTGCGAATCGGTTATGCCGGCGCATACGAGCTGTGGAGTATCGTCTCCCAGATCAGAAAATATCACAGACAGCACCCTGAAGCGGAGTTTGAGTTCACGCTCGGCAGCAATAAGAGCCTGCTCGACGATCTTGCCGACGGGCGCCTTGATATGGCGGTGCTTTCGGGCTTTGGTATGGAGCTGGGAAATGCTCTCGACAGCCGAGTGACGCTTTCAGACCCCTGTGTTGTTATGATAAGCTCGACCCATCCGCTGGCGGATAAAAAGATTATAAATCCGAAGGATCTAAGAGACATGCCAATTGTTCTCAACCGCGCACAGGACAGTCAGCCCTCAGCCGGACAGATTGCGGGCATGTATGCAAACCTCGGACTCGGCGGAAATAAACGAATGTACGCTGATGATTTTTACAGTATAGCTCTTATTATTAATACAGGAATTGCATTCAGCGTTATGCCGGCGAGCCTTGTTCACTGGGGAATCGAGGGCGTGGTATTTCGCCCGCTTCAGGGGCTCAAGGCCAAGGCGCATACGCTCCTTGTCTATTCCCGCGGCTCGGAAAACCCGGGTGTGCAGTCATTCGTATCACTTATAAAAACAAAACGCTGATAAGATAAATAATACCCTGATAAAAGCTGCGTGCTGCAGATCTTTTATCAGGGTATAATATTAGTCTCTTGCGAAGAGATCACGTGTGTATACTTTTTCTTTTACGTCGTCAAGCTCGCTATTATAGCGATTTGCAATGATAATTCCGCATGAGTTTTTAAACTGTTCGAGATTATCTATTCGGCGGCAGCCCATAAATTCATCAGCCTTGAGAGAAGGCTCGTATATGACCGTCTCAATTCCGTGGGCAAGAATGCGCTTCATAATGCCCTGTATGCTTGAAGACCTGAAATTATCCGACTCGGATTTCATTGTGAGGCGATAAACGCCGATTATTATGCCGGTTTTTCCGTCGTAGTATCCGGCACGCCTGAGAATGTTTTCGGCGATGACGTCTTTGCGCGTGCGATTGCTTTCGACTATGGCAGATATAAGATTTTCTGGCACCTGCTCATAATTTGCACGCAGCTGCTTTGTGTCCTTCGGGAGGCAGTATCCGCCATAGCCGAAAGACGGGTTATTATAGTGCGTGCCTATGCGCGGATCAAGGCAGACGCCGTTGATTATTTGCGCCGTGTTAAGCCCGCGCGCCTCGGCGTATGTATCAAGCTCGTTAAAAAAGCTGACGCGCAGAGCCAGATATGTATTCGCAAAAAGCTTTACAGACTCAGCCTCCGAGCTGCGCATGAAAAGGACGGGCGTATTATCGTCTTGGGCGCCTTCCTGCAGCAGCGATGCGAAAAGCTCTGCTGCGGCGTGTGCTTGCTCGGTTCCGTTCGTGCCGACAATGATGCGCGACGGATGAAGATTATCGTACAGCGCCTTGCCCTCGCGTAAAAATTCCGGAGAAAAAATAATCCGGTTTGTTTCAAACTGCTTGCTTATCCTCTCGGTATAACCGACGGGGACTGTGGATTTTATTACGATAAAGGCGGATGAATTGACGCGGAGTACTCTGCCGATTACGTCTTCAACGGCAGAGGTATCGAATGTATTGCGATCAGGATCATAATCCGTCGGCACGGCAACGATGACAAGCTGTGCGCCGGAATAGGCCGCTTCTGCATCCGTGGTTGCAGTGAGATTTAAATTCTTCCGTGCGAGAAAGTCCTCAATCTCAGCGTCTTTGATAGGAGAGCGGCCGGAGTTTATCATCTCAGCCTTGGATTTCGTGGTAGTGACGGCACAGACATTGTTATGCTGTGCAAGAAGCACAGACAGAGAGAGCCCGACATAGCCCACACCTGCTACTGCAATTTTTATCGCGTCTTTCATCAAAAAATTCTCCAAACGCCGTTACCAATCTTCAAAGCCCGTCACTGCGTCACGCAAAAACGGGGCATTTTTATCTTTATCGGAGAGAATCGGGGAGTCGATACCCCAGTCTATGCCGATATCAGGGTCATTCCAGCGGATACCGCCCTCGGATTTTGGTGCATATGGATTGTCAGCCTTATATGCAAATTCCACATTGTCTGTAAGCGTCAGAAAGGCATGACCGAAGCCGCGCGGAATAAGCAGCTGGCATTTATTTTCCTCAGAGAGCGTAAACGCGTCCCACATGCCGTAGGTCGGACTGCTGCGCCGAAGGTCAACAGTCACGTCGAGCACGGCGCCTTTAAGGCAACGCACAAGCTTTGACTGCGCGTCATCGCCGCGCTGAAAATGTATGCCGCGCAGAGTGCCCTTTGCGGCAGAGAATGACTGATTATCCTGCACAAAGTCGTAGCTTAAACCGGCACGTTCAAATGCTGCCTTTGACCAGGTCTCCATAAAATATCCGCGATTATCACCGAAAACCTGCGGCTTGATTATAAGCACGCCGTCAAGCTTTGTTTTTATCAGCTCCATAGCCGTCCCTCAATTCGTTGTACTTTCGTGCAGCTCGGCAAGAAATCTGTCGAGTGCATCCTGCCATGTCGGCAGCAGCGCAAAGCCCTGCTGTGTAAGCTTGCTCTTATCAAGGCGGCTGTTGAACGGACGCGGAGCGGGTGCGCCGTATTCTGCACTCGTCACCGGGATTACGTTTGTGCTGAGTCCCTCGTGAGAAAAAATAGCCCGCGCAAACTCGTACCAGGAAATGAAGCCGCCCTCGTTAGTCGCATTGTAAAAGCCGTATTTATTGCTCTCCGCCATGTCTGCAAGCAGCCGCGCCAAATCGCGCGAATAAGTGGGCGTGCCGATCTGGTCGTCTACTACCCGCAATGTGTCGTGTGTTTTTGCGAGGCGGAGCATTGTCTTTACAAAATTATTGCCGTTTAGCCCGAAAAGCCAGGCAGTCCGTATAATAAAATAATTATCTAATATTTCAGATACGGCAAGCTCACCCTCAAGCTTTGTCTGCCCGTAATAATTGCATGGTGCAAAATCACGGCAATCCGCAGCCCAGGGCGTGCTGCCGGTACCGGGGAAGACATAGTCCGTGCTGATATATATCATTTTGCAGCCGCAGCTATTACATGCAAGCGCAAGATTTTTGCTTCCCGTCACGTTTACGGCACGGACGGCGTCATGATTTTCTGCACTCTCTGCGGCGTCTACCGCAGTCCACGCAGCGCAGTGGACGACGACATCCGGGCTGATTTCTTTTATCATACGTGATACTGCGTCGCGGTCGCGTATATCAAGCTGCATGTACCCGGGGCGATTATGCGCAGCGGTGCCCGTACCGAAGACGATATGACCGCGCAAATAAAATTCCTGGGCCGCATCGTGGCCAAGCTGGCCGTTTACGCCGGTTATGAGTATCTTCATGTTTTCAGCTCTCGCTATTAATATATTGCTCAGGAGCTCCGTAGAAGTCAAGCAGCATGGAGGCAAATTTATCATGCACGCCGTGCTTTGCCGGTGCCTGAACGATGTTCATACCCGGGTTGTGATTGCCCTCTATGAGCTCGAGCTTGCCGCCGGGAAGTATTGCCACGTCCCAGCCGACAACTCTCAGGCAGGGCAGCGCTTTAGATGCTTCACTGCATAGCTCGATAACCTCGTTCCAGTGTTCGATTTGCGTGTGGAGGAAGGGGACACCTGTCATGGGGTGGACACGATAATAATCGCCGTGCTCATCCATACCGTCAGTCATGATAATGCCGGTTTTGGGGTCAATCTCACAGAATATCCCGCCGCCGTGCGCATTATCCACATGAAGCCCGTTGTTGCCGACACGCAGTCCGCAGCCGAAAACTTCAAAACGCTCACCGCAGCGGAATGTGATGACACGCAGCGTGTTGAGTGATTCGGGGTGAAAGCGCGCAAGTGATTCATCGGATGAAATAAACTGTTCTGCAAGATATTTTTTCTCGCACAGCTCTGCAAACATGGCGTCAGGTTCAGTCTCGGAATCGAGCATCTCAGAGGTATATTTGCGGAAGCCTATACCCCAGCTTGAATACTGCGGCTTAAGCGCCACGCAGCCGTACCGGTGCACAAAAGCAGAGAATTCCTCCAGACTTGATTCCGGAAGGTACAGCCAGCCGCGATGGACGTACTGCGAGAAGTTCTTGAGAAAATTCACCTTGTCTTTGAGATATTGCTCAGACTCACTGTTATACGGGCGCATGAGAAGCGTGGCCTCGGTGTCGGTGAGAAAGGCTTTTTGCTGCGCTGTGGAAAGCCCGTAAAATCCGAAGATCATGTATTCCGACATGGACACGCGCTTCTCCGGATTGCGGCGGCGCACCTTGAGATAATCATGAAAAAGCTTATTCTCATTAAAGCCGTAGGGCATATTTTGCACGCCGCTTATATATTTGTGAAATCTGTCTTTGAGCACAGGATAAGCCTGCGCGTTCTTGACAATTATATTATCTGTCAGTATATTGTCCATTTTTATCACCCAAGCATTCTCTAAGCAAATTGTATTTACCGATACCGTCAAACTGAATAATATTCCCGCCGGGCCAGCTGAAGTTGCCCTCAATAAGCTCCGGTCCGTTCGGAGTTACGGCTATATCCCATCCGACATAGCCGACACTCGGGACTCTGTCCATTGCCGCTTTTACGCAGTCAAGTATCTCCGACCAATACGGCACCTGAAAACCCGGCATACGTACGCAAGAGCCGGGATGATAGATAAAATCGCGCGTGGAGCTGTTGCTGCGCCCCAGACCCGAAACGCGCCCGGTGTTTAAATTCAGCGGATAGGCGACGCCGCCGGTGTGAAAATTATCCGTGCATGCCCCGCGTCCGCCGCATTTCAGGCATGCGCCGATGAGCACGACTCTGCCGCTTGAATCACGGGCGGCGTTTATGCGCACACTGTTGACGCAGCCTGCGTTCAGCCTTGCCAGCTCAGGATGCTGGACTATTACGTCCTCCACGAGCAGCTTGTGCTCTCTGCAGCTTCTGTAGAGATCCTCCGCACAGCTCAGCTGCTCCGGCCGCAGGCGCACAATTCCGTCGCCCATTGTGCCGCGTGTCGGTTTGAGCATGAATTCGCTGTGCCGCGCGAGAAAATCCGAGAAGACAGGAAATTTACACTCCGGCGCGTACAGGCTCTCACGCTTTACAAGCCCTGCAAAGACTTTATTAAAAACATCTTTACAGGCAAGCGCACGTTTATCGTCATCCGACGCATTGGCGTTGAGTATACGATCGCACTCTTTTGAACGACCGGAGGTCAGAAAGCTTTTTCTCTTTTTATTGCTGAACTCGTAAAAGCGCAGTACATAATAATTCTCCGGTGACGTGCCGTGATTGCGGCTGCAATACATGGCATCTGCCAGATATATAAGCGTATGCCCGCCGCACTCATCGCTGAGACGGCGGCACATATAATAATTCTTTTCTAATACTCTCCTGAATGACATCAGACCGTCAGACTCCCCGCGTCGCGCAGTATGATTTTAATATTCTCCTCGCCGAGACCTTCTATCGTGCGCCCTTCACGGCGAAGCTCACGCCCAAGCGCAGCTGACGCAATTTCTATCAGCGAAGAGGCAACAGGCGTCGCTATGGTCAGTGTTTTCCCGAGTGACTCCAGAAGTACAAGTCCCTGCGGAACGTCTTCTGTTATATAGCGCGAGTTTACACTCTGCGGCCCTTTCGCACGGGTCGGCATGGAAGCATATTCATAAAATACCTCCTTGCCGCTGCGCTGTTCATCAAGGCTGTTGCGGAATTTGCATGCCTCGGCATACGGCACGGGCTCGCATCCGAGATGCTCCAGCACCTGCATTTTCTCGCCGTCGAGTGCTTCTAAAAGCCTCCAGACGGAAGGCGTGAAGACTTCATGGTACATGCAGTAATCTCCGCCGGTAGCTTCAATGCGCGGTATGCTCATCACGGCGCCGACAGTGTGGACGATCATGTTCGGGTTATGCAGTGCGGCCTCGACAACGCTCTTGAGATAATGAAACGGAGTGCCGAGCATGTTGAGCTTTTCCTTGCCCTCTTCTGCGGCAGATGCCGGATATATGCCGATTGGGTTCCTGACATTGCGAAATCCGACTTTAAAGCGCCCAGGCTCGGAAATCCTGCCGTCGATAAAATTACTCTCGCCCTCTGCGATAATAACACCGTCTGCGGGCTTGAGTGAGAGCACATAAGCTGTTGAGAGATACCCCGGAACTATCAGCAGCACCTGACCGGGTACAAGCAGCGGCACAATACGCTGCAGAACCTGAGAGTGAAACCCGGTTTGCGTGCACAAAATTACTATGCTGCACCCTGCTATGTCGTTCACATCGCGGGAGAGATGAGCGATTTTGCATACGGTTTCCGTGCCGAACTCATCCATCACAATGGTCTGATCGTGCTGCTCAAGATATGTAAAGTTGTCCTCATGTACGGAACGCGATGTTTTTATCAGCGTAACATCATGACCGCGACCCGCATAATCTGCGGCAAGGGCACATCCGCTGTTTCCGGCACCGACAACTGCAATTTTCACTTGGTCACTCCACCTTCATCATGCTGCCGAACATTAAATCTGTCTCCGGCAGGCGTTTATTATCAAGGGCCGCCGCCGGAGTAAAAGTAAGCTCTCCGAAGCGTACGCCGTTTTTGGTTATATATAAATCTACACGTACAAAGGGAAAGCCTTTGCTGAGCTTGTCTGCTGTTTCAAATGCTTCATCGAGAAAATCAGGCTTCGGCAGAGAAAAATCATCCGGCGCAGCCTTGGAATCCCGGTTTATGCGCAAAAGCTTGAAATCACGGTCAAAGAAATAAAATTTCGGCCAGCCTTCATTGCGTCCGGCACACAGCATAACACAGTACGCCTGTCCGTCGAAGCAGTAGAACTTATAATCCTCAGGGAAGGTTCCGTCAGGCTCACCTATGTATTCCTCGACTATTATTTTCTTTTCCATGCGGCGGTACTGCAGCTCAGAGTAATAGGCCCAGAACGGCTCACGTCCCCACTTCTTCAGCTGCTGTGTTGCAGCGGGAATATCAAGCTTTTCTTTATCTGCACAGATGATATTATACCCGCAGCCGAAATTCCACTTCATTGCGAAGCTTTTCGGCAGCTGATCCCATTTTATATCATCAGCCTTGTCATACAAAGCGTAGAGTGCGTTGAGCGTCTCGCCGCAGCCGCATTGCTCGACATAGCTGCGTACCTGGTATTTATCTGCACACTGCCGCACAAGCGGATCACTGCCGAAACGCTCAAGCTTTAGCTTGAGAAGCTTTTCATTGAGCGTTTTCGGATTCTTGAGATCCGGCAGACGGCCAAATTTTTTTAAATACAAAAGTTTAGTATTCAGCCGCGGAGATATATAAGATATAAACGTATAAAACGCCCTTGAACCGCGATGGATTTTTTTCTTCTTCATCGCTGCATTATCTGGCATCTGCCATCGCAAGCTGCTTTTTGCCGGTATAATACTCTACATCGGTTTCAATTGCAGCTTCGGTATTATCTGCTGTAAGCATAAGTGCCTCAGCTGCGTCCAGTGACTCCAGCAGGCAGCGGATTACAAATTTAGAGCGCTTGACAATAGAACGGTACTCCATTTTAGATGCAACGTATTGATAATGCAGCACGGAGATTGACGGGTCATAGCGCACAACGCAATTTTCACGCTCGCACAGCCAGTCGAGAATTTCCATCTCATAATACATAAAAGTCTTTGAATAAAATGGCTCCGGATGGCGCTCAAGATAACGGCGGGAAAAGATAACGCAGGAGCCGTGAAGCACAACGTTCTCCATCGCTATGCCGGAATCTATATTCTGCTTTGCCCTGTTGCGGCGCTGCACGATGCGCCATATCGCAGGGGAGTTCTTTTCGCCGCTGCTGAGTAAGAGAAGAATCGGGTTTGAACTGCGCTCAACGAATGCACGTTTTTTCCTGACGCTTTCAAGATTGCAGTGATGCAGAGACTTCGGGCTCTGGTGTATGCCGGAGAACACAGAGAGAATATCCGGCCCGAGCAGATCAAAGGGATGCTCGTCATATATGCGCTCAATACCCTTTATAAAACCGACTTGGCGTATCTCAACGTCGTTATTTAATACACAGGTGAAATCCGCGTCGAGCTTATCGCACACATACTTGACACCCAGATTATTGCCACGGGCAAAACCGGAGTTCTCGGGATTTAAAATAACGTCAACAAGTGCATCAGCGGCAAATTCCTCTGCCAGCTCTGCGCCCGTGCCGTTGGGGGAGGCGTTGTCTACTATGACAATATGCTTGTCCCCGGCAAGTGCTTTTATGCTCTCTACACATTTTCTTGTAGTCTCTATTGCGCGGTAATGAAGAATTACAAATGCAGTCATCTTTCAGGTCCTCATTTCTTAAAGAGCAGCGCCCTGCAGGAATCATAAATATAATAGGTCAGATCGTAAAAGCTGTGGCTTAAACTGAGACTTTTAGAGAAATACTCTGCGGCGGCCTTCGGATCTGCCGGATGCAGCCGCTTTCCCATGCGCCGATTCATGACGGCGTCACTCTCAGGGTAGAGCCTGTAAAACTCTTTGTGCTTCTCATAAAGGCGGAGAAGATGCGGATATGAGTTTACAAGTGTAGATATGCTGTCACTGCCAACCTCGGATTCCACCAGTGCTTCCGCAAGATATACAAGATCAAACTCAGCCGCGGCGCGTATGGCAAAATCCCAGTCCTGATAGCGGCGTATGCTCTCATCAAAGCGCAGCTTTTTCCACACGCGGCGATGCATAAGCATGGTCTGCGTGCTCGCCCGGTTTTCGGCGAGAAAATCCTCAAGTGCGTGCCCGGGATTCGGCGCATGAACGGGATAATAAAAGCCGTTACCGTTTGCCGCAACACGATTCATGCCGCAATAGCACATGTCGGCCCCGGTCTCGATAAGTCTGCGATACTGCTTTTCAAGCTTATCCGGATGCCAGGTGTCATCACTGTCCTGAAAAGCTATGAGTTCGCCCAAAGCACGCTCAGCCCCGTAGTTTCTCGCGTAGCATGCACCGTGGTTCTCCTCATAGCGCATATATTTAACTCTCGGGTCCTTTATGTCTCGGAAGAGCTCTTCGGTGCCGTCTGTCGAAGCATCATCGACGATGATAAGCTCTATATTATCATAGCTCTGAGCCAGCACACTATCAATGCATGCCGGCAGCTTGGCTTTTCTGTTATAGCTTGGAACAATAACGGATATGAGCTCAGTATATTTCATAAATCCTCCGGCAAGCTGTTATTTATGCACAGCATTCTTCGGGTACGGGAAGCTTGCTGACATCAGCTGCTTTTTCTCTTCTACGGCTTTGGGACTTATCAGCCATGAGTCCTGAATTTCCGCAAGCTCCGGCGCGGACTCGCAGCGCAAATCGCGCTGTATATGCCTGACCTGATAAGCGGAGTAATAATCATCAAATTTATATCCGTCACCGAGCGGGCGATCGGAAAATAACACGTGCATATTCGGAATACCGAAGCTGTCAGCGACTATGAGACCGTGGAGAGAGCTTGATATAATCGTGCGGCACTCTGCAATCTGCTTTATAACGTCTAAAGGTTCATCTTTTACGTTAATCAGCAGGCTGTTGTCATATTTTTTTACGACCTGAGGCACAAGCTCTTCTTTGAGATCGCATATATGAGGAATGATGCCTATATCGTATTTCTTCTCAGGCAGACTGTCTAAAAGCTCGGTCGCGAGAATACCGGCGTCACCGGTCGGAATATCCAGGCTGCGCCCGGTCATGCGCTCGACGTTTTTGCGCGTAAGCTCACCGCGTACGGCGTAAAAGCGCATGTCCCGTTTAAAAAAGCGCCCATCGCAGTCTGAATAGTTTATAAAGCCCGTGCCCCAGACTCGGACCGTAGGATGTGTAAAACCGTTGATAGCCTGCTGTGCTTTCATCAGCGGATTGCCGTGCAGCTTGTATTGCGCAAGGCAGCTGCCCACGGCACACATATCTCCAGTAAGAAACGAGCAGCGCTCCACTTTATAGCCGAAGCAGCGCTCTATTATCATCGGGCTGAGCAGGTCGCCCATGTTCGCAAGCTTTGCATAATAAAGTTTCAGGGTGTCCTGCATACCGGGCCTCCATAATTATTTATAATCACATTACCCAAGCGCATGTAAGTAGGGGAGCGCGTACATGAAAAAGAAGAAGAGACCGACGAAGATTGCAAATCCCAGATATACAAGCCAGAGTCTGTGATCACGTCTGTTCTCTGCCACGTCATTTTCACCTGCCGGAGCTACAAAGAGCGCTTCACGCTGCGCAATTTCGTCAGCACCGGGCTTAGAATAAACGGAACCGATGACAGCGCCGATTATACTTAAGACTATGCCGATAAAAAATGAATCAAGGTATATCGGAGGGACAATGTCCGTCACTGAGTAAAATATCTTGGAGCAAACACATCCGAGAAAGCCGAGGAGCATGCCGAGATATGCACCGCGCTCGCTCAATTTGCGGCTCCAGACGCTGCCGAACGCCACAACGCTCCACGAGCTTGCAATCACAGTACCGCCGAAGTACATAATGATAAATATATGCGGAGGATTGAGGTAAGCAAGCACAAGGATGACAAGGCTTGCCGCGAGCATGGCAGCTCTGGAGAGATTCAGCTTTTTCTTATCATCGTCATAATCCTGCGGCGCAATATCGCTCACAGCCGAGAAGCCTATCAGAGAAAGAAAAGTAGAGGCTGAGGATATGCCGGCAGCGCTTATGCCTATGAGCATCATAACGCCTATAACCGGGGGAAGCACGTTCATCGCGGCCCATATCAACGCCTTGCTGCCGTCAAGCCCGCCGTTTAAGATGCGTATAAATGCAGCTGAGAAGTACAGCGCAACAGTGACAGTCATGACTCCCATAGAAGACCAAACGGATGAGCGCACAACGACGTGCTCATCGCGGGCCATGAGATAACGGCTTGTCTGCCATGGACTTATCGCCACGACCAGCGCCCAGACGATTCCGTACGTCACCGCCCATGCAAGATTGGCGGCACCTGTGGGATATAAATAATCGAGATTTCCGCTCCAGGAAATTATGCCGGGCATAGTTTCACAATTCGCAAGGGCTGCTATACCGGAAAACCAACCTCCGGCTGCATTTACGATGAACGGGACTGCAACAAGCGCAGCGAGCAGGAACACCATAAACATAATGGTGTCAGTCAGCAATACCCCGGGCGAACCGGAATATATAGTAAACGAAGTAAACGCCAGCCAGACTATGATGACGCAGGTTGAGTAGCTGTAGCCTGTTATGCTGTTTAATAAAGTGGCAACGCCCTGTATCGCAGAGAGCAGATACGCGCTCACGGATACGAGCATTATCAGCGCCGAGAGCCGCCTCAATTTTAATGATTTGAAACGTGCCCCGAAATACTCCGGCAGCGTAGAAACCTCACTGCGGCGTATATATTTTCCAAAAAAACCGGCTCCGTAGATATATCCTGTCGCCTGAATAATCCCGACAATAACGATACCCATGAAAAAGCCGGAATAAACCTCACCGGTATCGCCCAGAAAAGCGCCGGTTGAGAGAAAAGACGCGATAAGAGAGCCAACTATAAGTATTGTCGGCGCATTGCGGCCGGAAACATAATAGTCATTGGTGTCCTTCACCATGCGACCGGCAATAATTCCGACGGCGAAGAAAGCGACCAGCGCGGCAAGTATGCCGATAAAATATGCATTCATTTTTTGTGCCCGCCTTTGGTTTTATCAGCAGTTACAGCACGGTATACAAAAGCGGTTATTGCTATCCACAGGCCGAAAGCAACAGAGATGACAGCTTCCATGTGATTTTCTCCCGGATTTAATCCAGCGTGAGGATTACTCTGTCATAACGGCTGTCATGCTTATATGGCCGTCCGTTTATCTCGTCGAAGAGCGGCTGATAGCCGTAGCCGTCGGTCAGCCATCCGTAGCCGCGGTACTGCGCGGTGTTAAAGCCCGGAATCGTATTGGCCTCGATTATCAGAGGACCCTTTTCAGTAATTGCTATATCCCAGCCGATGTTGGATATCTTGCTCGCGAGCGGTACTGCGCGGCGCATCATCTCAATGCTCTCCTCCCAATAGGGAATCTGCAGCCCTTTAAACGTCGTGCCTGTGACGGGATGCTCCGCCCAATCGACAAATTTATTCTGATCAACGGCATCCGTGACTACTTCACCGGTCCTGATGTCTATCATAGCGGTGAGAGCGTCCTGACACCCGTTGGAAATTTCTTTCGTAATTGCAGTAGTAAGAACAGGCGCAAAGAGATATGAGCCTGAAGGAGCGCTGACTGTATAAAATCTGACTATACTGACAGCACCCGGATTGAGCTTAGCGAGCGTGTCGTGCTGTACGATATACTCTTCTACTATGCCGTCGCCGTTGCTGCGTATGAACTCCAGACTGCTTTTGGCCTCAGCCTCATCGGAGCAGGGGAGAACACGGACGCCTTTTCCCTGGCCTTTGCAGTTGGGCTTGTATACTACCTTGCCGCTGCCGCCGGCAAGCTCTCTCAAAAGCGTGGTGTCAACATCATGCGCAAATACGCAGCGCCGGCCGTAGAAGTCTGAAAAGACCTTTGAGAATATATATTTATTCATCAGCATGCAGATGTAGCGCCTGTCCGTATATGTTTTTCTGAACTCGGCGCGTGTCCACAAGGTCGAAATGCTGCGCTTTTGTGCGTCATTTAAATCGCTGTAGCCGATCCATTTATATTCGCCAAGCGATATATGATTAATCTTTTTAGCTGAGAGTATGTCCTTTTCTATATAGGCCGGTGATTTCCCGCATTCTTTAGAATATTCCGTGGCAAATTCGCGTATATATTTCCTTGCGGATATTACTTGCTTCAGTCCGGTCTGCTTATCCATCTCATACTCCCTAAAAATTATTTATATATAAATCCGATATTTTTCTGTTTTACATCATTGCGATGAGCGCTTCAAGCTCATCTTTTCGGCCGGTGCGGGTTATTATCTGCATTCCGCCCATCTGCGCGGTGCTGTTAGCCTCGACCATGCACCAGCCCTTTGTACTGTATGCGAGATCCCAGCCGCAATAGTGATTGCCGGATACGGTTAAGGCGGCTTTTTTTACTATCTCTACGACTTTGTCCCATTCAGGTATTGCAAAGCCGCGGAATGTGACATGTGTGTCCGGATGCTCAGTATAGCGATGTCCCTTTTTATCGGCACCGTCTGAACATATTATGCCAGTCTCCGGGTCAATCAGCGCACTGATTCCGCCGGCGCTGAAATTATCTACAACACTGCCGCCCTGACCGACTCTCAGTGTCGGGTGGAAAAGTCTTACCTCGTTCCCGTTGACGACAACGGTCGGTACACGGAGTGTGTTGACAGACTGCGGGTGAATAACTGCCATTGCATGCGCCTGCTCTATAAGCTCTTCAACAACAGCACCGTTAACTGCATATTCGTTATATGCCTCTTCAAGATTCTCGTGATTATCTATGCTGTCCTTATGAACGCCTTTGCCAAAGGCAGCATATACGGGCTTTACTATATAATTCGGATGCTTTTGCACGAAGCTGCAAAATTCATTAAAGGCGTCAGCAGGAATTTCTTCGTCGTCGCGCCTTTTAGGAACGCGTATCATATCGCGCATGTATAACTCATTAAACTTCTTGTATGTGCGATATTTATTTTCAAATATATCCGTGTTTTTCGCAAGGTTCATTCGAGGATAATAGCTTAAGCGTATGCCCTCGGTAATAAAAGAATTGCGGTAGACGTCATCCTTGCCTTCATAGCCGAAGAGAAAATACTCGTCATAATACGAACCGTAGCGGAAGAGGCAGCGTATCATATCACGGCGCAGTGCACGCACATGCTTGCGATCCTGCAGCGCGTCCTTGCCCTCAAAGCGTTCGATAAACTCGTCTTGCTTATTGCGCTTTCTGTGATAATAATATGCTTTCCTGTACCAGTTCTTGAAACGAATCTTTCTGTAGACTTTTCGTCTGAAATTCCTCAGCATTTCTGTCAGCTCCGGATGAACGTCCCCGCATTTTATTCAAGCCGTCATACAACAAGTGTACGGCGGCTTGATTGGATATATTACTTCTTTACCGCCTTTTTCTTAGGACGGAACATATTTATTCTTATACGATGAGTTGCGTCACGCTGGAAGGACTCTTCGTATACGCGCAGGTAACCGGTGTCCTCGATGAGCCACTGGCCGTCAACCTTGACGTACTTATCAGTGTAGATTGCGGAACCCTGAATCTGCAGGCCCTCGTACGGGTTGCCCTTAGCAAAGATCAGGTTGTCCTGCAGGTACCACTTGCCGTATGCAACGGTGTCGCTCTCAAACCAGATAACGGGGTTGTGTCCCTGATGGAGAGTAATCTCGGTCTGGGGCATGGACTCCTTGAAGTAGTTGGTGATCTCCTTGGGGCCGTGGAACACGAGCTTGCCGTCGGAGTAAGCGGTGGAAATGTTCTCGGTCATAGTGGTTTCGAGAGTATCCCAATCCTTGGTGTCAAGTGCGCAGAAATACTTGCTCTTGAGCTCCTGGATTGCCTGTACGTCCTTGAGACGCTGAACCTCTTTTTCAAGAGAATCGAGACGTTCTTCAACAGTCATGATAATTATCCTTTCTGTATTTTACTTAGCAGCCTGATTTTTATTAAATCAGAGCTTCATGCTGACTTCGTATGCCTCTGCGGTTGCGTCGATGCCCATACGTGCCTGCTTTGCGTCGCCTATAACATCATAGGGGATGCCGAGCTCTTCGCACTTTGCGGTGAGATCGCCGGTCGGACGGGAGACCATGCCGGTTGCAATAACGAGAGTGTCGAAATGACGGGTCTTGTCAGAGGTCTTCTTGAACTTGTCAGTGAACTTATAATTAATGGTGTTGCCCTCAACGCTGACAACCTTTGCGCGGTTGCTCTTCTTGATGGTGTCGCCGGGGTACTCAATATCGAGGAACATGGTGCGCAGCATGCCCATGCCGTTGCCGACGCGCTTTGCATCCAGAACGCGGACATCCTTGACACCGTTCTCAATGAGGTACTGTGCAGTCTCGCAGCCGGTTCCGCCGCCGCCGAGGATGACGACTTCGCCCTTTGCCTCAACCTTGCCGTTGAGAACATCCTCTGCGAAGACAACATTCTCGTTGCCCTCGAGGCCGGGGATAGCGGGCATTACGTAATGTGCGCCGGTTGCCACGATAACATGATCAGGCTTGACCTCTGCGATGAGCTCGGGAGTGACGGTTACGCCGGTCTTGATCTCGATGCCGCGGCGCTTGCACTCTTCGACTTCCCAAAGAACAGCCTCAGTGAACTCCTGCTTCTTGGGTGCCTTGCCGGCCAGAACGAACTCGCCGCCTGCCTGCTCAGCTGCTTCGTATACGGTGGGATTGTGTCCGCGTGCCTTGAGGAACTCAGCAGCAGTCAGACCGCCAATGCCGGCGCCGATGACCATGACGTTCTTTGCAGCGTCAGTCTTGGGCAGACCCTTGTACTCCAGGCAGAGCATCGGGTTGCGGGTGCAGGTGATGTGGGTGGCCTTCGGGTCGATGACCTTGTCGTAGCAGCCCTGGGTGCAGCCAATGCACTTGCGGATCTCAGCGTCACGGCCTGCCTTGGCCTTGTTGCACCATTCAGGATCAACAAGCTGTCCACGGCCGACTGCGATCATGTCTATCTTGCCCTCGCTGATGAGCTTGTCTGCAAGATCAGGAGTGGTAACGCGGCCAACACCGATAACGGGGAGGTCAATGCGTGCCTTGATAGCTGCGATGTTCTCCATGTTGAAGCCCGGCTCGAGGTTGTAGGGAGGAACTTCGTAAACGGTTGCAAGGCTGCGTGCGTTGCCGCGGCTCAAGTCGATTGCGTCTACGCCGGCTTCCTGTGCCCACTTGATAAACTGTACGGTCTCATCGACGGAGGTAACTGCGGGAAGCATCTCGTCAACTGCGTCAAGACGCATGAGAAGAGGCATGTCTTCGGGCATGTTTGCACGCATCTCACGGATTACTTCGAGGTTGAAACGGCAGCGATTCTCAAGGCTCTGGTTGCCGTACTCGTCAGTGCGCTGGTTGAGAGAGGGGTTCATGAATTCGTGCGGCAGATAGGTGTGTGCGCCGTGGAACTCGAGAGCATCAAAGCCGGCCTCAACAGCGAGCTTTGCAGAAACGCCGAACTGCTTTACGATCTCGTGGATACGCTCAACAGTCAGAGTGTCAGGAGTCTCAAGAACGTTGGTCTTATCGAAGAAGTCTGCAGGAACGAAGCCGCCGTGCCAGATCTGGATGGCTGCCTTGCCGCCTGCTGCGTGAATTGCAGCGGGGATCTTCTTTATCTCATCGCGCTGCTGCTCATTGTAGAGGCCGAGGTACAGGTACGCATGGCACTCAGGGCAGATGGAAGCAATCTCGACTATATTAAGACCGCAGCCGCCTGCTGCACGTGCAGCGTGATATGCGGGGAGATCATCAGCAACAAAATTCTTGTTCTTGACCATCTTTGTATTCATGCCGGGGAGAACCACGCGGTTCTTAAGCTCAAGCCCTCTCAGCTTGATGGGAGAAAACAGTGCGTCGTAACTCATAATAACACCATTACACCTTTCCAAAATAATTGTGTTGTTTAGCTCTTGCCGCGTTCCATAACTTTGCGTGAATTCAGCAGACCCGGGAATGATCTGCCGGAAATACTTTTTGATGTACTATCAAAAGCTATTGTAGAAATTTTAACACTGAATACCGGCGTGTGTCGGAAAGAATGTAGAGATATAGTGCAACAGCGATGTACAAAAAGTTCGATTTTAGTGTCAATTTTTTGCCGAAGGTTTAGTGCATGCTGCCCTGTATACTATAAAAAATTGCGGCAGTTAATGGTGAAAATAACTGTAATTGACGCACGACTGTAGCAAAATTAAAAAAAACGTCGCTATTTAATGCAGAACTAATAGAACTTTTTCTCTGAAATGTAGATTATTTAACAAGAGAAAATGTGCGACATGTTTTTTATACTTAGCTTATACTCATATATGTTATTGCAAATAGGATGCACATTTTCTAACACATATAAATTTACAGGAGGAAACGACATGATCACTGACATGAAAGACGCAAAAATCTTTTCCCCGCTGCAGCTCGGAAGAACCACGCTTAAAAACCGCATAGCCATGGCTCCTATGAGCATGCACTATGAGGCAACCAACGGCACCGTTCCCAAGCAGCTGGCAGACATCTTTGTTCGCCGTGCAGAAGGCGGCGCAGGCTATGTTGTTATTGATGCTGTTACCGTTGACCACAAGTATTGGTACATCGGCAAGACCACGGCACTTGACAAGGACTCTCTTGTCCCGCAGTTCGCAGCCTTTGCAAAGCGCGTCAGCGATGCAGGCAGCACGCTCTTCCCTCAGCTCATTCATCCGGGTCCTGAGTCCATTTGCGCACTCAAGGGCATCACTCCGCTCGGCCCCTCTGTCAATACCAATGCAAACGGCGCTGTCAGCAGACCCATTACAATAGATGAGATTCACAAGGTCGTAAAGCAGTACGGCCAGGCAGCACGCCGTGCAGAAGAAGCAGGCTGCGGCGGTATTGCTCTGCACGTTGCACATGCATACATGCTCCCCGGCGCATTCCTCTCCCCGCTGCGCAACAAGCGTATGGATGAGTACGGCGGATGCATCGATAACCGCGCACGCCTCATTCTCGAGATAATCGAAGAGTGCCGCAGAAACATCAGCCGCGACTTCCCGATAGTTCTCCGCGTATCAGGTTCTGAGCGCGTACCCGGCGGCAACGGTCTTGACGAGATGCTCTACCTGGCACCCAAATTCGAGGCAGCTGGTGTAGATATGCTCGAGGTTTCCGGCGGTGTTCAGTATGAAGACCTTCAGGATATTCTTCCTTCCCACAGCCAGAAGATCGGCAGAAACGTTTACGAAGCTTCCGAAATCAAGAAGGTCGTAAATATCCCCGTATTTGTTGTCGGTAAGATAAACGATGTCCGCTACGCAGCAGACCTTGTTGAGCGCGGCCTCGTAGACGGCGTTTCCATGGGCCGTCCTCTTCTCGCAGATCCTGACCTTCCCAAGAAGGCATATGAGAACCGTTTTGATGACATCACTCCCTGCGGCTCCTGCGGCGGACGCTGCATCACTCCGGAGGATCCCCATCATCCTGTCTGCAAGTGCCACATCAACCCGCTCGTCGGCCACGAATATGATTACCCGTTCAACCCCACCACTTCTCCAAAGAAGGTTCTCGTTATCGGCGCAGGCCCCGGCGGCATGTACACTGCAGTTACGGCAGCAGAGCGCGGCCATGATGTAACCGTATGGGAAAAGGCCAAGCAGATCGGCGGCCAGCTCAATCTCGCAGTTGTTTCTCCCGGTAAGCAGGAGATGTGCAAGTGGCTGACTCACCTCAACTACCGTGCCAAGAAGGCCGGCGTAAAGTTTGAGTTCAAGAAGGAAGCAACCGTTGAGGCTGTCAAGGAGTTCGCTCCCGATGCAGTTGTTGTCGCAACCGGTGCAACTCCGTTCATACCCACCTTCATAAAGGGTATCGGTGATTACCCCATCATCACCACCCACGACGTTCTCAGCCGTAAGGTTACTATCCCCAAGGGCACTGTCTGCATCCTCGGCGGCGGCGAAGTCGCCTGCGAGACCGCAGAGATGATCATGGCTGACGCACGTCCCAACTCCTTTGCAACCACCGGCAGCATCGGTGATGTCGAGGTCACTCTCGTTGAGATGCAGCCGCAGCTTATGACCGGCGTTTGCCTGCCCAACAGAAACATTGCACTCGCAAGCCTGCGCCGCGAGGGCGTCAAGTCCTACATCAACTCCAAGGTTCTCGAAGTAACCGAGCATGACGTCAAGATCCAGCACAAGGACGGCAGCGAGGAGTGGCTCAAGGGCTTCGATTACATCGTTCTCGGCCTCGGCTCCAGAAAGTACGATCCTCTGTCCGAAGAGCTCAAGGCTTTCGTCCCCGAAGTTCATGTTATCGGCGATGCAGTTAAGCCCGGTCAGTCCAGCGATGCAATGCATCAGGGCTTCCATGTCGGCTACGAGCTGTAATAAAAAACAGGTTTTATAAATTAACGGATATATTTTAATATTAGTCGAGTAAAGAATCACCGGCTTACTTGCCGGTGATTCTTTTGCGCAGATTGGAGAAATTGCACAAGTGAATGCTTTAGTTAGGATATCTAATTCTGAAAAAATACCGATTTAACTTGAAATTTTTCAAAAAATCTGTTAATCTATTAGGTGAAATTTGAGAAAGTAAAAGCATTTGTTCAGACAAAAGTTGATTTTTTTATGCTTAATCTGTCTTGGAGGTGAGCTGTACATTGAAAAGAAAATACAGGCCGCTGTGTGAAACACCGCAAAGCGGTATATTCTGCGGACCTGATAAGTACCTCAGACTTCAGGAGTACACCATAAGCGAGGAAATGTTCCCCGTTATGGAGTTTGACAGCTATTTTGTCCTTATACGCGACGGGCGCGGCAGCTTTATTATAAACGGGGAAGACTTCCCGGTTGAACCCGGCTGTGTCTGCTGGATTCAGGGGTCTCAGGTTTTGACTATTTGCCCGGAATTCGGTGATGATCTAAACATATGGGTCTGCCCGTTTGAATATCAGCTGCTCAGCTATTTCATGTTCAACAGCATATCCTCCGGCAATGAGGTGTCAATCGTCACGGGACGCCCGGTGATTGGTCCGGATGGGGACAGCGTGAAGGAGATTGTGCACCTTTTCGAGCAGTACAAGCGCCTCTCGGAAAAAACAAGCACGGGCAACGCTGTGATCAAGAGCTCTTTCCTGCGCAAGATTGAGCTTTTATATAATCGTGCGGCACATGCACAGCGCACTAAATATAAGTTCGAGGATATACCGCTCGGCCGCAGGGCAAGCCTTTACATTGCCACGCACAGCACGGCAAATCTCACCGCGGCGAGTGTAGCTGCAGCTATTTCATCCGATGCCGACGAGACTGCGTTAAATCATGCGCTTCTTGTCGCAACAGGAATGAATTTCAGCCAGTTTCTCAACCGCATGCGCATTGTGCTGGCAATGTCATATTTTCTGTATGACAGTCTGCCGTTTGATTATATATCTTCGATTTCCGGCTTTAATATGGAAATTACGTTTTTCCGCCGCTTCAAGGCTTTGACCGGTACAACTCCGCAGAGTTATCTCAATGAGCTGTTGTGTGACGGAAAAAACAGAAAAATATACCGCGGCACGATAATGAGCGAGACTCTAATTTCGGCAATAAGCTACCTGTATGAAAACATGGCAGAGCCAATAGATGCCGAGACACTTGCTAAAGATCTTTATACGTCTGAAAATATACTGCGCGTGCAATTCAAGTCCAGATTTAACTCAAGCTATAAGCAGGTGCTCTCACTTTTCCGTGTCCGTTACGCCGAGGCTTTGCTCACAACAACGGATTTGCCGACAGTGGATATAGCAATGGAGACGGGCTTCGGTTCTGACCGCACTATGGGCAGAGTGTTTTATTCGATAAATAATATGTCACCCGGTGAGTTCAAGAAAAAGAGAAACCTGAAGAGGAACGGAAATGGCTAAAGAAATTGAAAAAGAAAAGAACACAGTCTCCGCTTCTGCGGGTAATCGCGGCGTCTTGTCCGGTGCGCATGACTATTTCGTCAATAACGTTCTTCCTAATGACATAAAAACCTGTGTGAGGCATGTAAAATCCAAAACGCTCTACGTAAATAACCACGATGAGACGTTTCTCTTTGTACGAGCAGGGAAGGGAAAGCTGATAGTTAATGCCGTTGAGTATGATCTTTCGCCGAATACTCTGGTTAACCTCGGCCCGTTTCATCGCTATCGCTATCTTCCGGCACAGGACAGCGAAATGGAGATCGTTGAATGCCGCACGAATCCCGGCACCTATGTCTATATGATTGCAAACCCGTACTTTAAGCTTGATAACTTTACAGTTCCCTCTGAGCCGCCGGTTGTGCATCTCAAGGGTATATATGCGGATATCGCGAACGAATCCATGAACGGCTTATTAAAAGAAATGGATAATAAATCCACAGACCGCATCCCGCTCTGCTTCTGTTATCTGACCGACCTCTTCGGCCTGATAACCGAAAAACTGCCGAAGACGTATTATAAGACCAGGACGTGATGGGGGAACGCGGGATGAAGTCTGGGTGCTTTCTTCCCGCAGCCAGCAAGAGAGAATTGGCAAGAAATTTTCTGCAAATTACTCAAAAATAATATATATTACAGCAAAATCCCGCAATCGTTGAGATTGCAGGATTTTTGATAAAATGGTACGCCCGAGGGGACTTGAACCCCTACCCTTTCGGAATGGAACCTAAATCCATCGTGTATGCCAATTTCACCACGGGCGCTTATTGTATATTATTGAAAAAACCTATTGCCGGAGCAATAGGTTTTTATGTGGAGCGGCTTACGAGGCTCGAACTCGCTACCTCCACCTTGGCAAGGTGGCGCTCTACCGGATGAGCTAAAGCCGCATCAGCAACAGTGATATTATATACCATTTTGCTGATTTGTCAAGAATTATTTTTTAATTTATCTCATTACTGCTGCCGCTGCCGGTCTCATCACTGTTGTCCGTTATTTCTTCCGTGAGGCTCTCATAGGTCAGCTCTCCGGTGCAGGCAGGGTATGCGGAGACATCCCAGCGATAGCTTGACCAGATGTTGCGGTCCGTCTTCAGAAAGTTCTGCTCGGCACTTGCGGAGCTAAGACCGGCGTCGACGTGATAATAGTCGCCGTCGATGCGCACAATGTTCCAGCAGTGATCCTCCCAGTTCTTCTGACCGTAAACAATTTGGCACTCGAGATGCAGTCTGCGGCAGAGCTCAACGTAAGCAAGCGCGGCACCCTCACTGTCAGACTGCCTGCCGATAAGTGCGTCATAGATGTTGCCGCCCTGGGCTTCACTGCTTATGGTGCAATTTTCAATCAGGTAATTATATGCTGCAAGAGCGCGCTCTCCCTCACTGAGATTCTCAAGATCCATATCTTCAAACGTATCTAATTCGGAAAGCTGTTTTTTCTTCGCTGCAAGCTCATCATCAGTCATACCGTAGCGCAGATTTATCTCATACAGGCGCTGCATATTAGAACCGGAGTACATATTAACGCTCACAGTCGGTGCCTTGGGGGCTGTCGCGGGGTATTCTCTGTAAACTCTGTCTACGGCCGCTTCCATGTCCTCGGCGCTGTATGAGCTGCGGTTTATAAGTACAACGAGCTTCTTCTGCCCGGCATCGAGGGCAGATTCAATCATACTGTCTACACCTGTGGAATAAGGCAGCTTTACTATATTGGCTGCATCTTCAACAAACGATGCATAGCTGACAGTGACCTTAGCCTCGTAATATGTCACTATTTTGGAGAGCTCATAAGAAATATTATCGACACAATAGGCACACAGGGCATCGGTCGAGCGTACCTGCCAGCAGGCACTTGCCATATCCTCGGTCACATCACCGTCATAAGCCGAGTCAAAAACTATGCTGCCCTCGCGTTCCCCGTCGGAAACGAGCGTAAGTATGGCCTGCTTGAGCCCGGAAAAATTGCGCACGGTAAGCCGTTCTCCGGTCTGAGTGCTGCTCTGCACGGTCGGAACATAGTCCTCCACAGATACATATTCTTTTTCAAATATTCCGGCACAGCCGCAAAGCGTACAAAGCACAAGCATCATTGCAAGCATAGCCGTAAAGCGTTTTATCATGATGCAACTCCGAAGAATAAACTCTCTGATTAAAAGCGAACAACAAAATAAATTGAGCTATATGCATGATAGCATGTATTCGACATTTTTTCAACGGTCAAGCGGGCTGATATTAATTACTGCGCATTACTACGGCGCAAATGAATCAAGCATCAGAATCAAAACCACGCGTAAAACGCGTGGTTTGAGGTGGCCCTAGAAGGGCCTGGTACTAGCTGCATCTCAAGATGCATGAAAAAGTCCGCCAATCGCATAGTTATTTACAGGCCGCCGCTAAAGCGGCCTGTTTTATGCCTTTGTATTCTTTTCACCCGTAAACGGGTCGATATACTCTTTCAGGCTTATTTGGTCTTCCATTATATCATCTTGCAACTGCTTCCTTATGTATTCTGCTATTTTATTTTCATTCTTCCCTACAGTGTCTACATAGTAGCCTCTGCACCAGAAATGTCGGTTCCCATATTTGTACTTCAAGTTCGCATGTCTGTCAAATATCATCAAGCTACTCTTTCCTTTTAGATATCCTACAAACTGTGATACACTTATATTTGGCGGTATGCTTACCAACATGTGTATATGATCCGGGCACAATTCTGCTTCTATTATTTCTACTTTCTTCTGCTCACATAACTTTCGCAATATCACTCCAATATCCTTGCGGATATCTCCGTATATTTCTTGTCTGCGATATTTCGGTGCAAACACTATATGGTACTTGCATCTCCACATTGAGTGCGATAAACTGTTCATGTCATTCATTTGACTGCCTCCTTTAGTTTGGTGCGGTTGGCGAACCTGCTCCATTCTACTATCGGAGGCATTTTCCTTCTATAAGTTTTTTATACCCCCGGCCTAGCCGGGGGTTGTCTTTGCCTCTTAAGAGCCAACGCAAAAAATCCACCCTGACGGGTGGATTTTTTGGAAAAAGCTTATTAATTACTCGTTGATGCCGATAACAACACCGGAACCGACGGTACGGCCGC
>CAVAPH010000014.1:0-29262 GCA_963590455.1 bacterium | reverse complement strand
CTCGGTGCCGTAGCCGTCTTCGTCTTCTCCAAACCGGAGTGCAGAGACGGGGAAGGGGAAAAGTTAGAATAACATCAGCCATCGCCCCGGACTCGTTTTTTCAAAGCCCGGGGCGATTTTTTGTGAGGAGTCATCGGTCTTGGATTTCAGCATATGTTTGCGGAAAATTAACTTGTCTATATTTTGAAATTGAAGTATAATGTTATTTTGTAAAATATATGTTTTGTGTGCAGATATGTTTTTCGATCGGAGGCATAGTATTGGAGCTAACATGGATGGGCCGCTACCGCGAGCTTGTGCGCGCGTTGGTGTATTACTCGAATTCATCTAACAGAGAATTATATACAAAGAAAAGTTTAGCGCCGATTGATGGAATTTCTTTGTCTAAGCATGAATATCAAATTTTAGAATACATATGTGAATTTGAACACGAAAACAAGATTATGGTCGACATTTCTCGTGATCTTGGAATCTTGCAGAGCGTCGTGACAAAGGCTACGAAATCTTTATCCGACTATGGGCTTATTGATCGATACCGAATTAACGGCAATAGGAAGAGCATTGTACTTAAGCCGACGCAAGCAGGCAAAAAATTGTACACAGATATATACACGCAGGAGATAGAAGCAAGGTTCACCGCGTTTTTTAATACTCTTGAAAACTTTGACGATTCACAACTCCAGGCTTTTGAGCAAGCTATTTACGCTCTCGGGACAAACTGGGGAAAGCGGCCAATTGAAATACTCGAAAAAATAGATTATTCCTCTGCGCAAGTTGTCAAAGAATAATCTTCAGCCCGGGCTCTGCTAGACAGAGCCCGGGCTTTTGTACACAAATGCCAAAAATATTTTAATTATTTGTTTGTAATGTTAATTGTTCATTTTTGAATTATATGCTATCATTTGCTTAGCATATAGCGGCTTCTATAACTAAGAAAGAGAGGTTTCAAAAATGAAGAAGCGCACTAAAATCTTACTCGTTGTCTCCCTGTGCTTATGTCTCATTAGTTCAATTTTCGCATCGCTGTTTCAATCGTCATTCAACACGGTAACTGTCAAGGATATGAATTTGGTTGTTGCCGACGGGAAGTCTGTAAATGCTCAGATTTACATCCCCAAAAAGGCATCCTCGGAAAACAAACTGCCTCTTGTCGTACTGTCTCACGGCAGCTATAACAACCTCGATCATCAGGATTTAAACATGATTGAGCTGTCTCGTCGTGGTTTTGTTGTTATTTCGATCGACGAATATAATCATGGCTCTTCTGACATGGAAGTTGCCGATGCCAGCATCTTTGCTTCTCAGGCTATGCGGCAAATTATAGATTATGCCTGCAGCTCGTACACCTTCATTGACACCGACAAAATTGGTGTCTCCGGCCACTCTATGGGCGGCATCATTTCCAATGCGACCGTTGCCTACTATTTCAAGCAGGAAGCACTCGGCCTTGGCGAGAACAAGGTCTCTGCCGTACTTGATGTCGGATATGATCCGCAGCTTACTCCTTATGAAATAGACGGCGTGGATGAGCCCGTTAATCTCACGATAGACTGGGGCGTAATAGCCGCTAAATATGATGAATGGTTTTATAAAGGAGATACCGGCAATCCTGCAGATTATCTCAGCAGCACTAACGCCATCACTTTTGTCAACCAGCTCGATGGTGTTGATGTAACCGGCGAAGTAGAAAATCACAAAATATATACCGGAACTATAGACGGTGAAGAATATATTCGTGTAATAAATCAGAACAACGAAATCCACCCTCTTAACCATTTTTCCAAAGCGAGCTGTGCTAACGTAATAGAGTTTTTCTACGCTGCTTTCGGTGTGCCCAGCGGTTATACTGAAATTGCTTCCAGCAACCAGATCTGGCAGTGGAAAGAATTCTTTAACCTCGTCGGTCTTGTCGGCATATTTCTCTTCCTCTTCCCGTTTGCCTCCATGCTTATTCATGGCACTACCTTCTTCTCAGAACTCGCTCAGGCAGAGCCGGCACCTGCACCCAGACTCAGTTCAGGCAAGAAGAAAGCATCGTATTGGATCACGTACGCCATTAACCTCATCATTCCGGCATTGCTCGTCGTTCCTGTAATGTATAAATGGGTCGGCAAGAGCATAAGCGTGCCGTACACCTACTCAAAATGGTTTGGCGAACCTAACACTAATGAGCTTGCAGTATGGACTCTGGTTGTCGCCGTTGCAATTCTTGCAGTATTTCTCATCTCGTATGCCATCACCTCCGGCAAAGAGAAGCATGGCGTTCCCGAATGCTGGGGCATAAAAGCAAGCATTCGCGTTATCTGGAAGAGCTTCCTTCTTGCACTTGCTACGGTTTCTGCCGCATATGTGATTCTGTTCTTCTCCGACCTCGTCTTTAATGTTGACTATCGCATCTGGGTCATAGATATGCGTGTATTCAACGTTCAGAAAATCGTGTATGCCATCGCCTATTTCCCTGCCTTTGCAATTTTCTATCTTGTTAACTCCATGCTTGTCAATGGCGGCAACCGTGTTGAAGGCATGCCGTCCTGGCTTGTAACTCTCATCAGCTGCATTTCTAATATTGCAGGCATTGCAACTCTTATCTTTATTCAGTACAGCACTCTTATCTCCAAGGGCACATTCACTTTCAACTCCATGCGTATTGTTAATCTCTTCCCGCTCATTTTCCTCATCCCAATCGGCACGATTATTACACGCCGTTATTACAAAGAAACAGGAAAAATCTACGCTGGTTCCTTCACTATTGCAATGCTCTACACGATGATGACGGTTGCTAATACTATGTTCCTTGCAAGTGTTCTCTAATCACGTTAAAACAATATAAGTCCATTTCGGGCTGCATGCGGCAGGCCGGCCACCTCTGATATGGGGTGACCGGCCTGTTGTTTTTATTATATTATTATATCACAAGCTCAATGCTGTTCATGCAGGCCTAATGCATTAAACTTTGCTGCCAACGCTGCGGGATCATTGAGCTTTATATGCTTGTAACCGAGAGTAACTATTCCTTCCTTCGCCATTGATGCCAGTATCCGGCTGACAGAGACGCGATTGGTTCCGGTAATTGCCGCGATCTGTTCGTGAGTATAGTTAACCGTTCCTCCGCCGCGTTTGGAGCTCATATATAACAAGTACGCTACTCTCTGCGCGCTCTCGTGGAAATGCGCACAGCAAATGTATTCATGCAAGAGCTCAAAGCGCTCTATAAAATGCGCAATAAGTTCCTGCATAGGATATTTTTCATCCTGCCATATTTCCCAGAACATTCTTGCGTTCATTGAATAGAGATCCACAGCCGTGCTGCACACTGAGTTTCTGATAATTACCGGCTTGTCCGTCATCAATGCTTCTGAGAAGATCATATTTCCCGCTCCGACATAGAAAAGTGTCATCTCATCTCCGTCAGGACTGCTTACGAAGGCACGTACCTCTCCTTTTATAATATAGCACAGGTCTGTTGCCGTGTCGCCTTCAAACTTTAACGCTGTACCAGCATCATAGTGCTGGCGCAAGCCGTATTTTTCAAACATTTCGCTTATATGCGGGTATTTGTCACTCTTCATAGCTTTTTGCACCCCTTAATTATATCTTTGTCAAAGTTTTTGTGCAATGGCCCCAAAAAAAGGTCTGACTTTTTTACATCGACGTTTTGAGTTTGTATATCCGATTACATTCTGAAAACCGTTTTTAGAATATTATTATTATGCTGATTATTATATCAAATACCAAGGAGGTTAACCATGGATTTTGAAAAAAATACTCTGCTTGAGCTCCATAAAAAGCTCACGGAGACCAGAATGTTGGAAGAAAAGCTTGCTGCAATATATGCACAGGGCATAGTTCCCGGTCATATTCACAGTGGCATTGGTCAGGAAGCTACCTTTGTCGGTGTTCTCGCACACCGCAAGGAAGGCGACTACTTCAAGTTCGGACATCGTCCCGCAGCAGCCTATTTCCTCGCTGGCACTGATCTCGATACTTTCTTTGGCGAAATTCTTGCTAAGAAGACCGGTAACTCCGGCGGCCGCGGCGGTATTCTCCACATCGGTCATCTCAAGGACGGTATTCTCGGCTTTTCCGGCACCCTCGGCTGCGATGCAGCAGTTCCTGTCGGCGCCGCAATGACCATCGAGGCCGAGGGCCGCGACAACGTTGCCTTCATGTTCGTCGGCGACGGTGCATCCAACCGCGGACCTGTATATGAAGCAATGGTTCTCGCTTCTGACTGGAAGCTCCCCGTTGTATTCGTTTGCGAGAATAACGGCTTTGCTATTTCCACCCCGACCGAGTACTCTTCTGCAGTTCCCAACGTCCTTGCTGACAAGGCTGCAGGCTTCGGTATGCCTTCTCTCGTCTGCGACGGCACTGACGTTCTCGCAGTATACGAGGCAGCAGGCAAGATCATTGACTCTGTACGTTCCGGCAACGGCCCCGCAGTTCTCGAGTGCAAGTCCTACCGCTGGAGAGGCCACTTTGAGGGCGACCAGTGCGCATACAGAAGCGCTGAGGTCACAAAGGAGCACATGGAGAACGGCGACTGCATTAAGAAGCTCGAGTCTCAGCTTCTCGCTGACGGCGTGATTTCTCAGGAAGAGATCGACACTATCAGAGCTAACTTTGAAACCGAGATGGTAGAGGCAATTGCCCGCGCAGAGGCCGCACCCGAGATGACCGCAGATGAAATCTACGACGGTCTCTATGTCTGATGTGAGGAGGAACTAATAATGAACGTAACTTACAGCAAAGCTATTGGCGACGCTCTCAAGGAAGAGATGCGCAGAGATGGCAAAGTGCTTTTATACGGTGAAGATGTAGCCCAGTTCGGCAACATTTTCGGCATCACCCGCGGTATGCTTGAGGAGTTTGGTCCGAAGCGTGTCCGCAACACCCCGATTACTGAGACCGCAATTATCGGCTCCGCTATAGGCGCAGCTGAGACCGGTCTCCGCCCTGTCGTAGAGCTTATGTACTCTGACTTCACTCTCGTCGCATTCAGTGAGATTTTCCACTGCGTTGCAAAGTGGAGATACGTACACGGCCCCGAGTACAAGCTTCCTCTTGTTATCCGCAGCGCTTCCGGCAGCTCCAATGGTGCAGGTGCTGAGCACTCCAACACGGTTGAGAGCCTTTTCATGCACTCTCCCGGACTTACTATTATAACTCCGTCCTGCCCCTATGATGCAAAGGGCCTGCTCAAGTCCGCAATTCGTTCCGATAACCCTGTACTCTTCTGCGAGCCGAAGCTGCTCTACCAGACAAAGCAGGATATTCCCGATGACGTTTACAACAGTGATTATACAATACCAATTGGCGTGGCAGATGTCAAGCGCGAAGGTACTGATGTCACTCTTGTTGCTGTCGGTCTGATGGTTCCCAGAGCTCTTGCAGCCGCTGAGAAGCTCGCCGCTGAGGGCATCAGCGTTGAGGTTATCGACCCGCGCACTATCGCTCCTCTCGACAAGGAGACCATATTCAATTCTATCCGCAAGACCCACCTTGCAGCTGTTGTTGAAGAAAGCAACAAGACCGCAGGCATCGGCGCTGAGCTTGCCGCACTTTTCCAGGAAGAGCTTTATGATGAGCTTGACGGCCCCGTGGCTCGCATTGCCGCTCTCGACGTTCCCATGCCCTACAACATGGCCATGGAGAAGTATTCTATCCCCGATGTGGAGCGTATCTGCGCCACAATTCGCGGCATGATGTGAGTTGCGACTCACGGAAAGGAGGAAAAGCTTTGCCGTTTGGCAAGCCTGATCTTATATGAGTGTTGAAGTTGTTATGCCGCGCGCCGGTCTGACCATGACCGAAGGCACCATCTCCGAGTGGAAGGTGGCAGAAGGCGCACATGTCTCCAAGGGCGATGTCCTCATGGAGTTTGAAAACGAAAAGAATATCATCCCCTACGAGGCTCTCGACTCCGGTATTATTCATATTACCGCCGAAGCAGACAGCACTGTTGCAGTAGGTGAGGTCATAGCCTATCTCGCTGCAAACGATGCAGAATACGCACAGCTCGTCTCCGGCGGTGCTCCCGCCGCTGCTCCTGTTGAGGCCCCTGCAGCTGCTCCTGCAGCTCCCGCTGCCGCTTCGGTTTCCGCCGGTGTTGAGATCGTTATGCCCCGTGCAGGTCTGACCATGACCGAGGGTACCATCTCCGAGTGGAAGGTTGAAGAAGGTGCACATGTCTCCAAGGGCGACGTCCTCATGGAGTTTGAAAACGAGAAGAACATCATCCCCTACGAAGCTCTCGACTCCGGTATTATTCACATTGTCGCTCAGGTCGGCGATACTGTTGAGGTAGGCAAGGTTATCGGCTACCTCGCAGCAAATGATGCAGAGTACGCTCAGATCGTATCCGGCGGTGCTCCCGCTGCCGCCGCAGCTCCTGCTCAGGCAGCCGCCGCTGTTGCTGCTGCTCCCGCAGCTCACGCTTCTGCAAAGCGCGTACGTGCAACCGGCTATGCAAAGAAGCTCGCCGCGGCAAAGGGAATAGATCTCTCTGCTATCGGTTCTGAGAACCAGCGCATTCGTGCACGTGACGTTGAGGCTTATGCCGCTGCACAGGCCGCAGCCAAGGCTGCAGCTCCTGCTCCCGCCGCCGCTCCTGCACCTGCAGCCGTTTCCGCTGTCGCTGATGACGATGTCGTCACTGAGACCGTATGGACCGGTGTACGCAAGACGATTGCGAAGAACATGTTCCAGAGCCTGCAGAATTCCGCACAGACCACCAGCGTCTGCGAGGTTGATGCCACCGATCTTCTCGCACTGCGTGCAAAGCTCGTTGCATCTCAGGACGTTCTCGGCACCAAGGTTACCGTCAATGATCTTATCTGCCTGATGATGGCTAAGGTCGTTGCAAAGCACCCGCTTATTAACGCTACTTTTGACGGAAAGACTCTCTACTCTCACAGCCGCGTGCATCTCTCCTTCGCAGTCGGCGCAGAGCACGGCCTTATGGTTCCCGTTATTAAGAACATCGACAAGATGACCATCACCGAAGTCAGCCTTGCAGCACGTGATCTCGCTGTACGTGCTAAGAACAAGCAGCTTCGCGCAGATGAGCAGTCCGGCGGCACTTTCTGTGTTTCCAACGTCGGTATGTTCCCCATCGATTTTGCAACTCCTGTTATCAACCCGCCGCAAACCGCTATTGTCGGAATCGGCAGAACTGTGAAAAAGCCCGTAGTTATGCCTGACGGCAGCTTTGCTGCTCGTGACATGATGCATATCTTCCTCACGTTTGACCACCGCGTTATTGACGGACTCGAGGCCGGCCGCTTCTTTGCAGACATGGAGAAGTACTTCAAGTGCCCTGAGTTAATCTTGGCCTAATAAATAAAGGAAGGTATATTTAATGAAATGTGTTGTAATGGCACGTCCCGAGCCCAACTCTCTTGAGCTGTGGGATAAGCCGATCCCCACGCCCGGTCCCCGCGATATTCTTGTTAAGGTAAAAGCTGCTGCAATCTGCGGCACCGATGTTCACATCCGTCAGTGGAATGACTGGACTCAGCGCAGAATGACTCCTCCGACCGTTATCGGCCATGAGTTTGTCGGCGAAGTCGTTGAAATCGGTTCCGATGTCAAAGGCATTAAAGTCGGTGACACTGTTGTCCCTGAGTCTCACATTCCCTGCGGCATATGCCCTGACTGCAAGCGCGGCAACAGCCACGTCTGCCAGCACACCGGTCTTCTCGGCATAACCTGCGACGGCGGTTTTGCAGAATATGCATGCTTCCCCGCTGATATTGCATACGTAGCCCCCAAGGATATTTCCTACAAGACTCTTGCAATACTTGAGCCGTTCGGCCAGGCTGTTCATGCAGTCATGCACGAGCCCGTATGCGGCAAGGTTATAGCTATCATCGGCTGCGGCCCGATAGGCCTCATGGCTGTGCGTGTTGCAAAGATGATGGGTGCTGCACAGATTATCGCTGTTGAGCTTAATGCTCAGCGCGGTCAGGTTGCTCTTGAAAACGGCGCTGATATCCTTGTTAATCCCACCGAGTGTGATCCCGTTGAGCGTATAATGGAGCTCACGAAGGGCGTCGGTGTGGATATAGCCATAGAGCTCTCCGGCAGCGTTATCGCTGAAGAACAGGCTACCAGATACCTCCGTGCAATGGGCAAGTTTGTTGTTGCAGGCCTTCCTTCTCAGCCCTTCAGCTTCAATCTTTCTGAGTTTGCCTACAAAGGCGGTACGCTTGTCGGAGCTCCGGCTCGTCTGCTCTACGAGACATGGCAGCAGATCGATGCTCTCCTCAAGTCCGGCCTCCGTCTTGATGACATTGTTACCCACGAGCTCCCACTTGAAAAGTTCAACGAAGCAGTTGATCTTATGGAGCAGGGCAAGTGCGGCAAGTGCCTTCTCATTCCTTGATCTAATTAAATTTGCGGGGAAGCTGATTTTTCAGTTTCCCCGCGCTTTCTTTTGTGCTATACTTATCTTCGTATTTTGAGGCTGGGCCTCATTGCTATCTGGGAGGATATACATGGAGTTAATTTGTCTTGGTGACAGCCTTACTTTTGGCTACGGCGTGAAAATATCATCGCGTTGGACAAGTCTCACTGCCGCGCAATCCGGCTGGAAGCTTACTAATATGGGCATAAGCGGCGATACCTCCGGCGGCATGATGCTGCGGCTGAACACGCAGATTATGACGCGTCAAGCTTTTTCCGGTTTTCATGCTGACAGGCCGATTGTTTTAATAATGGGTGGCTGCAATGATATTTTCTATTCCGGATCTGATATAAGCGCGCGTGCTAATATAGGTGCTATGATTCACCAGCTTCGTGCTACAGGCAGCGAACCGCTTATCGGCATTCCTATGAAGCTCTGCGCTTCCGGTCTCTCACCGGAGTGGAGCAGTGTAATAGATCTGGATACTATCGGTGACAGTTTCGATAAGTTTTTCGATTGGATAGAGGAGTATTGCAAGGGCTTCAAAGTCCGGTACGTCGACTTTCGCCCTGATTTTACAAATCCCGACGGCTCAGTTAAAGAAGAGCTCTATTTAGACGGACTTCATCCCAACGAAAAGGGGCATGAGCTTATGGCCGCTCGCCTGGTTCCGGTCCTGAAATCTCTTGAAAAGTAGGTTTTTATCTATGAAACTCAACTATCTCGATCTTACTTCCACTGATCCTACATTTAATTTGGCCACTGAGCAATATGTTTTTGACTCACTGCCGAAGGACAGAATGTATTTTATGCTCTGGCGCAATGAAAACGCGATTATTATAGGCAAATTTCAGAATACGCATGCTGAAATTAATGCCGACTATGTCCGTGAGCATAATATAAGCGTCGTCCGCCGTCTTTCCGGCGGCGGTGCTGTCTATCATGACCTTGGAAATCTGAATTTTACTTTTATTGCTGATGCAGGAAACATAGAAAACCTTGATCTGCGCTTTTACTGCCAGCCTATAGTTGCAACTCTGCAGGAGCTTGGTGTTAATGCGGAGATCAACGGTAGAAATGATATTACTATAGATGGGCAAAAATTCTCCGGCAACTCTCAATATCTGAAAGGCAGCCGCGTAATGCATCACGGCACGATTATGTTCGACTCTGACCTTTCTGTCGTAGGTCAGGCTCTCAACGTAGACGAGAGCAAGATCAAGGCAAAAGGTATTAAGTCCGTCCGCAGCCGCGTCACAAACGTCAGACCTCATCTCCCGGTCGATATATCCCTCGATGAATTCAGAGCTGCACTCTTGAAGCATATTCTCAAGGAAAATCCCGGTGAGGAATATGTTCTTACTGAAAATGACCTCAGAGCAATCGAGGAAATTCAACAGCAGCGCTATTCTCAGTGGGACTGGAACTTTGGATTTTCTCCAGAGTGCACGATGCTCAAGAAAAAGCGCATCGAAGGCTGCGGCTCCGTTGAGGCTTATCTAACCGTTGAAAAGGGTCATATAACAGGCTTAAATTTCTACGGTGATTTCTTCTCACTAAACGATCCAAAGCTGCTTGCTGAAAAGCTCATCGGCTGCCGCAACCTGCCTGAGGATTGCGCAGCGGCACTTGCGGGTGTTGACCCGTCTCAGTATATAAATAATCTCACTACAGAGCAGCTTGTTGACCTGCTTACAACCTGATTTTAATATTTCCATAACGTGAAAATCTCCCCGTACCGCCATCACGGCAGTACGGGGAGATCTTATTATTGCTGTGCTTTAATTACTTTTTCTTCTTGTTGGGGATATGGATTGCTCTGCCGTCTGCTGCGAGAACACCCTCACGGAGTGCTTCTGCGACAGTCGGGTGGCAGTGAACAGTCTCAACAACCTCATCAATAGTAGCCTCAAGCTTAATTGCAAGAGCTGCCTCTTCGATAAGATCGGTTGCATGTGCGGCAAGGATATGTACGCCGAGGATCTCGCCATACTCTTCGCCGGCCAGGACCTTGATCATACCGTCGGTGTGGCCCATGACAAGGCTTCTGCCGTTGCCGGAAGTCGGGAAACGACCAACTTTGTACTTTATTCCGCGCTCCTTGGCCTGCTCTTCGGTGAGGCCAACGCCTGCGAACTCAGGACCGACGTAGCAGCAAGACGGGCTCTCTTCAGCCTTGAATGTGGAGTGACCGCCCATTGCATTCTCTGCTGCTGCTTCGCCCATTGCCATTGCAGCATGAGCGAGCTGGAGCTTACCGTTGCAGTCGCCTATTGCATAGACACCCTCAACGTTGGTCTCCATGTAGTCATTGGTCTGGATGTAACCCTTCTCAGTCTTGACGCCAGCCTTATCAAGGCCAAGCTTCTCGGTAAGAGGACCACGGCCAACGCATACGAGAACCTTCTCAGCTTCAAAGCTCTTGGTGCCGTCCTTGCACTCTGCCTTGACAACAGCGCCCTTAGCAGTGTCTGTAACGGAAACGACCTTGGAATCAGTGTAGATTGCCATGCCCTTGTCCTCGAGCTGCTTTCTGACCATACCGGTCAGCTCTGCATCCATAAGAGGAAGAAGCTTCGGCATCATCTCAATAACGGTAACTTTTGTGCCGAAAGTATTATAAACACTGCCGAGCTCCAGGCCGATAACACCGCCGCCGATAACAACGAGGCTCTCGGGGATGTGATCCATAGTGAGTGCACCGGTGGAATCGATAACTGCCTTGCTCTCCTTTACGCCGGGGATGCCCGGAATGATGGGGTAGCTGCCTGCTGCAATTATAATCTTGTCAGCCTCGAGAACATCTGCGCCGACCTTGACCTTCTTTGCACCAACGAAGCTTGCTTCGCCGTTGACAACCTTGATCTTGTTTGCCTTCATCAGAGCGGATACGCCGCTGGTGAGCTTGAAGGTAACATTTGCGCGGTTCTTCTGGACCTGGGGCCAATTGACCTCAACATCCTTACCGACTATACCGGCTTCCTCGGACTTGGTTGCAAGCTCGTAAACCTCAGCAGAGTGAAGCAGTGCCTTGGTAGGCATGCAGCCGCGGTTAAGGCATGTGCCGCCCATCTCAGCCTTTTCTATAAGAGTTACCTTTGCGCCGAGCTGTGCTGCACGGATTGCCGCAACATAGCCGCCGGGGCCGCCGCCGATAACTATAACGGAAGTGTCACCTGCGGGCTTTGCGGGAGCAGCTGCTGCAGGTGCTGCTTTTGCAGCAGGTGCGGCACCGCCTACGACCTCACCGGCATTGCCGATGTAGCCGAGCAGGCCCTTAACAGGGACGTCAGTTTCTTCCTTTGCCACTATCTTGAGCAGCACGCCGTCATGCTCGCTGACGACTTCGTTGGTGAGTTTATCCGTTGTAATCTCCAGCAGTGCCTCACCGGCCTTAACTGCATCACCCTCATGCTTGAGCCACTTGGAAACAGTTCCCTCTTCCATAGTAAGGCCGAGCTGAGGCATAAGAACTTCGAATGCCATTTTAAGTTTTCCTCCCTTAGAGAATAATGCTCAGAGGCGCCTGAATTATATCGCGCAGATCTGAAAGGAATTTTGCTGCCACAGCGCCGTCAAGCAGGCGGTGATCCATGGTCAGGCACAGGCGCATAACCTGCTTGGTGACAACCTTGCCCTCTGCGTCAAGTGCGAGCTCGGTTTCAGTTGCTGCAACACCGAGTATGCATGCGTCGGGCTGGTTGATAATCGGGGTAAAGCTCTCAACACCGTACATACCGAGGTTGCTGACGGAGAACGTGGTTCCCTTGTACTCGTCGGGCTTGAGCTTGTTGTTTCTTGCGCGGGATGCAAGATCCTTTGCCTCTGCAGATATAGCATCGAGGCCCTTCTTGTCTGCATCACGAATTACAGGGACGATCAGTCCGGCATCAAGTGCGACTGCCATACCGATATTGACGTGTGCGCGATGGATAACCTGGCCGTCATCATATGCGACGTTGATCTCCGGGTGCTTTGCAACGCACTTTGCTGTTGCCTTAAGAATAAGGTCGTTTACAGAGTACTTTGTACCGGTCTTCTCAAGCAGCATCTTGCGGAATGCCATGAGCTCGGTGACATCGACCTTGATGTTCATGGTGACGTTCGGGATCTCGGTGTGAGACTGGAGCATGCGCTGTGCAACGACCTTGCGCATACCGGTCAGCTTCTCAACAGTGTCGCCTTCCTCAAGTGCGAGGGAAGTCTTCGGTGCTGCTGCGGGTGCGGGAGCTGCTGCAGGAGCTGCCTCAGCAACTGCTGCGGGCTTATTCTTCTGCTCTTCAGCTGCTGCGAGAATATCCTTCTGGGTGATTCTGCCGTCCGTGCCGCTGCCTGCTATGCCTGCATAGTCAACGCCGAGCTTGGCTGCAGTCTTTCTTGCGAGAGGAGATATACGTACTCTGCCGGATGCGGTGGTTGCGCAAGCGGTGCATGCTGCTGCAGCGGGAGCTGCTGCGGGTGCTGCCTCTGCTGCAGGTGCAGCAGCAGGTGCGTCACCGACGCTCTCACCGGCGTTGCCGATGTAACCGAGAAGGCCCTTAACAGGAATGTCCTCGCCTTCCTGGGCAACGATCTTAAGAAGTACGCCGTCGTACTCGCTGTTTACTTCGTTTGTCAGCTTATCTGTGGTAATCTCAAGGACAGCCTCACCGGCCTTTACCGCATCGCCTTCATGCTTGAGCCACTGGGATACGGTTCCTTCCTCCATAGTGAGTCCAAGCTGAGGCATCAACAATTCATGTGCCATAATCCTGTTCTCCTTATTTGTTCAATACATGCTTTACCGCCGCGACTATGGTCTCGGGGTGCGGGAAGTTCTCATCCTCGAGTACGGGGCTGAACGGGGAAACAATGTTCAGGCCGCATACACGTGCGACAGGAGCATCAAGCTCATCAAAGAGCTCCTCTGCGATCTGAGCAGAGATTTCGCCGGCGTAGCTGCCGCGCTTAACTTCCTCGGAAACGACTATTACATTGTGGGTCTTGCTGACGGACTTAACTATTGCATCCCAATCCAGAGGAACGAGAGTACGCAGGTCGAGAACCTCAACATCGATGCCCTCTGCTGCCAGAGTCTCTGCAGCTTCGAGAGAGAAGTTAACCTCACGGCTCCAGGTGATGATGGTGAGGTCTTTGCCTTCGCGCTTTACATCAGCCTGTCCGATGGGGATAAGATACTCTTCTTCAGGGATCTCCTCTTTATGTGCGTAGAGCAGCTTGTGCTCAAGGCAGATAACGGGGTCATCGTCTCTGATAGCGGACTTAAGAAGTCCCTTTGCGTCCTTTGCGGTGCAGGGAGCTATAACCTTCAGGCCGGGGAAGTGGCAGAAGAAGTTCTCAAAGGACTGTGAATGCTGACCTGCATTGCGGCGGCCGGAGCCCATAGGAGCACGCAGAACCAGAGGAATGCTGGTCTGTCCGCCGGACATATAACGCAGCTTTGCAGCCTGGTTGAGCAGAGGATCTGCTGCGACTGTTGCAAAGTCATCGTACATAAGCTCTACGACAGGACGCATGCCGCGCATTGCCGCACCCACTGCCATGCCGCAGAAGCCTTCTTCGGAAATAGGGGTATCTATTACACGGTTCGGGCCAAACTCTTCCAGGAAGCCCTTTGTAATAGCAAAAACGTTACCCATGACTGCCATGTCTTCGCCCATGATGAAGACCTTATCATCACGGACCATTTCTTCGTGCAGGGCCTCGCCAATTGCTTTACTGACGGTTATCTTCTTCATCTTGCCACACACCTTTCGTTGTCAGAGCTATACATATCATCAGTAACCTCAGAAGGATCGGGATATGGAGACTCATCCGCAAACTTGACTGCCTCGTCCATCTCTGCCTGTGCAGCTGCCTTGATCTCATCAAGCTTCTCCTGTGCAACGCCCATATCGAGAAGGCGCTTGCCCAGCTTCTCTATTGCATCCTGCTTCTTGCCCTCTTCGAGGTACTCAGCCGGACGGTAAACTGCGGGGTCGCCGCAGTAGTGTCCCTGATAACGGTAGACCTTTGCTTCAACAACAAAGGGGCCCTTACCGGAACGTGCATGCTCCATAGCCTTGGTCATGGTCTCGTAAACTGCGCAGGGATCGGTACCGTCGACGACGGCATACTCAACACCGTAAGCAGCAGCACGGGTTGCAAGGTCAGGAGTATTGGTTACACGATGAATCTCGGTGGAAACACCGTAGCAGTTGTTCTCAATGAACCATACAACAGGGAGCTTCCAGGTTGCAGCCATATTGAGTGACTCATGGAAGGTACCTTCGTTGGTGGAGCCGTCGCCGAAGCAGCCGACTGTAACGGAATTGTCGCCCATGATCTTGGATGCGAGAGCAGAGCCGCAGGAAATTGCCTGACCGGCACCGACTATACCGTTTGCACCAAGGTGGTTCATCTTCTTCATGTCGCAGATATGCATTGAGCCGCCCTTGCCCTTGCAGTAGCCGGTACGCTTACCGAAGAGCTCTGCCATTGCGAGCTTAGGATCACCGCCGCGGGCAATAACATGGCCGTGGCCACGGTGAGTGGAGGTGAAGTAGTCCTGCGGCAGAATTGCTGCAAAAGCGCCTGCCTCTGCGCCTTCCTGACCGATGCTCAGGTGGATGTTGCCTGCCAGCATGCCTTTGGTAAAGCACTCTGCTGCATGCTCCTCAAATGCTCTGATGCGCACCATAGTTGTGTAAAAGCCTATCAGCTGTTCTTCTGTATAGACTTTTTCATTTATTGACTCATTAGCCAAAATCTATTCACGCCTTTCTTTACTTATTTTTTCTTTGCTGTGGTTATATATTTGGAAACTCTTATGCCTGCCTGGGGGCAAACAGAGGGACTCCCAGCTCTTCGCTGAACTTTCTGCCCATTACCAGGCCTTCGATTTCGGCCAGGATAACGTCAACAGTGAGCAGAACTTTCGTGCCTTCGACAAGGTGGCCGCCGTGTGCGTTGCCATATCTGTCGCTGAGGCTGACATGAACATGAAGGTTTGTTACGCCCTCATCGTCATGGCAGATTATACCGGCTGCGCTTGTAAGCTCAATAGGTCCGGTGAGATGAAGAACCTCGCCGTATCCGTAACCGGCCTTGGATTCCGGAAGCTCAACAGGATTGCAGAATTTAACTCCGTCAAGGCTTCCTATGGCGCTGAGAATAACGCCGTTGTTAAGATTGTTTCTCTTGCATGCCTCGGTCAGTCCGAGAAGCACATCCGTGCCGGGTCTGAGGCGAACAGCAATTACACGTCCGAGCTTGCCCTGAGCAAGCTCCATGATGTCTTCGCTCATGAAACATTCTCCTTTCGAGTAATAAAAGTATTAAGGTATGTTGGTCCTACCAAAAAACGTTTTTGAAAGAGCCGTGTCTAATCGGCCCAAATTATTGAACCTGTGCCCCTTGGCCTAAGGCCGCGGGGCACAGAAAGGGAGATAAAATTACTTGACGAAAACGTCAACGAGTGCCTGTACCTCAGCCTCATCGAAGCCGAGCTCAACACACTGCTGTACGAAGAGGTCAGGAACACCAGCGGAAGCTTCCTTGAACTCAGCAACTGCCTCGTCGGAAAGCTCGCTAACAACTATGCCTGCCTCAGTCCACTTTGCAAGGACTTCCTCGTCGCCCTCACGCTCGAGCTGACGCTGCTGAGCTGCTGCCCATGCGCCTGCCTCGTCGAGCAGAGCCTGAACTTCAGGAGTCTGTGCATCGTAAACATCCTGGTTGATGGTGAGGAAGATGCAGTCATAAACGCCGGTCCAGTAGGTTACGTACTTCTGAACGTCTGCGATAGAAGCGCCGTCTGCGGTGGGCAGGGGGTTCTCCTGGCCTTCGTAGGTGCCGGTCTGCAGGCCGGTGTAAACTTCGGACCAGTTAGCATTGGACCAGTTTGCGCCCCATGCTGCATACTCCTGGTTGAGGACGTATGCGCCTGCAACGCGGATCTTAAGGCCCTTCATATCCTCGAGGGATTCGATAGGACGTACGGAGTTGGTGGGATGACGGAAACCGTTCTCAGCAATGCCGAGGAGGTGGAGGCCAAGACCCTCAACGATGGGGGCGAGTGCTTCCTTGCCTTCGCCGTCAAGAACTTCGTCAACTTCATCAGTGTTGTCGAAGATGAACGGGAGAGATACGACGTTCAGTCTCTGGTCAAAGTTGGAGTAGATCAGGTTGGAGTGTGCAGACATATCGATGGTGCCATCGATAACAGCCTGGATACCCTCAGTCTGGCTGCCGTTGGTGAGCTGGTCCTGGGGATAAACCTCAACGGTGATAGCACCGTTGGTGCGATCGCTCAGGTACTGGCTCATCTGACGGCCCATGTCTGCCCAGCAGGTGTTGTCGGTTGCGGAGCAGGTGTAGGTCAGGGTGAGAGGCTCGCACTCAATGATGTCGCCCTCAGCAACAGTGGTAGTGGTTTCGGTAGCATCAGTGGTAGTGGTGGTCTCGGTGGTTGTTGCAGAAGAAGAGCTTCCGCATGCAACCAGGCCCAGTGCCATCACTGCTACGAGCAGGATTGCGAGAAACTTTTTCATACTTTTCCTCCTAGAAGAATATTTTTTATTCTGAGCCGTTTACGCGGCAGACAGAACTAAGTTAGTTTATCAGCCAAGAAGCACAAGGCTGAACCAGGGAACATAGGTGATGAGAAGCAGTGCGACAACGCAGGAGATTATCATCGGCCATACAGCCTTGGACATGGACGCGATAGTAACCCTCGTCTTGTCGCGCAAATCTTTCATCTTGTCGCATATACCGATTGCAACGAAGAGGTTGACGCCGACAGGCGGTGTGACCTGGCCGATTGCGAGGTTAACGGTGGAGAGAATACCAAAGTGGATAAGATCAATGCCGAGCTGCTGCGCAACAGGTGCCATGATAGGAATGAAGATATACATTGCGGAGTTTGCATCGACAAAGCAGCCTGCGATCAGGAATATGATATTAACAATAATAAGGAAGACGTACTTGTTGCCGGAAACGTTGAGAAGGAGCTTCTGAGCTGCAGTGGAAATACCGTGCTTGGTGCAAACGAAGGAGAAGAGTGTTGCAGCACCGATGATAAGCATGATGGAACCGGTGGTCTTGCCGGACTCAACAAGAATGCTTACGAAGTTCTTCCACTTGACCTGACGGTATATGAACACACCGACTATAAGAGCATACACAACAGACACTGCCGCAGCTTCGGTCGGGGTGAAGACGCCGCCGTAGATACCGCCGAGAATTATAACAGGAACAAGCAGACCCCAAGATGCGCTGCCCAGGCTCTTAAGACGCTGGCCCCAGGTTGCTCTTGAACGGGAGGACTGAATGTTTCTCTTCTTTACTTCCATCCAGACGATCACGATAAGTGCAAGGCCCATCATGATGCCCGGGATTATTCCGCCCATGAACATGTCACCGACAGATACGCCCGTGATAGATGCGTAAACGACGAATGCAATAGAAGGAGGAATAACTATAGCGATTGAGGATGCCGCCGCCATAAGTGAGGATGCGAACGGAGCGGAGAAGCCACCCTGGTTAATCATTGCAGGGATAAGAATAATGCCAAGTGCTGCAACAGTCGCCGGGCCTGAGCCGGAGATTGCGCCGAAGAACATTGCGACAACGACGCACACTATTGCGATGCCGCCCTTCTGGTGGCCGATGCAGTCATCGATGAAGTCAACCAGTCTCTTAGAGATACCGGACTCTGCCATGACGTTACCGGAGAGCACGAAGAACGGGATAGCGAGGAGCAGGAACTTTGCCATGCCGCTGTAGAGGTTTGTCGGGATAACGGAGAGCTTGTCGCCGCCGTACATCATTGCCAGAACAGAGGACACGCCAAGGCTGACTGCGATAGGAACATTGAGAAGCAGGAACAGGAAGAAGGTTCCGAAAAGTATTAAGTTAATCATGCTTTCTCTTCCTCCTTCTTATCAAGAGATTCAGGCTTTGCAGACACAACATCAATGCAGTACTCTACGGTATGAAGTACGAGCAAAATGCAGCCGATCGGCAGGAATATTGTAAATACCCATTCAGGCCACATAAGGGAAGATGTGCGCTTACCGTTTGCCATCTGAGTAAGAACCTTGTCAAAGCCGGTCTTAATGCAGAGAATAAAGAACGCACTGTTAACGACCGCAATGATAATGCTCATTACCTTCCTGGCCTTCTCACTTACCATATCATATATAAGTGAAAGGCTGATAAGGCTGCCGTCTCTGGCGCAAAGCGCACAGCCGCACATGATCAGCAAAACGAAGAAGTTAACAACAAGCTCCTCCGTCCATGCGAACTGGCTGTTGGAGAACTTACGTACCATTACGTTTATGAACGTAAGGAGCGTAGTACCAACGCCGGTAACACACAAGACGAACTTTTCCACACTGGCAAGCCCGTCCATGATCTTTTTATAAACCTTCATCCGGTTTACCTCCTATGATGTATAGCAGATCCTCTTCCACGGCTGTTTTCTTATGTCTTTTCTAAATCATATGCTATGCTGCATATCATCTGAATACGCAGACATTGGTAGCCTGGTAGGACCATTTACTCTTTTATAAGATTAACACTCTCTTAACGCAAAAGTCAATCTTTATCACATGTTCCTAACGTAGAAAAAACAGTTCGTTTTTTGTCGCAAATTCACAAAAAAGTTGATAAATATTTAATTATTTATGCAGATTGCTCGGGTGTGTTGTCTTGAAACGGGTTAGAATATAAAAGATTGCGTAGATTTTTGCATTTAAAAAACTTAAAGCAGAGCTTTGTGAACAAAACTCTGCTTTACAAATACTTAATTGCATTTTTATTGAAATTAACGAGAACTTAACTTGCTATTATCTTGTTAACTCTATTTGCTCAGTGCTCGTCTCCCGGGAGCGGTGCCTCCGCCTCGCCGAGACTGCGTTCAGGATACTTTCTGCTGTATTCTTCTACTATTGCAAGATGCATAATCATTTCCTGTCTTGCGCGCTGTATATCCCCGTCTCTTACGGCCTCGTAAATTGCCTTGTGCGAAATCTGCGTTTTTTCCTGATAATTCGGAAGGTCCCAGAACCTGATGCGTACATCCGCAATGAGGTTATTCACCAGATGTATAGTCGAGGCAAGCATAGAATTATGGCTTGCAACAGCTATTGCATCGTGAAACTCCACATCATGCGTAAACTTGTCCGGCTCGCCCTCAAGGGCATGCAGGGCATCTTCTATTGCGAGCAGATCCTCCTCCGTTGCGCGCTGACAGGCAAGCTCTACTATACCAACCTCAATCACTCTGCGGAATTCATTAAACGTGCTCTGTGAGTCAAGTGCATTTGCGCTGCTTATCCAGCTGCTGACCTTTTCGATATAATCCGAATTTCTCAGTAAAACCTTTCTGTTGCCGCGGCTCTCTATGGCTCCCATGAATTCGAGGATTGCAAGACACTCTCTTAAAGAGCCGCGCCCTACGCCGAGTTCCTCTGCCAAATCTCTCTCTGAGGGCAGCTCACGTCCGACTTGAATGTACCCCTGGTTGATCGCTGTAGTCAGCGCCTCCATGATCAGCGCAGGTACTTTTGGCGCTGTGTTTTGTATTTTTTCAAGTCGCATGGCCGGTTTCCTCCCTGACGTACGGGGCTTGTTTCTGCTCCGTGTCTCTTTTTCCTTGTTTTCTCAGTATACTTGTTTTCGAAAAAAAGTCAAGGGCCGACCTCGGCTTGTGCCTCTTGCGGAAGTATTAAGCAAGTCACAATCGGCCCTGTATTTTTTAATCTTTCCCCGCCCTGTTTTTACAGCTTTGCTATCGCTATTTTCACTCTGCGGATGGTTTCCTCACGGCCGAGGATGCGGCAGATTTCTACGGCGCCGCCGGGGGTTACGGCTTTGCCGGCTGCGGCTATGCGGACGGGCCACATGACCTTGGCGTTCTTTGCGCCCATCTCCTCTGCGAGGCCGACCATGGCTGCCATGATGCCCTCGTCCTTCCACTCAGGCAGAGCTTCGAACAGAGGCAGTATCTTCTCAAGAACCTCTTTTGACGATGCCTCGTCGGACTTTGACTTCTTGTGTACAAAAAGCTCTGCGGAATACTCAGGCAGAGTGTCGAAGAAGTCGACCTTTTCGGGTATGTCGGTGAGCACTTCCGTGCGCTGCTGCAAAAGCGCGGCGATGGCGGCGGCATCATAGCTCTCGTTCTTCACGCTCTGGCGGATATAGGGCTCGGCAACCTTGGCAAAGTCCTCAGCGCTCATTGCGCGGATGTACTCGCTGTTGAAGTACTTGAGCTTCTCAATGTCGAATATTGCGGGGGACTTGGAAATGCCGGTGAGATCAAAGACCTCCTTGAGCTCGTCAAGCGAGTAAATCTCCCGCTCTCCACGCGGACTCCAGCCGAGAAGCGCGACGTAGTTGAGCACGGCATCGGTCAAAAAGCCCTGTGCGATCAGGTCTTCATAGGACGGGTCACCGTGGCGCTTGGACATCTTGTTGTGCGCATCACGCATAACGGGTGAGCAGTGAACGTATTTGGGGATATCCCAGCCGAAGCCCTGATAAAGCAGGTTGTACTTCGGTGCGGAGGAGAGATACTCGCTTCCGCGGACGACGTGAGTAATGCCCATGAGGTGATCATCCACCACGTTTGCAAAGTTATACGTGGGCAGACCGTCGCGCTTTATGAGCACCTGGTCGTCAAGCGTTGTATTCTCAACGGTGATGTCGCCGAAAATTTCGTCATGGAATGTAGTTGTGCCCTCGTGCGGGATGCGCTGGCGGATAACATAGGGCTGTCCCTCTGCGGCGCGGCGTTCTGACTCCTCGCGGCTCATGCTGCGGCAGGGATCATCCGCACGGTCAAACTCTCCGCTGTCCTCCTCGGATGCGGCCTTCTCGCAGAAGCAGCGATAGGCGTGGCCACGCTCGACAAGAAGCTCTGCATACTTGCCGTAGAGGGGGCGGCGCTCGGTCTGAACATAGGGGCCGACGGGGCCGCCGATATCCGGACCCTCGTCATGCTCAAGATGGCACTGTGCCATTGTCTTGTATATAATATCAACCGCGCCCTCGACAAGACGGCCCTGGTCGGTATCCTCAATGCGGAGGATGAACTTGCCGCCGTTGCTGCGCGCAATAAGATACGTATAGAGCGCAGTGCGGAGGTTGCCGACGTGCATATATCCCGTGGGGGAGGGAGCAAAACGTGTACGCACCTCATTTTTGGGGATGCGAGCCTCCATCTCCTCAAACCATTTCATATCAATCATCTGAAAGCTCCAATCTGCCGCATTGCAGGCCGCGGCAAGCAGTATTCTTCCGCGCGGAGATTATATTATCTCGCGCTCTCTTATATTATTTTATATTTTTCATGTTGTCAAGTGAGAGTTATTCTGTTAAAATAAATAAGTTATGAGCATGAGGAACTGATTTTTCTCTCTGCTGCGGCTATCGTTGCCACACTTTGCTCGGTATAAATATCGGAGACGTCTTCGGCATCTCCGTTCAGGAGGCTTATATATGGAAACCAATCAGGCAAACAACACGATTGAAACTCCCGCGCCTAAAAAAGTAATGTTCTCGGGCATTCAGCCCTCCGGCGACCTGCATCTCGGCAGCTATCTCGGCGCCCTTAAAAACTGGGTGGCACTCTCCGAGGAATACACCTGCTATTATTGCATCGTCGATATGCACAGCATCACCGTGCGTCAGAACCCGGCAGAGCTTCGCCGTCACTCCACGGAGCAGCTCGCCCAGTACATCGCCTGCGGTCTTGACCCGCAGAAGAACACCCTTTTCATCCAGAGCCATGTGCACGAACATGCCGAGCTTGGATGGGTGCTCAACTGCTACACCATGTTCGGTGAGCTCAGCCGCATGACCCAGTTCAAGGACAAGTGCGCAAAGAACGCCGATAATATAAACGGCGGTCTGTTCACATATCCCTGCCTCATGACTGCCGACATTCTGCTCTACCAGGCAAATTACGTCCCCGTCGGTGCAGACCAGAAGCAGCACTGCGAGCTGGCGCGCGACGTCGCAATTCGCTTTAATAATATCTACGGTGAGACCTTTGCCGTACCGGAACCCTATATACCGAAGGTGGGCGCACGCGTCATGTGCCTGAGCAACCCCACCAGCAAGATGAGCAAATCCGATCCCGCCGGCTGCGTGTTTATTATGGACTCTCCCGAGGAGATCTCCCGCAAGTTCAAACGCGCCGTTACCGACTCCGATACGGAGCACTGCGTGCATTATGATCTTGAAAACAAGCCCGGCGTATCAAATCTTATGAATATATACTCCGCCGTTACCGGTGAGAGCTACGACGAGATAGAGCGCGAGTTTGACGGTCAGGGCTACGGCGTATTTAAAACGAAGGTCGGCGATGCCGTTATTGAGACTCTGCGTCCCATCCGTGAAGAGGCCACCCGTCTCACGTCTGATAAAGAATACCTCAAGCAGATCTACACCGAGGGTGCCCAGAAGGCCGCTTATACCGCGCGCAAGACTTTGCGCAAGGTCTACAAGAAGGTCGGCTTCGTTGAAAAACCGTTCTGAGATTATCAAGGGTAAATATAATTATAATTAATAATTTGCCCGGCAATTAATTATTCATCGGAGATAGACGGAAATGTTTCAAATTTCGCCGGCATGGCTGAGGATTGTTCTGTCCTTTGCTGTGGCGCTTGCTGTTTCTTATTATATGACTCCGCATGTAAAGAGCTTTGCGGAGAAAGTCGGCGCGGTAGATGTTCCGAGGGACGATCGCCGTGTCCATGATCACCCCATACCCCGTATGGGCGGGCTTGCCATATTTGCGGGCTTTGTCGTCTCGCTGTTGCTGTTTGTCAGCTTTTCAAATCAGGTTATCGGTCTGCTGCTCGGCGCGCTTATCATTGCCGCCATGGGTGCAATTGACGATATAGTTAATTTAAAACCCTGGATAAAGCTCACGATTCAGATAATTGCGGCACTTGTCGCTATTCGCAGCGGAATATTTTTCAACGCCGTTTCAAACCCGAACTTCCGCTCGGACGTTCTGACAATACCGATCGGCAGCCTTTCAATTCCGCTGACCATACTCTGGATTGTAGGCTGCACGAATGCCGTCAATCTTATAGACGGGCTTGACGGGCTTGCCTGCGGCGTGTCCGCGATAAGCTCGATCACGATGCTGATAGTGTCGCTTTTCGTTGCGGATCTCAACACTACTTTTATTCTTGCGGCACTCTGCGGCGGCTGCATAGGCTTCATTCCCTATAATCTCAACCCGGCAAAGATTTTTATGGGCGATGTCGGCTCGCAGTTTCTCGGCTTTGTGCTGGCCTGTGTGTCTATAATGGGCCTTTTCAAGCTGCACACTGTTATTACGTTCCTTGTGCCTGTCCTCGCGATGGCAATTCCTCTGGCGGACACGGTCTTCGCGTTCTTCCGCCGTATTCTCCACGGGCAGAGTCCTTTTCACGCGGATAAGGGGCACTTCCACCATCGTCTGCTCGCCATGGGGCTGAATCAAAAGCAGGCCGTCGCCGTGCTGTACGGTGTGTCCGCAGTCATGGGTCTTGTGGCTGTGCTGCTGACCGGGCGCGATACCTTCCTGCGCATTATCTGCGTTGTTGCAGCGTTTATCATTTCGCTTTCCGTATGGCTCTTTGTGCTGCATCAAAAGCCCAAGGATAAAAACGGGCATGAACACGATGATAAAAACAAGCCAGCAGAGCTTGCGGAAACTTCTCCGGCAGACGGGCAGGAAAATAATAATAAATAAAATCTCACATGCACCCCTTTCGGTCATTTTCATTCTCCGGAGGGGGTGCATTTTATACACGTATTTTTCAACATTATCGTGATATAATATGTTATAATAAATAATAATATAAAAGCTTAGCCTGAGCTCCCCGAGGAGGATTTATATGACACCGGTAATAAAAGCAGCCGTATTTTCGGACAGTCACGGTTCTACGGCTCTTATGAAAGAATGCGTCCGCCGAGTGCGCCCGGACGTGATTATACATTTAGGCGATTATGAGCGCGATGCTGAGGCACTGCGGTTGGAATTCCCCGAAATTCCGCTCTATAATGTCCGCGGCAACTGTGATATCGGCGGCACTGCACCTGACCGTGACACAGTACCTCTCGGCCCCGTGACCGCATTTATCACACACGGTCATCTCTACGGCGTGAAGTACGGCCGCCTTGACTCTCTTGTATACGCCGCGATGGAGCAGGGTGCGAAAATTGCAATGTTCGGCCACACACATGAGGCTGATATCGAAGAGATGGGCGGCGTGAAAATAATCAACCCCGGCACTGCCGGCTCCGGTCGCAGCTTGACCTGGGCACGTGTAGAAATCTATGAAAACGGCGGCATTGCCTGTTCTATAGAAGCATTATAAGCAACACTCAGCGTTATATTTATATATTAATTATTAAATAGAAAGGACAAGCACCATGATTAGTATTTGCGATGGCTGGCAGTTTAGCGAGTGCTGGTCTGATGAGTTTTTAGCGGGCGGGGGAGATACCGTACCTGTCCAGCTGCCGCACACCGTGCGTGAGGTTCCGCTGCACTATGCCGCGCCGGAGGATTATTCTATGGTCTGCGGCTATCGGAGAGCGCTTAACATTCCGCAGGAATACAAAGACAAACGGCTGTTTCTTCAGTTTGACGGGGCAGCACATATTGCAATTGTATATGTAAACGGTCAAAAGGCCGGCTCGCATCGCTGCGGATATACGGCGTTTCGCGTTGAAATTACGAAGTATGTAAATTTCGGTGAGGATAATATAATCTCCGTGAAGCTTGACTGCACGGAGAACGCAAGTATACCGCCGTTTGGATTTGTGATTGATTATCTCACCTATGGCGGGCTCTATCGTGAGGCATGGCTCGATGTGCGTGAGCAGGTATATATAGATGATATTTATATCACGACTCCACTTGCGGACAAGGCCGTAGTTAAAGTCACGCTCAAGGGCGGAGATGCTCCGGCGACGGCTGCCATACTCGACGGTGACACTGTGATATGCGAGGACTATGTCAATGCCGGCACGGCGGTGCTCGATACTCCGGGAGTGCAGCTGTGGAGTCCGGATACGCCGAAGATATACACCTGCAAGGTCACGCTCGACAATGGTGACACGCTCTCGACAAGTTTTGGCTTCCGCACGGCAGAGTTTAAGAGCGACGGACTTTATATTAACAACCAGCGCATATTCATGCGCGGGCTGAACCGTCACCAGTGCTACCCGTATATCGGCTACGCCGCGCCCGAATCACTTCAGCGCGAGGATGCCCGCATATTAAAGCACGAGCTCGGCTGCAACGCGGTGCGCACCTCGCATTATCCGCAAAGTCAGTATTTCATCGACGAGTGCGACAGGGAAGGTCTGCTGGTCTTCACGGAATTTCCCGGCTGGCAGCATATCGGTTCCGGTGCATGGAAGGTGCAGGCGCTGGCAAACCTGCGCGAGATGATTCTGCAGTACCGCAATCATCCGAGTATCATACTCTGGGGCGTCCGCATCAACGAGAGCGTGGATGACGATGAGTTTTATAAAAACACCAACGCACTCGCCCATCAGCTCGACCCAAGCCGCGCCACCTCCGGCGTCAGGTATCTTGAGAAGAGCAGCTTACTGGAGGACGTGTATTCTTACAACGATTTTTCCCACTGCGGAAATAATCCCGGCGTGAAGCCGAAAAACAAGGTCACTCCGGATGTCAACAAGGCGCTTATAGTTTCAGAGCATAACGGTCATATGTTCCCGACTAAGTCTTATGACCCGTGGCAGAAACGGCAGGAGCAGGCGCTGCGTCACGCGAGAGTTCTCAACGATGCCGCGGCGAGCGGGGATCATGCCGGCTGCTTTGGCTGGTGCATGTTTGACTATCCCACGCACAAAGACTTCGGCTCCGGTGACCGCGTGTGCTATCACGGTGTCATGGACGCTTTCAGAAACCCGAAGCTTGCCGCTGCGCTCTACGCAAGTCAAAGCGACGAGCACGATGTTCTCGAGGTCGGCTCCCCAATGGATATAGGTGATTATGCCGCCGGCAATATCGGAGATATCTATGTTTTCACGAACGCCGATAAGATAGATTTATATAAAAACGATGAGTACGTCACGAGCTTCACTCCCGGCGATTGGGCAGGTCTTGCGCATCCCCCGGTTCACGTTGACGACACGATAGGCTGTCTTCTTGAGACGCAGGAGGGCTGCAGCGGCAAGAAGGAGAAGCTGCTGCATGACTGCCTGGTTTCCGCCGGGAAGCACGGGCTTGCGAATATGCCGCTCGGCGACAAGCTAAAAATGCTGCGCTGCATGGCGTTTTACAAGCTCAGCTTTGAAGACGGTGTACGGCTCTACGGCAAATACGTGGGCAACTGGGGCGGTGAGGCCACACGCTGGCGCTTTGAAGGCAGGCGCGGAGATAAAACCGTTATTTCACAGACCCGTGCTCCGGGGCGTCTGCTGCATATAGACGCCCGCGCAAGCAGTTTGAATTTGCATGAGGGTGCAAGCTATGACATGGCTTTAATCCGCGTGAGGCTGCTCGATGAATATAACAACATCGCAAGCTATGCCCAACTCCCTGTCTCTTTCGATGTCTCCGGCGATCTGGAGCTTGTCGGTCCCAAAGCTGCAACGGCCGAGGGCGGCATGTGCGGCTGCTACGTTAAAACCGTCGGCAAGTCCGGCAGGGAAGAGCTAAAAATAAGCGTCGATGGTCTTGAGAGCGTAAGTCTGGAATTTATTATTGCTTAATTATTTAATTATAATTTAATATAAAGGAGGAAAGCGTATGTATACTCTGAATTATCGCATCTGTTTTGAGAACAGCGAGGCAATCAGCGGCACGGAGAAATTTGAATCAGGCGCATGGCATTTAAGACCCGTTCTGCCTGATGACGTGATAACCTCCGCCGAGCTTCGCCTTGAGCTGAGCACTGACGCAGATGAGCGCATTTTCATCAACGGTTATCAGACATGGACCTCTTGTCCCGAATACACAAAGCGCGATTCTATTCCTGGCGTCGGGCATTTTCCGAAGCTTGTCGTAAAGCACTACGGGCTTGATCGCTACGGAGATTATCACTTTGTTGACTACCCGGAGACCCCCGGCGTCACTCACGGTGAAAGCTGGTGCTACTTCCGCCGCGGAGATAATTACCGCCTCATAGCTTCTCTCGATGAGCACCCCGGATACACACTTTTTAAATATGACGCAAGCGCCGGGCAGCTTTTGATAACTCGTGACTGTGCCGGCATACACTGCGGCGGCGAGTATTCAATCTTTGATCTCTTCTTTGCCGAGGGCAGAGAGGACGAAGTCTTTGATGCGTGGTTTGCCGAGATGAATATAAAGCCTCGCACGGAAGTGAAGCTTGCCGGTTACTCAAGCTGGTACAACCGCTATCAAAACATCGACGAGAACAGCATATCCGACGATCTTGACGGCTGCAGTGATATCATGCGCGCAGGCGACCTCTTTCAGATCGACGACGGCTGGGAGCCCTTTGTCGGAGACTGGCTCGGCACGGACCCAAACAAGTTTCCATACGGTCTCAAGCCCTTTGTCGACAGAATCCACGCGAAGGGATTTCTCGCCGGGCTTTGGATTGCGCCGTTTGTATGTCAAAAGGACTCGTATATTATCAAAAAGCACCCAGACTGGCTGTATAAGCATAACGGCAAGCCATGGTACTGCGGCAGCAATTGGGGCGGTTTCTACGCCCTCGACATAGACAATCCGGAGTTTATCGCTTATCTTGAAAAAGTATTCGACCGTGTGCTCAACGAGTGGGGCTTTGATCTTGTAAAGCTTGACTTTCTCTATGCCGCCGCGCCCTTCGGTGATGAGCACGAGACGCGTGCCGGACGCATGATCCGCGCGATGGAGCTTCTGCGCAGGCTCTGCGGCGATAAGCTGCTGTTAGGCTGCGGCGTCCCGGTTATGCCTGCCTTTGGTGTCTGCGATTATTGCCGCATCAGCTGCGATGTTGGTCTTGACTGGGCAAGCAACTTTATCATACGTGCGGCAAACAGAGAGACGGTCTCCACGCGCCGCGCCATATTAAACAGCATCTTCCGACGCCAGCTCAACGGCAGAGCATATCTCAGCGATCCCGACGTATTTTTCCTGCGCGAGGATAATATCAAACTCACGCCTGAGGAGAAATATAAGCTTGCAACCGTAAACAGTCTTTTCGGCGGTGTACTTTTGTGTTCGGACAACATGGGCGAATATACCGACGATGCACGAAAAATTTACTCGCAGCTTCTTAAAAACAGAGACGCGAAGAATATTCAGGTTATAAACGATGTCTCCGGCCTCTCCGTAAAATACAACGTCAACGGCGTTGAGGAACTTCTCAAGATTGAGTAATAAAAAATATCTCCCTCGTTTGCATTCTTTCGTCAAACGGGGGAGATAATTGCGCAAAACGGGATGCAAATGCATCCCGTTTACGTTACCATTAAATTAAGCCTGAATTAAGCCATCTCGTTGAGCTTGAGCGCCATAGCGGACTTCTTGTGAGCTGCATTATTCTTGTGCAGCAAACCCTTGCCGGTCGCGCGGTCAACTGTCTTAACAGCAACTTTATAGGCACTGACGGCTGTGTCACGGTTGCCCTCGGCAACTGCTGCGTCAAACTTTTTAATCATGGTCTTGAGCTCGGTCTTCTCAGCGCGGTTCTTTGCTCTGAGCTCCTTGGACTTTTCGTCCCTCTTGGCAGAAGATTTAATGTTGGCCATGTTTCAATCGCCACCTCCTCCTACAAAATTGCCAGCTATTACACAGGCTTAAAGATTATAGCAAACATTATTCGCAAAATCAAGAGTTTTTTGCAAAAAATCTGAAGAAAATTTTATTTTTATTT